>JAKIWS010000028.1 GCA_022749895.1 Thermoplasmata archaeon
CGTCCGGACCTCGTGACGGGGGACCGCGCCGTTGGTCGACCACCATCTCATCGTCCCGGCCCAGGTCCTGTGGGTCCTGACGTCGACCTACATCGCCAACGCGACCGCGACCCTTCCCCGCGGCCGAGGGCCCCCGATGGATTTCGGTCGACTGTGGCGGGGCGACGGCCGACGCATCCTTGGACCGTCCAAGACCTGGTCCGGGTTCCTGTTCGGCACGTTCTTCGCGATGCCGTTCGGACTCTTCCAAGCGTACCTCATCCTGATCGCGCCCCCCTCCCTCCAACTCGTGCCGGCGTTCGGGCCGTCGGTCCTCGCGTCGATCCCGGTCGTCCTTCTTCTCACCGGCGGCGCGATGGTCGGCGACGCTCTGGGCTCGTTCGTGAAGCGTCGGTGGAACCGGGCGAGCGGCGCGCGGACGTTCCTCCTCGACCAAGTTCCGTTCGTGGCGTTCCCGGTGCTCGTCGGCGCGCTCTTCTTCCCCTCGATCTTCGTCCCGACGTTCTTTTCCCTCGAGGCCGTCTTCTGGCTCCTCGTGTTCACGCTGGGACTGCACGCCGGGTTCAATTGGATCGGCTACAAGATCGGCACGAAGAAGGTGCCGTGGTAGCGCCCGAGGTCGGCGGATCGGGCGACGAACGCGCCGAGGTCGCGCGGCTCCTCCTCGCGTCGGGGGCCGTCAAGTTCGGAACGTTCACCCTCACGTCGGGCCGGACGTCCACCTTCTACATCGATGTCAAGCAGGTCTGGACGGATCCCGGCCGGCTCCGGGTGATCGCCCGGGCCTTCGCACGGCGGATCCGACCGGGCGAGCGCCTGGCCGGGATGGAGCTCGGGGCGGTCCCCCTCGTGGTGGCGACCGCGCTCGAGATCGGACGACCGATCGTGGTCCTGCGCAAGCAGCCCAAGGACCACGGAACGCAGCAGCTGTTCGAGGGTGAAGTCCCGGCGGGAAGCACGTTCGTTCTCCTCGAAGACGTCACCACGACCGGCGGTTCCGTGCTCCGCTCCGTCGAGATCCTCCGCGCCGCGGGTGCCACCGTCGACCGCGCGCTCGTCGTGGTCGACCGGGAAGAAGGCGCGGGCCCGACCCTCGCTACGGCCGGGGTCATCTTGGAGCCGCTCGTGACGCTGGAAGAGTTGCGCCACGCCACCCCGTGAGCGGGACCGTTCGGCCCGACGCGACGGTCGTCGTGCCGGAGCCCGCCGAGGGCGCGACGGTCTACGGCCGGGGCTTCTTCGGGACGCCGACCCCCGAGGGCCTCCACCTCGACCGTTTCGAGTCGGTGTACCTTCTCGAGATGGGCCGGCTCCCGGTGGAGGACGGGCGCGGCAAGCCCCTCGCGTGGCCGGACCTCTACCGCCGGGCGAACCGGGTCGACCCGGCGTTCGCGGTCCGGTACCTGGTCTACCGGGACCTCCGGCAACGCGGCTACGTCGTTCGGCCGAGCCCGCCGCCGACCGTGTTCGCCGTCCTTCCCCGGGGCGGCGTCCTGCACAAGACCCCCGCGCGCTTCTGGGTCGAGCCGATCAGCGAACGGGTCGCATTCGAGGTGGCCCGGATCTCGACGCTCGCCGACCGCGCCCTCGGCGCGAAGAAGACGCTGCTCCTCGGGGTCGTCGATGAGGAATCCGACCTCACGTACTACCGGGTCCGTCGTCCCCGGCCGACCGGCACCCTGCCCCCGACCCGACTCGCCACGCCGACGACGGGGTGGCTCGTGGGAGATCGGGTCACCGTCTTCGAACCGACCGCCGTCGAGGCGCTGGGGAGGAACCTGGCGTACGGCAGTCGCGTCGGGGCCCGGCTCGAATTGAGCCTGCTCGAGGCGTCGCATCTCGTCAGCGACGGCCAGCTGGTCCTCACCGACGGCCGCACCGGGCGACCGGTCGCGAACGCGGGCCTGCTCGCCCGCGCGCGCCGCCTCGACCGTTCGTTCGACGACCGACTGCGGGCGTACCGTACGCTGCGCGCGGAGAACCTCGTGGTCAAAACGGGATTCAAGTACGGCTCGCATTTTCGAGCGTACCCCCGGAGTCCGGATCTCGCGCACGCACGGTATCTGATCCGGGCGGTCGCCGCCGACCACGTGGGCACCTGGCCCGAGATGGCCGGCGGGATCCGCGTCGCGCAGGGCGTCCGGAAGGAGTTCCTGCTCGCCGAGGTTCCGCGCTCCGGGTCCGTGCGTTACCTCAGCCTCGAGCGGATCCGGCCCTAGCCGGGATCCGTCGCCCGGCGCGGCCGGGCGCCCGGTCCGAGATCAACCCCCGCCGATCGTGATCACGAGGTCCGTGATCACTCCGAGGACGAAACCGACGACCACGCCGAACGTCGCCACCGTCTTGCTCGCCGGCGCCATCATCGGCCGGGACATCTGGAGGACGACGTAGAGGATGGCGCCGGCCGCCAGACCGAAACAAGCGAGATAGACCGGTTCGGAGTGGACCAGACTTCCGAGGGCGGTGCCGATCCCGGTGGGGCCGCCCCCGATCAAGCCGAGCACGCCGAGACGGCGCCACGAGTACCGCTGTCCCGCCATCATGCCGGGTCCCAGGATGCCGAACCCCTCGGTCGTGTTGTGGATGGCGAACCCCACGACGAGGACGACCGCGAGGGTGAGCGTGCCCGCCGAGTAGGCCGCGCCGATCGCCAGCCCCTCGGCCAGATTGTGGAGACCGATCCCCACCGCGATCATCGTCGAGAGATGGAGCGGGCTGATCCCCCCGGGGTCCGCCGGGCCGCCGGCGACCGCCTCCTGCGACCTGAGGCGCTGGGTGAACGCCCGCTCGAAGGCCACCAAGAGGAGCGTTCCGGCGGCGAACCCGATGAGGAGCAGGGTCGCGTACTCCACCCCGAGCGACGCGTGGCCCCCCGCGATGGCGGTGGCGACGATCGCGTGGGAGTTCCCGAGCACGTCGACGAAGAGGAACAACAGGATCCCCACCGCGATGGCGGTCAGGGTGGCCCGGGTCCTCGACGAGAGGCCTTTCAGGCGTGCGAGCGGGAGGCCGAGGAAGATGGTGAGGCCCGCGAACGCTCCGAGCAGAAGGACCTGCGCCTCGCTGGGTTGTACCGTACGCGTTCTCCTCGCGCCGCCGACGCGCGGTCGAGGGTTTAAGCGTTGTCTTTGTGAAGTCCCGGGCGGTGATTCTCAGTGTGAACCGAATCGTTAAGCGCGGACCCGAATCCCCTGCACCATGGGCCACCCTTCGGCGACGCGCCGCGTACAGTTGGTGCAGGCGATGGTCGCGCGCCTGCTGGTCGAGGAGCTCGGCCTGGCGGGTCGCGAGGTGGCGCTCCGGCTGGGGATCGCGCCCTCGGCCGTCTCCCAGTACGTGAACGGCCGCCGACTCGGCACCGGCCTCGCCGGCTACGCCAGCGATCCGGCGCTCCGCCACCAGCTCCGCCGGCTCGCGCGGGACATCGCGCGATCGACCGCGACGCCGGACGAGATCGGGAGCCAGATCCTCGAGACCGCCCTCGCGATGGGCCCGACGCCCGGGGCGCGGGGTCCGGCGGAGGAGGTCACGTTGACGCCGGCGCTGGTCCGCCAGTTGAGCCGCCGGATCGCCGCCGAGCAGGCCGCGGTCAGCGCGTGCATGCGCCTCGCCCAAAAGGCGCGGGACGAGTACACCCGCGCCGTGTTCCGTCAGATCGCTTCGGACAGTCTCCGCCACGCCGAGATCGTGGCGTCGCTAACCCCGATCCTAGAGCGCGGCGCGACGGCGGCGTACGCCTCGGGCATCACGCCCGACGACGTCCGACAGCTGATCGCGCGCGAACGCCACGCGGAAGAAGGCTCCGCGGTCCAGCTCGGGGACGGCCTCGGGGGCGTGGTGGCGCTCCTGCTCCAATCGATGGAGGCGGACGAGCGCAAGCACGAAGCGATCCTCGAAGGCCTGCTCCGGGAGGGATTCCGCGCGAGGCCGGCGCGCGTCGGTCGGGGAAGGGCGCCCGGAGCCGGAACTCGGTCGTCGCGCTAGCCGTGCGTGGACTCGTACGCCTCGACGGCCGCGATGAACGCCCGCACGCGGTCGGGGTCCTTCACGCCCGGTTCGCGTTCCACGCCCACGGTCACGTCGAGACCCCAGGGGTGGACCGCCGCGAGCGCCTCGCCGACGTTCTCGGGGACGAGCCCTCCGGCGAGCGTGAACTTGCGCCCCGGCTGGGCGTCCACGATCTGGGCGCAGATCTCCCAGTTCGTGACCGTGCCGCTGCCCCCGGACAGCGGGTCGCCGGCGGCGTCGAGGTGGAGCCGGGGGTAGTCCTCGGCCGGCGGGACCTTCGGCGGCTCGCCCGCCACCCCGGCCGGCGGGACCGCGAGCGACGGCACGAGATGGTGGATCTCGAGGAACTCCAGGTCCGTCGGAAGGCCCCCGTAGACCTGAACGCGATCGACGCCGACCTCGTCGAACAGTTCGTGGATCATCGAGCTCGACGGGGCGACGACGACCGCCCACGCTTCCGCTTCCTTGGGAACGTGGTCGAGCAGCTCGGCGGCGACTTCCTTGGTGAGATTTCGGGGAGAAGAAGGGACGCCGATGACAAACCCGGCGACACCCCCGGGAGGGACGAGGACGACGTCGGCCTCGCGCGTGAGACCGCAGAGCTTGAGCGACGTCCTCATCGCGCACCCCCGTCGAGGTTCCCACACGGATTGGCGGTGATGGGGCGGCCTGAGGCCCGGCCGGATCGAGGATCGAGGGCGCCCACTCGAATGTCGCGGCTCGTCGGTGCTTCCACCAAGTGACCCGACGAGCCCTGGGACACCATCATGCTTCCGCCGCCGACTCCCACCGTACGGTTCGGGGCCCCCCCGCCTGCGGAGCCGACGCCCGTTTCTCGCACGCCGAGCATCCCGGACCCAAGTCGACGCACGTCATCCGGCGGGAACGGCGGCCCGGCCGCGGTCCCGAGCCCGGACGGGCGGGCTCTCGGGCGAGGGAGGCGGAGGCCGTTCGGTCAGGACGCGATGGACCACGTTGAGCGTCGTCGGGGTTTGGGAGGCGCGCACCGCGAACGAGAGCGATCGGGCGCTGACGGCGACGCCTTCCGCCGCGCGGAGGACCGAGGCGGGGATCCGACCGAACTCGGAAAGAATACCGTCGCCGACCGCCGTGACCAAGTCCACGCGAAGTGGGGCGATCGGGGTTGTCGCCCTGGTCACCGATTGCGCGGCGGACCGGCCCCACGTTCCAGCGTCGTGGGGTTCCAAGACCATTCCCACACCGCCCGGTACGGTAAGCCAGGTCACGACACTGATCCGGGCCCGCGCCAGTTGGGCCGTGAGTCGCCGGACCGTTCGGCGACGGTCCAACCCTTCGGCCGTGGGCACCCGGAGGAGGGCAAGTGGGCTCAGCACCGAGACCGCGCGGATCGCACTCTCGGGGCGCGCCGGCCCAATGATCGTGGTCGCCGTGGGATCGTCGACGGCGCGCACCCATACCTCGAACCCGGTCCGACGGGCCGGCTCGAGGGTGAGGGGGTGGAGGACGCGGGCACCGAACCGAGCCAGTTCCTCCGCCTCCTCATAGGAGAGTCGTACGATCGGCGCCGTACCCTCGACCAACCGCGGGTCCCCGGTGCGGATGGACGCTCCCCGTTTCACGAGCTCCACGCGCTCGGCGCGGAGAATGGCCCCGAGGGCGGTCGCCGAGTAGTCCGAGCCACCACGACCGAGCGTTACGACCGCGCCTCTCCCGTTTCGGCCAAAGTAACCGGTCACGATCGGCACGAGACCCCGACGGAGAAGTCGGCGGAGGCGCGGTCGCAGGCGCCGTCCCGACGCCGTCAGGTCGACCTCCGGGCGACCGTGCACCCGTTCCACGACCAGGCCGCCCGTGTCGGCGTCGAACGGAACGGCCGGAATGTCGGCTCGGGAGAGCTCTTGGCTCACCCAGGCGGCGGAGATGCGTTCGCCGAAGCTCAGGACGCGCTCCGATTCGCCGACGGTGACCGTGGCCACCGACTCGATGTCCGACACCGCGCCCCGTAGGGCGAGAACGATCGACCGAACCGAACTCCGGATGCCGGGGTGAAGCTCGTCGATGGCGGCCAAGTCGATCGCGTGCCGCCGTCGGTCGGAGGGATGCTCGATGATCTCGAGAAGTCGGTCGGTTACGCCTTCGCGGGCCGAAACCACCACGACGACCTGCTGGCCGTGGCGCTGCAGCTCGGCCACCCGCTCGATGAGCCGCTCGACGCGCGCGAGCGCGGCGCCGCCGAACTTCAAAACGACGAGCCCCGGGCGGGTCATCGGGGTGGCCCCCATCGGGGCGAGCCCTCCGCGAGCCACGATCGAACCAGTTCGGCATTGAGCACCGAACCTCCGGCGCCCCCCCGGACCGCGTTGTGGGAAAGGACGAAGAAGCGGAGGTAGGGGGGATCCCACCGAACGCGTCCCACGGACACCGCCATCCCCCGCGCGGAAGCGGGGGCGCCCGCCCATCGGTCGAGGAGCGGCTGCGGCCGGTCCGATTCGGGGCGGACGAGGACCGGAGGGGCCGGCGCCGTTGGGAGAGCCCGTTCGCGCAACGGATCGAACTCGGTCCATCGGCGGAGCAAGGCGCGAAGGGTCGGCCGACGGCGCGCGACCACGGTCACCGCCTCGAGGTGACCGTCGCGCACGCCGACGCGGACGCACTGGGCCACGATGTCCCCCGGCCAACGACGGATCCCCTTCGGTCCGACCGTGCCCAAGATCCGCCCGGACTCTCGCGCGACCTTCTCCTCCTCGTCCGGGATGAGGGGGATTACATTGTCCGTGATCGCGAGAGACGGTACCCCGGGGCTTCCCGCGCCGGAGAGGGCTTGGTAGGTGGCCACGTGGATCGACGCGGGCGCGAGGAGGTCCACCACCGGGGCCAAGGCGAGGGTGAGCCCCGTCGCCGTGCAGTTCGGGTTCGCGACCACGACGCCGCGGGTCCGTCGTCGGCGGAGGAGCTCAAGATGCTGGGGATTCGCCTCGGGCACGAGAAGCGGCACGGCGGGGTCCCCGCGGTGGTCCGAGGCGTTGGTGAACACGTCGAGACCCCGACGGGCGAGGTCCGTCTCGATGACCCCCGCGCGCCCGGAGGGAAGGGCGCTGAACACGAGCCGAACCCCGCGGCGAGCCAGCTCGGCCGGTCCGGGGCTTCGAACACGCTCGTCCGCCAGTGCGGAGGGCACCGGCTCCGCCAGCGTCCACAGGTCGCCGAATCGTGCGCCGCGCGATCGAGGGGCCCCGACGAGGAGCGGCGGCGCGAAGTGCGGGTGGTCCGCGAGGAGTCGAGCGAAATGCTGTCCGATGATGCCCGCGGCACCCAGGACCGCCGTCGGGGTCCGTTCGTCCACCGTCAGAGAAATCCCCCCCGCAGACCGAGCTCGGCGAGGGCGAGCGACGTGACGGCCTCGACGACCACGACGGCTCGGGGCACGATGCACGGGTCGTGGCGACCCGTGACAACGATCTCGACGTTGGCCTTGGTCCGCAAATCGACCGTTCCTTGGGGCCGGGCAATGGACGCCGTGGGCTTGATCGCGACGCGGAACACAAGCGCCGCGCCCGTCGCCAACCCCCCCAAGATCCCTCCGGCATGGTTCGTCGAAGTTCGTACGGTCGATCCGTCCCAAACGAAGGGATCGTTGTGCTCGCTGCCCCGCATTCGAGCGCTCCGGAACCCGGCACCGAAGTCGATTCCCTTGACCCCCGGGATCGCGAACGCGAGCTGCGCGACCTCGCTCTCGATCGAGTCGAAGAACGGTTCTCCGAGTCCGACCGGAAGGCCGGTCGCCTGTCCCTCAATGATCCCTCCGACGCTGTCGCCCGCCCGTCGTGCGGTCGCTATCGCCTCCCCCATCGCCGCGGCGGCCACAGGGTCCGGGCATCCGAGTTCGTTGGCCCCGGCGGCTTCCACGAGCTCGCGAAGTCCGAGGGCCTCATCCCACGAGCCGTCCACGTGACCGATGCTGCGAGTGAAAGCGGCGACCTCGATCCCGTGGTCCCTCAACAGTCGGCGCGCCAGGCTTCCGGCGATGACCAGGCCGACGGTCATCCGGCCGGAGAAGATGCCGCCTCCCGAGAGGTCCGCCTCCTCCCCGAACCGATGGCGGGCCGGAAAGTCGGCGTGGCCCGGCCGGGGGGTGTACCGGAGGCGGTCGTACGGTTCACGTCGAATATCGGTGTTAGCGACATGGGCCCGGAAGCGCCCCCCGTCGGTGCGTCCGTCGACGAGGCCCTCGTCGATGACTAGGCGATCTTCCTCGTGCCGACGTGTCGCGAGGGCCCGCCCGACGGGACTCCGACGGTCGAGCTCCGCCTGGATCATCGCTGCGTCGACGGCAAGCCCAGCGGGGAATCCCTCGACCTCGACCCCGACGTACGGCCCGTGGCTGGTGCCGAACAGGGTGAGCCGAAGCCGCTTGCCGAAGGACATCATGGAGAGGCGCGCGTCCTCGCGCCGAGGTCGTGGAGGGCCGACCAGAATCCCGGGAACGACTTTCGGACCGCCGCGGCGGGACCGATCCGCGTCGCCCCGTCGGCCGCGAGCGCCCCGACGGCCGCCGCCATCACGAGCCGGTGGTCCGGAAGAGTGGGAAGCCGCCGGCCCCGCAGTCGCTCGCGTCCGCGGATATCGAGAAGGTGCGGTGTAAGACGCACCCGCGCCCCGAACGCGCGGAGCAACCGCGACGTCCGGAGGCGGCGATTCGATTCTTTGCGCGCCGCGTGCTCCGCCCCGCGCAGGCGGCTTCGACCGGGAATGGTCGCGGCGAGCACGCCGAGGAGCGGCAGCAGGTCCGGAGCCGCACCCAGGTCCGCCTCGAAGGGGATCGTCGCGCGGCCCCGGACCTCGATGAACGATCCTCCCCGCCGGACGCGGGCGCCGGCCGTCTCGAGGACGTCGAGGCACTGCCAATCGGCCTGCGGCCACGTCGGGTCGGTGCCGGTCGTCCGAACTGATCCTCCCGTGACGGCCGCCGCGACCCACAGGAAGGCCGCCGAGGAGGCATCCCCCGGCACGTCGAATGAACTGCGCTCATATGGGACGATTCCGCGGATGGTGAACTGGTTCCGTTCGCGTTGCCACCCCACGCCGTGGCGAGCCAGCAGGTGGAGCGTCGCGTCGACGTAGGGGGCGGAGACGAGTCGTACCGGGAATCGAAGGCGGGATTCGCCCTCGAGCGTCGGCAAGGAGAGGAGCAGCGCGGACAGGAACTGCGACGTATCGGCGGAGTCCACGGTGACGCGCCCGGCATGGATCGGGCCCTCGACCTCGAAGATTTGGTCGGAGCCCGGGGGCCACCGGTGCACCCGCGCCCCGACGCCCTGGAGCGCGGAGAGTAGACCCTCCATGGGCCGGTGCCGGAGCTGGCCGGTTCCTCGAAAGCCCGTCGTTCGCGGCTGCAGGGCCGCGACCGCGGTGAGGAACCGCATCGTGGAGCCGGATTCCCGGCACTCGACGAACGAGCGCGAGGCCGGCGACGGCCGGGGGGGCCCTTCCACCGTCCAGATTTCGGGTCGCGCTGTGACGGCATACCCGAGCGATCGCAAACCGTTGGCGGTCGCGATCGTATCCTCCGCCACCAAAGGCCGGCGTACGCGGAACGCACGGCCGGTGTGGGCTCCGATAACCAACGCCCGGTGGGTGTAGCTTTTCGAGGGCGGTGCGCGAACCGTGCCGTCGACGACCCCGGGTCGGAGTTCGCGGAAGATCATGGCGATACTTGACTCCCCGACCGGCCCCGGAGCGGCACGGTCCGGGTAACCCCGTTCCGACTCGGGAGACCCGAAAGGACCTTCGCCAGGTGCTCGGCGTCGACGATGGCAACCAGGGTCGGTCCCATGCCGCTCACGCCGGAAGCGACCGCGCCTCGGCGACCCAACTCCTTGCGGATCTCGTGGTAATCGTACTTCATCACGCGCTCTACGAGGTCGCTGTTGAGCTCAAGCGCTTCCGCCCAACGACCGTCGCGCGCCGCGGCGGCCGCGCGCCTCCCCTGCTCCTGCTCACGTCGGAATTCCTCGACCCACCGGACGGACGGCGCGTGCACCTTCGACGGGATCCAGAGGGCCGCGCAGAGTCCCCCGTCGAACTCCCCGCGCCGGACAACGACGCGCTCGCGGTTGTCGGCGACCACGATCCCGCCTTCGAGCGTGGCGACCGCATCGTCGAACGCTCCGGTGGCGCTCTGTCCGGTCGCGAGCGCGACCGAAGCGGCGAGGCGGGCGGACCCCTCGAACTCCGTCGCCACCCCGGCCGCTCGTCCGACCGCCTCGACGATCGCCCCTCCGACCGCAGAGGAGCTTTTGAGGCCCCGCGCGGGGGGGATCGCCGATCGGATCGCCAGGTGCGCCTCCACCGCCACCCCGGGGAAGAACCGCTCGAGGGCGGCGTGCAGTGTCGCGCGCGCCAACGGCGAATCCGAGTCCGCCGCGATGAACGTCCTGGCCGTACCCGGGGGAGACGCGACGATGTTGACCTCGGCTTCGACCGGCATCTCGATGCCCGCCGCGGCGCCCGTGCCGGTCGCGAGGGCGTTGGCGAGCGTGATCGCTCCCGAACTTCGACCGACCCCGTGGCCCGCCTTCGCGGTCACGGGACCACCGACCGTTCCCTGGGGGGCGATTCGCCCCACCAGATACGATACGATTCGGCGGCCTGGTACTCGAGGAGGCGGGTGCCATCCTCGTAGGAGGCGCCCGCCTTCTCGGCGAGATCTCGAACCGTACTGAATTGGGGCGCGTACACAAAATCGACGAGATGGCGACCGGGACCGAGCAGTCCGCGGATGTCGAAATCGAACCGGGGAACTTCCTCTCGACCGACCGAGGTCGCGTTCAGGATGACCGAGGTCGTCGGGGCCTTCGCCGTATCGACGAGGTCGGCCCCGAATTCGCGAGCGACGCGCCCGGTGCGCTCGGCATCCCGACCGAGGACCCACCTCTCCGCCCGGAGCTCCCGGGCCGCGTCCAACGCCGATCGAGCGGCGCCTCCGTTTCCGAGCACGGTGACGCACGCGTCGGTCCAGATTCCCTCCCGACGGAGCTCGCCGAGGCGTCGAAGTACGGCGCCCCGGTCGGTGTTGTCGGCGTGGACGGCCGTACCCTCGAGTACGAGCGTGTTGGCGTTCCGGGTCCGTAGAGCGCTCCCCGATGCCGTCGTCGCGAGTCGCAGCGCCTCTTCTTTCCAAGGGCTGGTCACGTTGAGCCCGCGGAATCCCCGACGCTGGAGCACCGGCACGGCGAGCTGAAGCTCGGTCGCCGTGAGAATGTCGACCGTAACGTAGGCGCCAGGTCGGTGGGCGACCTCCATCCAACGCTCGTGGATCGTCGGCGAACGACTGTGCGACGTGGGCGAACCGAGAAGGCCGAAGAACGGTCCGTGGGGCGCGATGCGCTCGACGCGCAGTCGTTCCACCGGGATCTGCGCCGACTCGACGGGCGGGCACCCCCGGCCCGCGTCGGGGAGGTCCGGGGGAGCGCAGTAGACGGCGCTCAGACCGAGCTGGTCGGCCCACAATCGAAGGAGAGCGCCGCTCGCCCCGGTCGTGTGCACGGTGAACCGCCCGGAGCCGGGCGGGGGGAGCGCTGGGAGAATCCGGTGGATGAGCTCCGCGACCGACGCGGGAACGACGATCTTCGACCAGGCCGCCCCGGGGGGGACCGTCGAGAGCAGCGACCGGGCCGAATCCCAGAGATCGATCCTGTCGAGGTGGCGCGAGAGAACGAAACGACGAGACATGCCCCCATCTCCTCGGAGCCGATCCGTCACTGGGTCTCTCTCCACTTCGAGATCGACGTACGTGAACGGTAACGCCACGGCGGCATCGAGGATCGAAGCTCGGAGCGCCGGTTCGTCCGCGCCCTCGCCACCCTCCCCTTTCGACCGGTAGGTGGCCAGTAGCGGTACGTTCGAAGGAAATAGATCGGTCAGTCGCCCGATCTCCGTCACGGGAAGGCGGTCGAGCCGGACCTCGACGACCTGTGCGCCCGCGCGCACCGCGACCGGAATCGAGGACCGGACGCTCGCAACCGTCCGATCGGGCGAGGTCACGACGCGTAGCGCCCGCGTCTCGCTCATCGTTCGTGGATCGTCTCCGCCACGACGGTACCGAGATGGCGAGCCGGAGGGAGCGCGACGCCGAGCAGGCGATCTCCGGTCGTGATCGTCGTGGACGCGATCCCGCCGGCCAGGGAGGCCACCCGGACGGTCTCCGCCTCTTGGACGAACAGCGTGGGAGCCTCCGGCCCCGCGTCGCCTTGGACCATCACCAGCGGACGGCGTTCGATCTTGAGCCGACCGACCCGGACGGAACGGGCCGCCCCGTCGACCCGTACCGCCGCCAGGGCGTCCCCGGGTCGGAGTTCGCTCAGGTATCGGGTCGTCCCGTCGGCGAGCAGCGTGTAGGAGTGGGCGGCTCCGGCGTTGACCCGGAACGGTCGAGGTCGCGTGTAGCGGGAGCCGACGGCCTCGCTCAGGACCAGAAAGAGGAACGCCGCGGCGCTCCCGACCAGGAGGCCTTCGTCCTCGGCGAGGAGCGAGGTCGTGTCGACGATCACGCGGTCCCCGACGCCCGCGGGCACACACCGGACGACCTCGATAGGCGAGAGACCCTCGGGCAACCGCACCGGGCGCTCGAGGAATCGTTCCAGCTCCTCGAGATCGCGGAGGGTCCGAAGTTCCACGACGACCGTGGCCGCCCCGTGCTCCAGCCCGCCGAGCGCTGCTCCGACCTCGACGATCCGATCCGTCACGACCCATACGTCGAACCGGCCCTGGCTCTGTGCGATCAGCGTCTCCAACGGTAGGACTCGCTCGCCGACCCAGCGGACCGCGACCGGGGACGCCATCGTCGAGGACCGGGCGAGGAGGGATTCCAGCCCCGCTGGATCTGCTATGGATTCTATCGAGATCGAGCGCGCCGGCACCACCCCCGACTTGGTCCGGATCTCGTTCTCCATGACCACCCAGAGCTCTTTCGCGCCGGGAACCTCGTGTTCCGTCCCGGGAGACAGGGCGAACCGGGTGAACCCACGGCGTCGGGCCAGTTCCACCAGCGCCGTCGCCGTGACTTCGTCGGAGCCCCGCGCAGCGACGATGATGCGGTCGAAGGTCACGGGGGAGTCCCTGCCTCCCCGTGGAGCATGCGAGCCAGCCGGCGGGCCAACGGGAGCAGGGGAGAACGCTGGAACAGGTTCCGCCCGATGCAGATCCCCCGGGCCCCCGCGGTGATGCAGCCTTCGACGAGCTGGAGGAATTCATCATCCGTCCCTGCGCGGATTCCGCCGCCGATCAGCACGGGAACGGGCGTCGATCGGACCAGATGGCGGAGTTCGCCCGGATCGCCCGGGTAGCTCGTCTTGACGACGTCCGCCCCGAGATCGGCGGCCGCTCGGCAGGCGTGGCGCAGCTCGTCCGCGCTCCCTCCGTCCGCGGACTTCACGTACGCCATGCACAGGAGCGGGAGACCGAGTTCGCGCGCTTCGTCCACGGCCTCCCCGAGGTCGGCGAGCATCTCCCCTTCGGTCTCGACGCCGAAATTCACCTGGACGCTCAGGAGGTCCGCGCCCAGACCGACCGCTTCGGCGGCGGTCCCCACCCGATGCTTGTGGTCGGGGTTCGGACCGAGCGAGGTCGACGCCGACATGTGGACGCCAAGGAGCGTCGGCGGTCGAAGGACCGGGGCGACCTCGCGAACCGCCCCCTTGGTCACGATGAGAAGGTCGGCCCCACCCTCCTGCAGCTCCCGCGCGACCTCGGCGGTCGACTCGAGCCCGTCGATCGGGCCCATCGAGACCGAGTGGTCCAACGGCACGGAGAAGAGTCCCCGCGCGCGGTCGGGAAAGATCCGATTCAGTCGAAGCTGCTTACCGTACATCTCTTCGGCTGCTCGAACTCGGCCGTTCCGCGCTGGCGGTGTCGGTATCACGCCGAGAACGGCGGGGCGGGACCTTGCAGCACCCCGTCGACGAGCAGCCGGTGAAGGGCGAACCCTCGCAGCATCGCGTCCCACATCTGCCGCCGGATCTCCGGCGTGGAAGCGAACGTCGCGACCATCTCACCGACCCATCGGCTGTGGTCTTCGTCGGCGGTGACGTGGAGGCGATAGTACTCGAGGTGGTCCTCGTCGACGTGGAAATGGGTTCGGAACGCGGGGAGGAGTCGCTGGCAGAGTTCCACGTTCGGGGGCTCGGATGAGCCGGCGGCCGAGATGTAGAACGGTACCTCGCGGTTGATGTACAGGAAGTCGTCGATGGCGACCAGCGTACTCGGGAGCAGCTTCGCGCCGAGGACCTCCGCGCGCGGGAGACCCAGACCCTCGCAGAACCGCAACCAGAGTTCCGGGTGGCCCGGGGCCACGCCCTTCGGGTCGCCCGCCTCCTCCACGAGCTGGTCCAAGATCATCTTCCGGAACCGGTCGAACTTCGACTCCCACGGGCACCGTGCGAACCGTTCGGCCATCGCGAGCGGAACGCACGCGAGCCACGGGTAGAACTGTGCGGCCCATCGCTGGACCAGCTCCCGCGGCGCTTCCCCCCGCTCGACCTCGGCGAAGAACGCGTGCGACTTGAACGGATGGTGCTCCATCTTGTACCGAACGAGTTCGCGGCGGAACGCCTCGCCTTCCCATCGGTCCCACGGAGCTTCCGTCATGCCCGCCAACGACCCACGCCGGGTATTTGGACGCGGGGGTTCTCCCGTGAACCTCGCTCGTTATCCCACGCCGACCGGGTCATCGCCGATGGACCCGCCTCCGGGCGCCCGGCCGCTGATCCCGGCCTTCGGGCCGCTTCAGGGAGTTCGTGTGATCGATTCCGGCCGGTTCGTCGCCGGCCCGTGGGCCGCCACCTACCTCGGCGAGTTCGGGGCCGAGATCATCCACGTGGAGGGCCCGCCGTACTCCTACCCGTTCGCCGACCCGACCCGGAGTCTTCCTCCCATGCTACCGGAGGGCGCGCCGGCGGAGCGGAGCGTCTCCGAATCGTGGGTGCAGTACGCGCGGAACAAGCTCTCGGTCGGGCTCGATCTGCGCCAGCCCGCAGGGCGCGGCATCTTTCTCGACCTCATCCGGACGGCCGACATCTGGATCGAATCCTCCCGACCGGGAACCTACGACCGCCTCGGCCTCGACGATGCGAAGCTGTGGGAGGCGCAACCGCGGCTCACGATCGTCCACGTCTCGGGGTACGGTCAGAGCGGCAATCCCGATCGCCTTCGCGCCCCGTCGTTCGATTTGATCGCGCAAGCGTTCAGCGGCTTTCTCTCCTTGCAAGGTGAGCCCGACCCGGCCCCACCTTCGCGGTCGGGCACAGCGCTCAACGACACCGTCACGGGGCTCGCCGCGGCCGGTGCCGCGCTGATGGGCTATGTAAGTGCGCAGCGGGCCGGGCGCGGTCAGTCGGTCGACGTCGCGCAGTACGAAGTGTTCTTCACGCTGCTCGAGAACCTCGCGCTGGACTACTTCGTCCGCGGCGTCGTCCGGGAACGGCACGGTCGGGGCCACGCCCGCCTCCACCCCTACGACCTTCACCGGGCCCAGGATGGCTGGGTCGTCGTCGCCGCACCGACCCCCGAGACCTGGCGTCGGCTGCGCGCGATGATCGGGTTGACGTCCCCGGAGTGGGACGAGGCCGCGTACCGGCTGGCTCACCGGAGCGAGGTCGACGCACGCCTCGCGAAGTTCTGCGCCGCGCGCACCGGGGCGGCACTCGAAGCTCTGGGGCGCGACCACGATGTCGCCTTTGCGCGCGTGCTCACGATCCGGGATATCGCCGAGGACCCCCACTACCAGGCCCGGGGCATGTTCCTCGAGTGGGACGATCCGGTCGCCGGCCCGGTCAAGGGGGCGGGCATCGCCCCCCGATTCTCCGCGACGCCGGGAGCGGTCTGGCGTGGAGCCCCTCGGCTTGGGCAGGACAATCAGCGGGTGTTGGGGGAGCTGCTCGGATACCCCGAGGAGCAGATCCGTGCGTGGAACGAATCCGGTGTCATCGGAGAGGACCGGTCACCGCCTCCCTCTACGGTCGCTACCCCCTTCTTTCGACGCGGGCCGGCATGACGAGCGCCGACGGGGGCCCCCCGGCCTCGCCGCTGTTGGCGGTCGTCGACGAGCTGGCCACCCGGTTGCAGCTGTCGCTCCGGTACGCCCATCTCGACGAGCACCCCCGCTTTCCCTGGGAAGAGTTCCGCTCCCTCGGCGCTCACGGGCTCCTCGGTCTGACCCTCTCCCCCGCGCTGGGTGGGCACGGAGTCCCGCTTCCCGAGGCCGGGCATGTCCTCCGGCGGCTCGCGTACCGGGGCGGGACGGCGTTCGCCAAGCTCGCGTTGCAACCGGAGTTCTCGAGCGTCCTCGCGGAGCACGGCTCCCCCGCGCTTCGAAAAGAGTACTTCGCCCCGCTGATGGCGGGCAAGGTGCTCGTGGCGAACCAGATCACCGAGCCGGGAGCCGGCTCCGACGCCGGGTCGATCGCGATGACGGCCGAACGCCGCGGTGCGATCTATGTGCTGAACGGTACGAAATCCCAGGCCGCGTTCGCCTTGGACGCTCAGGCCGCGATCGTTTACGCGCGCACTTCGCCCTCCGACCGGCCCGGCGGCCTCACCGCGTTCCTCGTTCCCCAGGAGCTCTCCGGAGTTCGTCGGGCCACGATCGGTGACCTCGGGGAACGGTGGATGCGACGTGGTACGGTCGAGTACGCGAACGTCGAGGTCCCGGAAGACCACCGCC
This sequence comes from Thermoplasmata archaeon, assembly GCA_022749895.1. Taxonomy (GTDB): domain Archaea; phylum Thermoplasmatota; class Thermoplasmata; order Lutacidiplasmatales; family UBA184; genus Lutacidiplasma. Next base: position 16,709 of record JAKIWS010000028.1, read on the forward strand.
TCGGCGAGGAGGGTCGCGCCTTCGATTACCTGAAAGGCGAGTTGACGCGCGAGCGAGCGCTCCTCGCGGCGATCTACCTGGGCGTGGGCCGGGCCTCCTGGGAGGAGACGGTGACGTTCGTGGGGGAGCGAACGACGTTCGGTAAGCCCCTCGCGCAGCAGCAGGCCGTAGCGTTCCCCCTCGTGGAGGACGGGGCGCACTTGGACGCAACCTGGCTTTACGTCCAAGACGTCCTCCAGGGGTTGCAGCAGGGCGACCGTCGAAGCGGGCGCGCGAGTCTCGCGAAATGGATGGCGACGGAGGTCGCCCTGCGGGTGATCGACCACGCGATCCAGTTCCACGGGGGTCGCGGGTACTCGAGGGAGTTCCCCCACGAGCAGCGGTGGCGGGACGTGCGCAGCGGGGCGATCGCCCACGGACCGTCGGAGATCATGCACTTGGTGGCGGCGCGCGAGCTTTGGCCCCGCCCGTCGACCACGAGCGGCGCGTGATGCCGCTCCGTCGGACCGCGCCGGCCCTCCCCCCGGAGCTCGAACCATCTCCGGAACCCGTTGGGCGCGGAGCGGAAGCTCCCGCCCCCTGGCGTCGGCGGCTCCAAGTGGTCGAGCGCGCTCTTCGCGCCCAAGGATCCCCCGATCAGGCCGAGGCTGAGCGAGCCTACCTGAAGAGTTCGCACCGGTTCTACGGAACCGGAATGCCCGAGTTACGACGGCTCGCCCGTGAGCTTCGTCGAGATTTTCCGGCGACGACACGCCTCGAACTCCGCTCGATCGTGGAGTTCCTGTGGTCCGTGAGGGTCCACGAGCGGTGGACCGTGGGGCTCCTGCTGCTCGAACAGTTCCAGCCCCGACTCGACCGCCGCGATTTTCCTTTCCTACGCCGGCTCGCGCTGCGGGGCCGTTGGTGGAATTACGTCGACCTGCTCGCGGTCGACATTGCCGGGCCGCTGGTGGCGAAATCCGACCGCGGCGGAACGGTGATGGAGGGCTGGACCCACCATTCCGACCTGTGGGTCCGGCGCGCCGGGTTGCTCGCGTTGCTGCCCGGTCTCAAGGACGGATCGATCGACTTCCGGGTCTTCGAACGGCTCGCGATCCCTCGGTTGACCGAGCGGGAGTTCTTCATGCGCAAGGCTCTCGGCTGGATCCTCCGCGAGGTCGGCAAACGCCACCCCCAGGCGGTGGCGGGTTTTCTGCGCCGACATCAGAGGATCGTCGCGCCGCTGACGCGCCGCGAGGCGGTCAAGTATCTGCCCCTGAAGTGGCGGAACACGTCGTGACGGGTGGGTAAAACCGCCCGTCTCGCCTCTTCCGCGAGAATCGCCTCGCCTCGCGCGGGGGGGGGGTTCGTCCCCTAGGAGTGGTGGGGGTGGTGGTGACCGGAGCGCCCCCCAGCGACCCCGGGCGATGCCAGCACGAAACGCCCCTCACGGACGCCCTTCACCCCCCGGAGATCCTCCGCCGCACGCTCGATCTCGCGGCGCTTTCCGAGGAGGAGGATGATCTCCGCGCACGCGTCCCCCGGCAGGTGGACGTGCGTCGACGACCGGACATGGTCGCCCCATCGATGTTGCGCGGAAGCGAGGCGGCGGAGGACGTTGGCGTCGCGGTGGCGGTACAGCAGCAAGACGGTCCCGACCGTGTCGGCGTCCGGGTCGCTCCCCGGCGCCTTCTCGGCCAGCTCCCGGCGGACGAGAAAACGGATCGCGTCGGAACGGCTCGGCGAGTTTCGTTGGCGCACCCACCGCTCGAACTCTTCCGCCAGCTGGGCATCGAAGGAGATCGCGAACCGGACGACGCCCCGCTTGCGAGGATTCTGCCCCGGCATCGGCCCGACCGACCTACCCTGTCGGTCCGGCGGGCGCGACCGGGTGCCCGGGAAACGGGACATCATCGAGCCGTTTGTAGCGGTAGTAGCCGGTGGCCACCAGCCACGTTCCCACGAACACGGCGACCACGAGGGCTCCGAGCGTCGCCGGATCGATCGTCGCGAGGGCCCCCCAGGCGCCTCCGGTCAAGTGGAGCTCAAGGGTGAGCACCTGCAGCACCTCGATCCCCCCGATGACGAACGCGACCAGGACCGAGATGATCGTCACGGTCAGATTGTAGTAGATCTTCCTCATCGGCTTCAGGAACGCCCAACCGTAGGCGACGCTCATCGCGAGGCAGTCGGAGGTGTCGACGAGGACCATGCCGCAGGTGAACAGCAGCGGGAGGACGAGGATCGCGTAGATCGGGAGCGTGAGACCGAGCGAGACCGCGATTACGATGAGGACAACCTCGGTGGCGGTGTCGAACCCAAGCCCGAACAGCACGCCGATGGGGTAGATCTGACGGGGGCGTGTCACAACGCGGAACAACTTCCCGAAGTATCGATTCAAGAAGCCGCGGTTTCGGAGTTGATCGTCGAGCTGCTGCTCGTTGAACCGCCCTTCCCGGATCCCCCGGAAGATGCGGTACACCTCGAGGACGATGATGAGGTTCACGAGCCCGATGAGGAACAGAAAGACGCCGGAGACGGAGGTGCCGACGAGGGCGCCGGCGGTCCGCAAGGTCGGGATCTGGCTGGTGACCGCTTTCGCGGCGACGACCAGCGCGACGATCAGTCCGACCACAATCGTCGAATGACCCAGCGAAAACCAAGTCCCGACGGTAAGCGGGCGGGTCTTCTCCTGCAGCAGCTTCCGCGTCGTGTTGTCGATGGCAGCGATATGGTCCGCGTCGAGACCGTGTCGCAGGCCGAATACGTAGACGATGAACCCGATCCCCGCGAACGTCGAACCGGTCGCAGCGAGATTCGGGGAGGTGTACCGGGCAGAGAAGTAGAACAGGAGCGCGAACGCAAGACCTGTGGTGGCGAGGATGGCCGCGTAGAGGGCGACGAGGAGCCCTTTGTCGCGCCGGAGAAGGACGACCCCGCTCCCCGGCCGGACCTCCATACGCTCGACTCCCTCCGGCCATCGGCGTAGCCTATTTAGTATGTTGTTGTGGAGAATCGTAATACTGCGTCGCCGGGAACCCTCTCGCCGTTCGCGGCGGACTCGCCGTTCGGATTCGGCCAGCTACGGCGCACGGAGTTGCGGGGTGAACTTCGCGCGGAACTTCGCGACCTTAGGGGCGATCACCGCGCGACAATAACCGGCCGTTGGGTTCCGTTTGAAGTAATCCCGGTGGTACTCTTCCGCCGGATAGAACGCGGCCAGCGGGGCGATCTCCGTCACAATCCGGCCGCGCCAGAGTCCGGCGTCGGTGATCTCGCGGACGACGCTCTCCGCCTCCCGGTGCTGGCGCTCGTCGTGATAGAAGATCGCCGACCGGTACTGCGTGCCGACGTCCGCCCCCTGCTGGTTCAACGTCGTCGGGTCATGGATCGTGAAGAAGATCTCGAGAAGTTGGCGGTAGGAGATCTTCGCCGGATCGAACGTGACCTGGACCACCTCCGCGTGGCCGGTCTGTCCGGTGCAGACGTCCTCGTAGCTCGGGTTCGGGACCACCCCCCCCGCGTACCCGGAATCGACGCGTTCGACCCCGCCGAGCTCCGTGTAGACGGCCTCGAGGCACCAGAAGCACCCGCCCGCGAGCGTGGCCACCTCGCGAGCGCCCCGCTGGGAGGTCGTGGCCGGCCCCGATGCTGCCATCATCTTGGTTTGTCGATCTTCACTATATCGTTACCCGGTCAGATCGAGGTCGCTCGGCCGGAGGTTCCGCCGTCGAGAGACCCGCCGAGGGGACGGTCAGGTGGCCCAGCTCGACCACCGCCGAAGGAGAATCGCAGGGGCCGAGAAGGTGGACTCCGAAGAGGGGCAGGCTCGTCCGGAGCGGGATCGTCGCGGCGACCCAGCCGGCTCCCGCGATCTGACCGAACGTAACCGCATGGTGATACAGGATCGGCGCGCCGAATCCTCGGAGGCTCGGTGTGAGAACGAGCGAAGCATTGGGGGGCGGCGAGCTCCCCGCGACCACGGTCACCCGCACCCCGATGCGAATCGTGAGGTTCCCCGCGGAGAGCGAGGTGGACGGACCGATCCAAGCGAGGCCGGCGCCGCCGGTCCGACCGGTCGCCCTCACGGCGTACGAACCGACCGCGCCCACGTTTCCTCGGAGCTCGCCGCGAGGTCCGCGCACAGGGTCGGGGCGTCGAGCTGGACGTACGACGCCGTGCCCGAATTGCGCTCCGGGGGGAGGGCGTTCTGGAGGAACAGCCATCGGCGGTCGACGACGACCGCCGGAGTCGCGAACTTTCCGGAGTACCGAACCTCGACGCCATGCTCCTGAAGCTGGCGGAGGCGACGGGCCTCGTCCGAGCTCGCGGGCGGTTTGCGAACGAGCAGACGAACGCGTACTCCGGGAGGCGACGCGCTCTTGGAGATCAGCTCCCGCTCGACCAGGGGGGAATGGGTCAACCACGGCGCCTCGCTACCGATGACCCAGATCTCGGAGCGGACCGAGTGGACGTGGCCGAGGAGCGCGCTCAGGCAGCTGGTGAGCGAGGTCGTCACGGTCGCCCCCTTGGGGTCGTCGGTCGGGGCGCTCTCGCCCCGGATCTCGTGCAACTGTCGGAGCGGCGCCTCGATGCGTCCGGCAATGTCGCCGGCACGACGCCACGGGTCGAGCAGCTCGTGGAGGACCGCACTCGGATGCGCCGCGCGGAACGTTGTGTGGGAGGCCCGTCGGTCGCGGAGGATCACCCCGCGCGACTCGAGCCGATCAAGGGCGAGGTAGAGCGCGGGCACGCTGCACCGCGTCCGGCGGGCCAGCTCGCGCGCCGTCATCGGTCCCGGCTCGAGGAGGAGGCACTCGAGGACCTTCCGGTCGGAGGGGTTCAAGCTCCGGTCGAGCGCCAACAGCTCCCGGACCTGCGCGGCGACCTCATCCGTATCTATCCGCACTGTCACAATCCGCTTTCCACCGTGGCGAGACGAAAACTCAGGGGGTAGGTTATACTTCCTACTGCGCAGTAACTGCGGCTTTCTACTCGGGCCTGCTCGGCCCACCAGCCACCCCGCCTCGCCTACGGGTCGTGGGCAGGGGGGCTACGAGTTCGTCCTCACGGGGACGGAGAAAGCAGCAATGCGGCGCATAATGAGTCGATGGACCGGTCTCCTGGCAGCGGCGAGCATTCTTCTCATCGTCGGGAGCGCGTCAGCGCACATCACCCCGTCGGTGACGACTTACACCGTCCTGTTCAAGGAGACGGGCTTGCCCGCGAGCACCTCGTGGACCGTCACGTTCAACAGCGTCGCCAACACCGGAACCGCGGTGACGCACACCTTCGCGAGCATCTCGGCAGGGGGCTACTACTGGTCGGTCACGACGCCCGTGGCGGGAGCCACCGGGATTCAGTACGTGCCGGTACTTTCCGCCACGTACATGTACGTCCCCGGGCAAACCACCGAGGTCGTCCAATTCGTGAAGCAGGAGCAGGTGACGTTCAGCATCTCTCCCGCCGCTTCCGGGAGCACCACGCCGAGCGGCGCTCCGTACGTGAACGACAAGACCGCGCTCGCAATCTCGGCGATCCCGGCGGCCGGATATGCCTTTTCCACCTGGACGAGCTCCACCGTGTCGATCACCCTCGCCAGCGCGACCACGGCATCGACCGTCGCGACGATCACCGGCACGGGGACGGTCACCGCGGTGTTCGTTCTGGCCAAGTACCCGATCACTTTCACGGAGCAGGGACTCACGCTGCCCAAGGCCTGGTCCGTGACGTTCAACGGCCACTCCTATCCCACGTCGCACCAGGACATCACCATCTTCGCGCAGACGGCCGGGTACTACTCCTGGTCGGTCGGCACCGTGCCGTTGCTGACGACGGGTCAGTACGTCCCGACCCCCTCGTCGGGCTACATGAGCGTCCCCTCGCAAAAGAGTCAGACCATCGTCTTCGTCAAGCAATACCAGTTGATGTTCGCCGTCACGCCATTGTCGTCCGGGTCTACAACGCCGAGCTCGACGGCCTTCTACAACGCCGGGACCAATCTTTCGATCGCCGCGCAGGGCACCTCGACGACCGTCTTCTCGCACTGGTCCTCGAGCGCGCCCGCCCTCAAGATCGGCACCACCACGTCGGACGCCACCAACGTTTCCATCGGCGCGCCCGGGACCCTCACGGCGACCTTCACGACCACGTCGCCCTGCAGCACGACCTGCTCGGTCAAGTTCTGGGAACAGGGCCTCCCCACGGGGACGGCCTGGGGGATCACCACGGGGAGCGTCTTCTACGGAAGCACGACCAGCTCGGTCACGATCTCCGGGCTGCCGTCCACGGGGACGTACCTGTATTGGTCGACCACGAGCCCGCTCGGCTCCGCAATCCCCGGCGTCGCTTACGTTGCGACCCCAACCAGTGGGTCCGTCTACGTCCCCTGGCAGACCCAGCAGATGATCGTCTTCCAGAAGAACGACTACGTGAACGTGGTTGTCTCGCCGACGGGCTCCGGGCCCGGCGTGGGGCCGGCCTCGGGGTGGTTCCCGGACAACTCCTACCTCGCGATCTGGGGGGTCAACTACTACTCGACCTGGACGTTCAGCTCGTGGAGCACGAACACCTCGAAGCTCACGCTCACCAACGCGGGCAACGCGTCCACGTTCGTGAAGATCAAGGGACCGGGCACGGTGACCGGAATCTTCGTCCAACCCTTGAGCACGGTGACGTTCACCGCGTTCGGCCTTCCGGCGGCGACCGTCTGGGGGCTAACGTTCGATAGCGTGCTGTACCTCACGAGCTTGGCCAGCCTCGTGATCTCCAGCGTGACCCCGGCCTCGCACTACTGGGTCCCGAATGCGTACGTCGCGGGGGCCGCGATCGGAACGGCCTATTACACCGCTACCCCGGCGATGTACATGACCACCCCGAGCCAGACCGTGCAGGCGATCCCGTTCGTCAAGGTGTTCCAGGTCACGTTCGTGGCGTCGAACACCGGGACGGCGACCGGCGGCTCGGTCAATCCCAACGGGAACGGGTTGACGGCGTGGTACCCGAACGGGACCGTGCAGTTCGTGTGGGCGGTCAACGGAAGCGTGGGCGCGTTCACAACTTGGTCGTCCAGTAGCCCCTCGATCACGATCGCGTCGACCACCTCGGCGGCCACCACCGTGACCATCAAGGGAGCCGGAACGGTGACCGGCAAGTTTGCCTAAGGACGGCGGTAGGCCCCTTAGGGCCGATCGTCCCCCGTCCGGGCGGTCAGCATGGACGCCCGGTCGGCGGGCGCGCCCGAGAATATTTCGGGCTCGCCGCACCAGGCCGTGAGCTCGGGATCGCGCAACGCGACCGCGCGGGCCGGAGCGGGGGTCCCAATCCCGGGCCGGGGGAATCGGCGGAGCTGCCTACAGGACACTGACCGGTTGGGCGACCGATTGACCGGGTTCCTCGACGGGGGCCGTCGCGGGCAGCCGGCCGACGACGAAGAACGCGAAGATCAAGCCAGCCACGGCGATCGGAACGAGGAGCCACCAGACGTCGCGGATCGACGTGGCGAACGCGGCGTACAGTTGCGTCTGGAATTGTAGGGGCGTCATCCCCAGCGTGAACTGCGGTTGCAGGGCCCGGAACTCCGTCTGCTGGAACGTCCCGAGGAGGGAGACGACGATCGAACCTCCGAGATTTCCGAGGAACCAGACGAGCGAGTTGCCGGTCCCCACGTCCTTCGCCGCGACGCTGTACTGGATCGCGAGCTGCGTCGGCGCGAACGTGACCCCGATCCCGAACCCGAGGGGGATGAGTGCTCCCGCGAGTCCGAGCGGGATGAACCCCTCGACGAACCGGTAGATCGGCGGTACGGTCGGAACCGCGACCAAGAGGAGGCATCCGATCGTCGTCAGGAACAGGCCCAGGACCACCGGGGTGCGGTAGCCGACCTTGGTGGTGAGGAGACCCCCGGCGGTCGCCCCGAAGATCATGGGGAGGAGGAACGCGTACAGGATGTTCCGGCTGATGTCGGTCGAACCCCCGAGCCCGAAGACGATGAGGATCGGGACGAAGGTGACGACGCCCGTGAGGATGGCGCCGCGCAGGAAGTTCACGCCGCTCGCCATGGCCACGAGGCGTTTCCGGAAGAGGTGCAGGGGAATCAACGGGTCCCCCGTCCGGCTCTCCTGGAAGAGGAAGACGAAGAACAGCGCCACCGCCGTGACGAGCAAGCCGACCGTGCGCGGGTCGCCCCACGCCCAGCCGTTCGAGGTCTCGACGAGGGCGAAGATGAGCGAGCCGACCCAGAGGGAGAGGAGGCCCGCCCCCGCCGCGTCGAACGCGACCTTGCTCGGCGCCGGGCGCACGGAACGGATCGTCGTCAGCACCAGCGCGATCGTCGTCAGGCCGATCGGCAGGTTCACGAAGAAGATCCAGCGCCAGCTCGCGTTGTCCACGATGTAGCTCCCGATGAGCGGCCCCGCGACGATGGCGATGCCGAACACGGCCGAGAGGATCCCGACGAGCTTCGCTGCCGCCTTGGGCGGGAACATATCCGCCACGAGCGCGAAGACGACAGTGAAGAACGCGCCACTCCCGAGCCCCTGGAGGGCCCGGAAGAGGATCAGCTGGTTGAGGGTCTGGCTGAGGCCCGCGAGGGTCGATCCGGCCAGGAAGATCACGAGTCCGAGCAGGTAGAACGACCGGCGTCCGAACCGGTCGGAGAGCTTCCCGAAGATGGGGATGGCGACCGTCTGGGCGATCAGGTAACTGCTAACGAC
>JAKIWS010000029.1 GCA_022749895.1 Thermoplasmata archaeon
AGTAGCAGAAGTACCGTTGGTGCAAGGGAATGTACGCACCGGGCGACCCGCACCGTGGACACATCGGAGGGTAGCCCGGCGGGCTGGCCATGGGGGTGGGAGTCGGGGTGGCCATGGAGTAGGGGGTCGGCGCTGCGTAGGGGTTGCCGTAGTTCATCATCGGCCACCACCGCTCCCGCTGCGCCGCGCCCAGTTTTTCGTAGGCGACAAGGTACAGGATCCCGGGGATGATCGTCGGGAAGAGGAGCAGGATCCCCAGGAGCAAGGTCGCGGCCCCCGCGCCCTCGTAGTCGCCCACCTGAATTCGGTGATACGAGAAGGCGTATCCGACGTAGAGGAGCAGGATCGTCACTCCACCGACCGTTAGCCAAAACGCGGTGAAGACGCCCTGAAAGTACCCGACCGCGTAGAACGTGACCGGAAGGAACACGACGATGAAGAGGAACGCGAACACCGCGGCGATCGCCTGAAAGATGAGCGCGACCAGGGCCAGGGTTTCGGCCGAGCGGCCCGAGAGCGTCTTCACTCCCTGGGGCGGCGGCGCGGACCAGTGGGGGAAGACATGGTGACCACCGCCGGGGACCGGTGCGATCGGAGGGGGGGCGGCCACGCTCCTCCGAACGCGGGAGGCGTATTGAACCTGCCGAGGCGGGACCCCCGGGGGTCCGCGCACCTCGGGCGGAGCGCCCGGGGCCCTAGCGGAGAACCTTAATGGCCCCGGGTTTCCCCCCCCGCACGATGGCCGGCATAGCTACGCTACGGGCAAACATGAACGCGACCTTCCAGGCGACGATCACGGCGGTCTCCGCTCCCCGCGATGTCACGACCTCTCGGGGTGCGTCGCAGGTGGCCGACGCCACGCTGCAGGACGAGACCGGCACGATCACGCTCACGCTCTGGGGCGACGACACGAAGACCTACTCCGTGGGCCAAAAGGTGCAGATCACCGACGGATGGGTCAAGGATTTCCGCGGCAAGCTCCAGGTCTCGATGGGCCGCTCCGGGACGATCAAGGTCGTCCCGTAGGCCCCTCGCCCTCCCCGGGGGCACGAGATCCTCGGGATCAGGCGATCCCGAGTTCGCGCAGCTTCTCGGGCAGGTACGTCGCGGTCACGTAGTTGAGACCGTATTTCGCGAGCGACTGCTGCTCGGCCTTCTTGCCGTTCTTGAGCATCATGCCGATCTCGGCCCGCCACTCCGCCGTCCCGAACCGCGGGTCGGTGAGCTCCGCCTGGAGCGCCCGAACGTCCTGGTCGGTCAGGTCGTCGTGCGGGAGGTCGTAGTTCTCGATGTCGCTCGCCGTGACCCCCAGGAACTCGGCGCCCGGCGTCGCCAGGTACTGCGAGATGTGGGCCGTCTTGATCGCGCCGTAGGCGACGCTCGCGAAGATGCGGAACGACCAGGGGTCGCCGTCGGTGAAGACGACGACCGGGAGCTTGAGCTCCTCCGACGCGCGTTTCAGGAACCGCCGGGTCGAACGGGCGGGCTGGCCCTTGAGGTGGACGAGCACCGCCCCGAACTCCTCGTCGAACCCGTTCTCCGCGAGGCGGTCGAACATGCCGCCGCATTCGATCGCGATGATGAACTTCGCCTTCGTACGGACGAACTCGACCTTCTCCTTCTCGACGTTGAACGGGAGCGTGTAGCCGCCGTCGCCGACGTCGTCGCGGCAGTTGAAGGTCTTCACGACGCCCTTGCGGTTCCGCTCCCGCAGCGTCAAGTCGCCGAGCACGCTCGCGCCGCTCTCTTCCGGGTGCAGCCGGAAATCTTCGCGGAGGCGCTGGCAGATCACTTCGAGGTCCTCGATCAGGAGGTTCGATTCGTCCTCCCCGTGGAACTTCGATTCCTCCCAGCCTTCGCTGATGTAGTAGAGCTCCCGCAACGTCGACGTCTTGCCGTCGCGCGCCATCTCGTTGATGAAATCGACGAGGTAGAACGTTCGGAGCAGCATCAGCGCCCCGTCGAGCTTGCGGGCGGAGCGGGTCCCCAGCGTGCGCCCGAGCTTCCAGATACCCTCCCGCGCCACGAACTGAAGGTTCTGCTTCGTCCGGAGCGGAAGCCGCATCCGTGGGATCTCCCCCCGCGCGAGCTGGCCGTAGATCTCCCGCGCGAGGTCGAGCGTCGGGACAAGGGCGTCGGCCCGGATCTTCGGCTGGTCGTCAGTCGTCGTCGACTTGGGCTTTCCCTTCTTCGGCATCGTAGTCCACCTCCGCCTCTTCGCCCGCGACGACCGGCTCCCCGGCCTGCTCAGCGGCTTCGATAACAGCGCGGGGGAGCCTCACGTCCCAGTCCCCCGGGAGCGGCTCCGCCCCGATCAGTCGCGCCTCATCGACGCCCGCGACGTAGAATTCCAGGTCGCTCGCCTCCACTTCCGCGCCCTTCGGAAACGTCGCGGTCACCGTCACATCGGTGTTCGGGGCCAGCTTGGGGAGCGTCCACCACGCCCGTCCGAGCTCGCGGTCGACCCCGTCGGGGGCGGGGGTGAACTCGGCCTGGGGGAGTTGGTCGATCGGCATTTCGAGGAACACCTCGAGGACCCGGGGGCGTGGGGTGTAGTTCGTGATCTTGGTCGGGATCACGACCGCGGCGCCCCCGATGGGTTCCGCGGTCTCCACGTGCACGATGTCCATGATCCGCGTGATGATCGGAGTGAGATCCGGCACGGGTTTTCCGACCAGGCCGCTCGTCTTCGCGGCGAGCTTCGGGAGGATCTTCAGGATGATCGCGAACTTCTCGGCGGCGTAGTCACGTCGCGTCCGCCGGGAGAGGTGGACCTTGAGGTGGCGCGCGGCCGCCTGCAGCGCCAGCGTGAGCTCCTTGTCGAGCTCGGGGTCCTCGGCGAGCGCTTCCTTCGCCTCGCTCGTGAACGGGATCTTCGTCGAGGCGACGTGCACGAGGACGAGGCACGGACCGGTGGGGAGCCCGTTGCCGCCTTTCTGGTCGAGTCCGTACCGGCGCCAATCGAGAGCCCCGACCGCGGTCGTGATCGCGCAGGCCCCCTGTTGGAACAGGAGCGGGACCCGGTTCGCGAACCGGAGCAGCTGCATCGGCTGGTCGGCGGGCAATCCGCCACCGTAGACCAGCCCGACCTCGACCACGAACGGGAACCCCCCGCGCACCTTGGGCGGCCGGCTCACGGCGGGGGCGTAGAACTCCGGCCGCACCTCGCCGAGGACGTTCTTGAGCCCGCGCTTGATGAGGAGCGATCCGATCGGGGACAGGGATTCCGCCGAGGGCGCGACCAGCGGCACGGCGTGGACCGCGGCCAAGAGCCGCTCGATCTTCTCGGCCGGAAGCTTGGGTGGCGTCTCGCGACCGGAGAGGCCGGCGTGGGCCAGGATCTCTTTGAGGGCGCGCGGGCCGACGCCCGAGAGCTCCTGCGTCAGGAACTGCGCCACCGTCGGGCGCTTCGACCCTTTGAGGCGGTAGTCGAGCTCGCCGAGCTCGAGGCCGTACGGGTGCGGCGGACTCTCCTTCGGCAGCGGCGGGAGTTCCGTCGTCGCGCGCTCGTAGGTGATCCGGGTCCCGTCGGGCTCGAGCAGGGTGAGACGCGCGTGCGGGTTGACGATCGCGGTCCCCCGGAGGTACTCGGTCGGCGACTGGCGTCCGCGGATGTACTTCGCCTTGAGGGTCAGCTCGATCCGCGTCCCGCTGGGCCGGTCCCAGAGTTCGACATCCTCCGATACCACCCGCGGAAGGTTGCGTTGCGTGTCGATCGAGAGCTCGAGGGCGTGCGCGGCCTCCTCTTCCAGGACCTTGGAGAGCACCCGGGCCGGGCGCGCGGTCGTGAGGCCCGCGTAGAGGACCGCCGCCGAGATGCCGATCCCCTGCTGCCCGCGCGACTGGCGGTTGGCGTGGAAGCGGGACCCGTAGAGGAGCCGGCCGAAGACGTTCGGGATCTCCTTCCGGAGGATGCCGGGGCCGTTATCGTCGACCGCGACCTTCAGCCGGTCGGTCCCTTCCTTCGTGATCTCGACGTGGATCTCGGGGAGGACGCGGGCCTCCTCGGCGGCGTCGAGGGCGTTGTCGACCGCCTCCTTGACGGTCGTGAGGAGCGCGCGGGTCGGGTTGTCGAAGCCGAGGATCTGTCGGTTCCGTTCGAAGAACTCGGCGACCGAGATCTCGCGCTGCTTCGCGGCGAGCTCTTGCGCGAGGCTTTTCGCGGGTGCCACCGCGGCTCGTCGGGTCGGCCGCCGCTATAAGGACGGCGTTGGACCGGTCGCCCTGGGCGATGCCTTCAGCGGTACGTGGGGTCGGACGCGGGCGTCGCCGTCGTGGAACGCGAGCTCAGGTCCCGGAGCACGGGCCGGAACGGACGCCATCGGGGGACGTCAGCGAGGTCCAGCTCGACCGAACCGACCATCTCATCGTCCCCCAGCCCTTCGGTGACCGTCGGCGTCAATTCGACCGGTTCACCGCGCGCGTCCCACGCGCCCGTGCCGCCCCCAAAGACGATCCCATCCTCGACGCCGACCCGGTTCACGTAGACCACCGGGCAGCCGTTCTCGACGGCCCGGGCGGGGAGGATCTTCTCGAACAGGGAGCGGGACGTCACGGGCGAGGCGGAGATGATGACCAGAAGTTCGGCACCGGCCCGCGCGAGCTCCCGACCGACCTCGGGAAAGAAGCTGTCGTAGCAGATCAGAAGCCCGACCCGGTGGCCCGCGAAGCGGAGGGGCTCGCTACGGTCCGTCGGGGTGAAATGCACCCCTTCCTCGAACGGCCCGTACGTCGGTAGGAACCGCTTGACCTGCCGCATCGGTCGGCCCTCCGGCGGGGCCACGACCGCGGCGTTCCAGGTCTCACCGGGGCGGTCGGTGGAGGCGACCGGAGCGCCGACCACGAGCGTCGTCGCGCGGGACTGGGCGATCCGTAGGAGCTCTCGGAACCCCGGGTCGTCCTTTCGGAGGGCGAGCTGGTGGATCCGGTCGCCGACACGGTATCCGGAGAGGAACAGTTCCGGGAAGACGGCCACGTCCGCCGCACCTTTCGCCACGACGCGATCGATGCGCGCGAGGTTCGCCGGTACGTCGCCGGCCGAGGGGGCCAGCTGGGCGAGGGTGAGCCGCATCAATAGAAGTAGCGGCGCACCGAGAGGAGGTACACGAACAGGACGAGCAGCACGACGAACAGGACCGTGATCGATTCGGTGAAGAACAGGTAGGTGAAGGTGAGGAACGTTCCCACGATCGTCGTCCACAGCGCCCAGCGTTCCTGGTCCCAGAGCGCGTTCGCGACCGCGAGCATGACGGCCCCGAACAGCACCAAGATCCCCGAGCCGACCGGGTCGACCGCCGGGAACAGCATGACGCTCGACGGTAGGATCGGTCCGGCGAGCACGTTGATGAGCGAGAAGATCCCGGACACGAGGATGATCACGCCGGAGAGCGAGATCACGACGGCGAGGATCGCCACCCCCAGGGGGCGGGGGGGCCGGGGCGGGGTGGGGTTCCACGCCGGGGGAAGGTGACCGACCTCCACGACCGCGGGCGACGCGCGGCGCGCGGGCCCCGTGGCCGTGCTCGGTTCTTCGGCTCCGCGCATCCGCCTACCTCACGACCCACGTGGTGTCGCGGGCCGGACGGCTTGTACCTTCCGATTCATGCGCGGACGCGAGCGGGGGGGGATTCAGTACGACCGCTCGGCCGCGCCCCGCGCGAGCACCTCGAGGAGGGTGTGGTGCGGTCCCGGGGGGAGCACCGCGAGGGCGTTCACCGCCCGGCTGGCCCACGCGGTAGCGGCCGCGCCGGTCCGGGACGGCGCTCCGGTCGCGTCGGTGAGCTGCCGCAGCCTCAGGAGGTCGTGCGGCTGCTTTCGGCGCAGGGCGAACAGGTGCTCGAATTCCCGCTTCTCCTCGCCCGTCAATTGCGCGTAGGCGTCGAGCGTCACCAGAGTAGGGTTGCCCTCCCGGAGGTCGGCAAAGAGCGGCTTTCCGAGCAGGTCCGGGTCCCCGTACATGTCGAGCAGGTCGTCGCGGAGCTGGAAGGCGACCCCGACCGCCTTGCCGTACTCCCCCAGCGCGTCGACGATCGACGGCTTCATCCCGGCGATCTCGCCCACGCTCGCGAGCGCCGCGCTAACGATCGCGGCGGTCTTCATCTCGATGACCCGGAAGTACCGCTCGACCCCGGTCGTGAGGTCAAAGCGGCTCGTCTCCTGGAGGATCTCCCCTTCGGCCAGGTCGGCGCAGGCTTCCCCGCACCGCAGGATGATCGACCGCGGGTACTCGGCCGCCAGTTCGAAGGCCCGTACGAACAGGTAATCCCCGGCGACGATCGCCGCCGGTAGGCCGAACGCCCGGGCCACCGACGGTCGTCCGCGCCGCTGCTCGGCGTGGTCGATCACATCGTCGTGGACGAGCGTCGCGGTGTGGATCAGCTGAAACGCGGCCGCGAGCGCGAGGATCGGACGCGCGGTCGTCCCCCCGACGGCGCGGTGCGCGACGGCCATCAAGAGCGGCCGCACGCGCTTCCCACCCGAACGGCACGCGTAGGTCGCCGCCTCGCGGAGGCGAGGGTACGTGGAGGTCAGCGCCCGGTCGAGCACGAAATCGATCTCGGCGAGGTCCGCGGTCAGCGCCGGGACGAGCACGCTCAAGGATTCCGGAACGCCGGTGCCGAACGTGCGGGTCACGACGGCTTCCAGCGGCACTTCGACGGCGTCCGAGGGGGTCGTCGTCATGCGTTCCCCCCGAGGCGGGCCGGCCACTTGAGCCGCATCATCGCGTCCAATCCCTCCGCCCCGATATATCGCATGCCCAGGGCCAGGAGCAGGTCGTGCTCGACGACCCGGTCGCCGAGCCATTTGATCCGATGGGCCCGGTCGAGCGGGGTGAAGAGGTGCTGCTTCCATCGGCGGTCGTACTCCGCGAGCGAACTCCCAGTTCGGACGTGGTCGGCGGCCACCGCCCCCGCATGGAACCCGGAGAGGATCGCGGTCGGGATCCCGCCCCCGTTCGTCGCCATGACGAGGTTCGCCGCGTCGCCCGCCATCAGCACCCGGCCCCGGACCGCGGATTCCGGCGGGGGCCCGAGCGGGACCCACCACTGCGTGCGCTCGGTCGCCGGCCCCAGCCGCTGCTCCGAGGCGAACTCGTCGAGCAGCCCGCCGAGGGTGCTCCCCCGTGGCAGGTGGGCGACGCCGAGGCCGACGTTGGCATCGTCCGCCCGCGGGATGGTCCAGGCGTATCCCCCGGGAGCCAATCGACCAAAGTAGAGCGCGATCTCGTCCGGGAATCGCCCCTCGGCCGTCGCGGTGATCATCCGGTACATGCGACGCGGAACCGAGAACTGCGCGCTGCGACCGACCGTCGAGAGCGGCCCATCGGCGCCGATGATCACCTTCGCGCGCACCGGCGGGGCCCGGGCGAAGTCGACCACGTCGCCCTGAACGCCCGTCACGCCGAGCGGGTGCCGAAGTTCGGCCCCCGCGCCCTCCGCCCGAAGCGCGAGGACCTTGTCGAAGGCCCGACGACTCACCGTGAAGCCGTCGAGTGGGAAATCGTACCGGCGACCCGTCGGCGCCACGCACGCCATCGTCCGGGTCGTCCGGAGGACCGTCTCGGGTGGGACGTCGAACGACGCGTGGATCGCTTCCGGGCAGTCAAAGAGGTCCGTGAGCTCGTGGGCCGCGGGCACGAACTCCCCGCATTGGACCGGGTGGCCAAGTTCCGGGCGCCGGTCGACGAGGAGGGTCGTCGCACCGCCTTCGGCGGCGAACCTCGCCGCGGTCGCGCCCGCGGGTCCGGCGCCGACCACGACGACGTCGAACTCCTCCACGCCCTCACGCCCCGGTGAGCACGAAGTGTTCGGCGGCCGATTGGAACGCCGCGATGAGCGGCTGCGGGTAGATGCCGAAGACGACGATGGCGATCGTGGCGAGGGCGATCGCCGTCGCGCGGCCGTAGCCGAATCCTCCCGCGGCCAGGACGGCCGGCTCCGAGCCCCCGGCGACCGGCGGGCCGGGGAGCGGCGCCGGGACCGGCTCGGCCCGGTCCATGAACATCACCTTCAGGACCCGCGCGTAGTAGAACACCGAGACCGCGCTGTTCAGCAGCCCGGCGATGGCCAGGACGAGGAAGAACCCCTGCGCCTGGACCGCGGCGCTGAACAGGATGAACTTCGAGACGAAACCGACGGTCAGCGGAATGCCCGCGAGGGAGAGCAGCATCAGGGCGAACGCGACCGACGCCTTCGGCCGGCGAGCCCCCAGCCCCCGGTAGTCGTCGATCAGCGGGCCGATGCCGATCGTGGCGAAGCCCGCGACCAGGAGGAAGGCGCCGGCTTTCATGAAGACGTGCGCGAACACCTGCAGCGTCGCCCCGGCCAGCGCCGGCGCGGTGCCGACCGCGATCCCGATCAGCATGTAGCCGGCCTGCGAGATGGAGGAGTAGGCGAGCATCCGCTTCATCGACCGCTGCATCAGCGCGAGCAGGTTCCCGATCGTCATCGTCAGGATCGCGAGCACGCCCAAGGAGACCGCGAGCGTCGGGTGGAAGTTGTAGACCGAGCCGCACGCCGTGAGGCAGTGGGCGCCCCGGGCGTCGAAGAAGGCGATCGGACCGATGAAGACCAGGAAGAACGCGAAGACGCCGATCTTCTTCGACCCGCCCGCGAGGAACGCGCTCACGTCCGTCGGAGCGCCGTCGTACACGTCGACGGCCCACGCATGGAAGGGGACGGCGGTCACCTTGAATCCGAGGCCGACCAAGAGGAAGCCGAACCCGAGCAGGGCCAGGGTCGGTTGGGTCGTTCCCCCGAGCGCCCCGCTCAGGGCCACGAGGCTGGTCGAATGGAACGCCCCGTAGAGGAGGGAGACGCCGAAGAAGGAGAGGGCCGTCGACAGCGCCCCGATGATGTAGAACTTCATCGCGGCCTCCAGGCTGCGCGGGTCGCGTCGCGTGTACCCGACCATCAGGTACGTCGCGATGCTGGTCACCTCGATCGCGAGGACCAGGAAGACCAGGTCGGCGGCGACCGCGACGAACAGCATGCCCGTCGTGGCGATCAGGAGGAGCCCGTGGAAGATCGCCGAGCCCTTCTCGTCCGAGGGACGAGAGGCGGAGGCAAGCGCGACGAAGAAGGCCGTGAGAAGGAAGATCGCCTGGAACAGCAATCCGAGGCTCGAGAACGCGTACAGACCGCCCGCGGGGGCCGCATCGACGGCCGATGGATCGACGGTCCGGACCAGGGCGAACGGGGCGAACCCAGCATCCGCGACGACGAACAGGAGGGCGAGCGCGGCCGCGCCGCTCGCGAGCCCCGCGAACAGCTCGCTCCGTTTCACACCGACCGTGTCGAGGAGGAAGACGAGGAGCGCCGCGGCCACCAGGACGATCTCGGGGCTCCACGGGGCGATCCCGACCAAGCTCACCATCGCCCTGCGCTCCTACGGGAACGGGATCCCGACGACCGGCGAGCTCACGATCAGGTTCACGAGCAGGAACGGGAGCAACCCGTAGACGACGGTAAGCGCGACCAGGATCCCCATCGCCATCCCCTCGTGCCGAGGCACGTCGTCGACCTTCTCCGGGAGGCCGCGAGGAGGTCCGAACAGCATCCGCTGCATCATCCAGATGTAGAATCCGGCCGTCACGACGAGCGCGATGAGCGGTACCAGCACCCAGTAGCCGATCCCGACCCACGTCGCCTGGAGCGCGATGAACTCTGCCGGGAAGCTGATGAGCGCGGGAAGGCCCAGCGACGCGAGCGAACCGATCATGATCGTCGTCGCGAGGACCGGCGTCCGCGGGGTCATCCCGCCAAGTTTCGAGATGTCGCGGCTCCCGGTGCTGTGGTGGACCGTGCCGGCGGTCATGAAGAGAAGCGCGCTCACGATCCCGTGCGCGAACATCAGGAGCACCGCGGCGAGGAGACCCAGCGACGAGTACAGGGCGATCGCCAGGAGCACGATCCCCATGTGGTTGATCGAGGAGAACGCCACGAGCCGCTTCAGGTCCCGTTGGGCCAGGGAGACGACCGACCCCCAGATGATCGACGCGAAGGCGACGGCGTAGAGCAACCACTGCACGTGGGGGATCGCCCCTGGTAACAGCTGGACCGCCCAACGAATGAGCCCATAGCCGCCGAGCTTGAGCAGCAGCCCCGCGAGGAGCACGCTCCCGCCGGTCGGCGCCTCGACGTGGGCGTCGGGCAACCAGGTGTGGAACGGGACGATCGGGAACTTGACCCCGAAGCCGAAGAACAGCGCCAGAAAGACGAACACCTGCGCCGTGACGGCGAGCTCGCCCGCGGTCGCCTGCAGCGATTGGAAATCGAACGACGTCGACCCTGAATAGAACACCAGGACGAGCAGGCCCACGAGCATCACAATGCTCGCGACGTGAGTGTAGATGAAAAATTTCAGCGCCGCGTACCGGCGACGCGGTCCGCCCCAGTAGCCGATGATGAAGAACATCGGCACCAGCACGGCCTCCCAGAAAAGGAAGAACAGCAGTACGTCGAGTGCGACGAACACCCCGAAGCAGCCGAGACAGGTGAGCAGGACGAGACCGAACCACGCTCCGGGCTTCTTCGATTCGTTCCAGGAGTAGATGACCGTCGCGAGCTGGAGGAACGCAGTCAGCAGGATCAGGACGAGGCTGATCCCGTCGACCCCCACCGCGTAGTCGATGTGCATCCAGGGGAGCGAGATCCACGTGTACGTCTCCGGGTAAACGAACAGCTCGATCCCGTGCGCCACCGCGAACCCCGAGAAATCGTACAGAAGGACCGCCGCGAGCCCCAGGAAGGCGAACGACGTGACGAGGGCGACCCAGCGAGCACGTTCGCCCGCGACGAACGTGAGCAGCGTCCCGACTAGGAGAAGGATCAGGGTCGCCGAGAGGACCGGGAACATCGCCTCAGACCCCCCAGGCGTGAAGGAACCACGGCGCGACGAAGATCAGGAGCAGGAGGAACGCCGCCAATCCGGCGACGACGTACGCGGCGTAGTCGCTCACGACGCCCGTCTGGATCTTCCGGAGTCGACGGGAGAGCTCGGCGAACGTCCGCTCGACGCCGTGGATCGTCCCGTCGATGACGTACCGGTCGACGAAGTCGGCGGCGCGGGCGATCGTGTACACGCCCCGAAGCCCGATCCAATCGTAGGCGTCCTTCATGAAATACAGTCGGAGCCACAGGCGCCGAACCGGCTGGAACGGCGAGGATTCGGGCAGCGCGAACACCCGCCCGTTGCCCCACAAGGAGTAGGCGACCCCGATTCCGCCGACGCCGAGCGCGGTCGAGAGCCCGGAAAGGAAGAGGTCGGCCGTCCCGTACGTCGGAGGCACGTTCGCTCCCGGAAGGAGGTTCGGGAATCCGGGGATGAACACGAGGAGCCCGGCGACGATCGCCAGTCCCGATAGGACGACGAGGGGTAGCCGCATCACCCAGGGCGGCTCGTGGGCCTCGGGAAGGGAGGCATCGCGCGGGGCCGCGCCCGAAAACGCGAGGAAGAACGCCCGGAAAATGTAGTAGGCCGTCAGGAACACGGTGATGAGGGCACAGAGGAAGAACGGCCAGTAGAGCGGGTGCGAAGCGGTCTGGCTCAATACCGAACCCAGGACGTCGTCCTTGCTCCAGAAGCCGGCGAACGGGGGAATCCCGGCGAGCGAGAGACCCCCGACGGCGAAGGCGATCGTCGTGAGCCGCATCTTGCGGCCAAGGCCGCCCATCCGGAACAGGTCTTGGGTCCCGACCGCGTGGATGACGCTGCCGGCCGCGAGGAACAGGAGGGCCTTGAAGAACGCATGCGTCCACAGATGGAACAGCCCGACCATCGTGAACCCGGCGCCGACGGCGAGCACCATGTAGCCGAGCTGCGAGATCGTCGAGTAGGCGATGACGCGCTTGATGTCGCGATGCACGAGGGCCATCGTGGCCGCGAACAACGTGGTGAAGCCCCCGATCGCCACGATCGCGAGTTGGTCCGCAGGGGTGAACCCGAGAAACAGCGAGGTGACGGCGAGCAGGTAGACGCCCGCGGCGACCATCGTGGCGGCGTGGATCAGCGCGCTCACGGTGGTCGGGCCTTCCATCGCGTCCGGCAGCCAGACGTGGAGCGGGAACTGGGCCGACTTGCCCGCGGCCCCGGCGAGCATCATGAGCCCCGCGACGGTCAGGAGCGGGGTGTTCGTCCCGACCAGGGTGCCGAGGAACGGGTGGCCGTTGGACGTGAAGAGAAAGCCGGACGCCGCCCAGCCCGGCGCGGCCCCCGCGGTCGCGTACACCGCGAAATAGATGAAGATCCCGAGGAGGAACAGTACGTCGCCGATGCGCGTGACGAGGAACGCCTCCTTGGCCGCGCTCGCCGCGCTCGGTTTCTCGTAGTAGAATCCGATCAGGAAGTACGAGCAGACCCCGACGAGCTCCCAGAACAGGAAGAACTCGAGGAGGTTGTCGGAGAGTACCAGTCCGTTCATCGCCGTCAGGAACAGCGAGAGTTCCGCGTAGTACCGGGGCAGCCCCTTGTCGTGGTGCATGTACCCGATCGAGTACAGCATCACGAGGAAGCCGACGACGTTGACCACTACGAGCATCAACGCCGAGATCGGGTCGACGAGCGTCCCCATCACGAGCGAAAATCCCCCCGGGAACGCTCCGGTTCCGGAATGGGGGAGCGAGAGCCACGTGTACGTCTGGTCGGTGAACTTCCCAGGGTTGAGACCCTCCCCGAGCGCGATGACCAAGCTCAGCACCATCGCGAGCCCGGAAAAGAACACCGCGACCCAGCCGCCCCACTCGAGGCGGCGGAGCCGCGTGCCGAATAGGCCCACGACGACGAAGGCGATCGCCGGGAACAGCGGGACGAGGTAGGCGACGGCGAAGACGCCGTCGAACGAAACGGTCACGTTGCCCTCCCCCTACAACTTGAGCGACGACGCCTCGGCGACGTTGATCGAACCCCGCTGCCGGTTGAGGGCGAGGACGATCGCAAGACCTACGGCGACCTCCGTCGCCGCGAGCCCGACCAGGACGACCGCCGCGGCCTGCCCGTTCACGCCGGCGTCGCCCGAAAGGAACGCCGAGAAGATCACGAAGTTGAGGATCGCGGCGTTCATCGAGATCTCGACGGCGATGAGGAGCAGGATGAAGTTGCGGCGCGTGAGGATGCCAAAGAGTCCGATCCCAAGGAGGGCGGCGGAGAGGCCCAGGAGGTCGGCGAGAGGGAGCGACGTCATTCGCGCCCCTCCCGCACGAGGTAGATCGCGCCCGCGAGCGCGCCCAGCATCGTGAGACCCAGAAGCAGCAGCCAGCCCCCGTCGATCCCAAACAGCGTGTTGGCGAGGGCGACCACCGGATGCATCGCGAGCGGACGGTCCGCGGTAGAGGCCGTCGCCGCGCCCGTCGCCAGGAGGACGATCGTCAGGAGCGCGAGCCCGAGCGGCGCGGGCCCGATCCCCGTCGCGGCTTCGCGCGAGAAGATCCGCTTCCGCGTGACCATGACCCCGAAGAGGAGGAGGATCGTCACCGCCCCTGCGTAGACCCCGAGCTGGAGCACGCCGAGGAACGGCGCCGCGAGCAGGAAGTAGAGCCCCGCGAGCGCCACGAAGAACACCGAGACCCAGAGGATCGTGTGGACGAGCTCCCGGACGAGGAGCGCGAGGAGCGCGGTCACGACCGCCACGCCGGCGAGGCCGAAGAATGCGAGGTCTTCCGGACTCAAGTATGAGTCCCCCAGAACAGGCACTCCTTGGGGCAGACCGAGATGCAGGTGCCGCAGCGGACGCAGTCGGAGTCGTTGATCACGGGCTCCTTCCAGATCCGCTTCGGAAGCTTCTCCCCGGGCTTCGGTGTCGGTTTGGGGATGTCGAGCATCGTGATGCACTGCGTCGGGCAGTCCCGCGCGCACGCGTTGCAGCCGATGCAGAGCGGCACGTCGAGCAGGATCGCGTCCTCGTTCGACGGGCGCTCGACCCGGATCGGGTTCATCGGGAGCTTCCGCTCGAAGATCTCGTTCATCTTCTGCGGCGAGTAGACCATCTCCGAACGCTTCGGCGTGGCGAGCTCGTACTTCGTCGTCATGGTGAGGCACCCCTCGGGGCAGGCGTCCGAGCAGAAGCCGCAGTAGCTGCACTTGCCGTAGTCGATCTGCGGGCACTTCTTCGGGTGCTTGGGGTCCCCGCCGGGGACCGTCACCATGTCGATGCAGAGGTCCGGGCAGCTGAACGCGCAGAGATTGCACGAGATGCAGGTCGCGATGTTGAGCGCGTGGACCCCGCGGTAGTTGTCCCAGACGTGGCCGACCCCGATCGGCTTCCCCGCCGCGACCGCGACCTTGTCGCGGAACGCCGGGTCCTCGAGCCGCTCGAACGGGTAGACGATCGTGGAGGGCCGGATCAGGCTCTTCATGAACTGCCGGGCCGCTGTGGCAAGCGGCTTCGCCACGTAGAGGATCGGGTTCTCGCCGGACGACTTCGGAGGCGGAGCAGCTTCCGCGGTCGCCATCGGTCCTCCCTAGCCCCCCAGACCGGGCACGCAACCGAAGACCGGCAGGCAGCGCACCAGGACGAGCATCGCGGCGAGGACGACCGAGAGCAAGGAGAGCGGGATCATCCGCATCCAGCCGACCTTGAGCAACTGGTCGGTGCGCACCCGCGGGAGCGAGGCCCGGATCCAGACGAACACGCCGAAGACGATGTACGTCTTCAGCATGAACCAGAAGATGCCGGCGAGGGGGAACGAGGTGAGCGCGCTCGGCACGTAGCTCGGGAGGGTCCACCCACCGAGGAACAGCAGCACGACGAGGATGCTGCCGACGAGGGCGCGGACGTAGTCGGCGAGCATGAAGAATGCGAACAGCATCCCGCCGTACTCCGTGTTCCACCCCTCGACGAGCTCGGCCTCGGCTTCGGGAAGGTCGAACGGGATCCGCTCCATCTCCGCGAGCATGCCGACGACGAAGACGAGGAGCGCGAGGAACAGCGGCCCCCAGAACCAGTAGTTCTGCTGGAGGTTCACGATCGTCGTGAGGTCGAAGCTTCCGGAGACGAGGATGACGGCGACCACCGCGAGGAGGATCGGCACCTCGTAGGCGATCATCTGGGCGGCCGAGCGCATGCCGCCGAGCAGCGAGTACTTGTTGTTGCTCGACCAAGCGCTGATGAAGATGAACAGCGGCGCAAACGAGAAGATCGCGAGCGCCAGCAAGAGGCTCAACGGGAGGACCCCGCTCGACCAGCCCGTCGAGATCGGCAGGATGCCGAAGATCAGGACCGACGTGACCATGTACGCCGTCGGTCCGGCGTAGAACCCGAGCGAATCGGCTTCGCGGGGACGGAGGGTGTGCTTCCGGAACAGCTTCAGGCCGTCCGCGAAGTTCTGGAGCAGGCCCGCGTAGCCGACGTGCATCGCGCCCCGGCGGTCCATGAACCGGCCGAGCATCTTCCGTTCGAACCAGATCAGCATGATCGTGTTGATCATGCTCGCGCCGAGGAGGATGGCGCCGAACAGGGTCGCGGCGAGCGCGAAGATCAGGTTCGGGTTGATGAGCCACCCGTGCAGCGGCTGCGGCAAGATCGACCCGAGGCCGGTGAGCAGTAGCGTCGCGAGCCCGTTCGCGACATCGAAGAGCGTCACATTCGACATTGCCTAACGGTCGACCTCCCCCACGCAGATGTCGACGCTGCCCATGATCGGCGGGATGTCGGCGACGCGATAGCCGATCATGTAGTGCTTCGCCGCGGAAAGGTTAACGAACACCGGCGACCGGAACTTGGTCCGATAGGGGTGCTCCCCGCCCGTGTTGACGACGTACGCCTGCGCCTCCCCGTGGGGCTCCTCGACCGCGGCGAATCCGGTTCCCCGGGGGAAGTTGCGCTTGAGAAGGTACCCCTCGTTCCCCATGGGCGCGTACGGCGCCCCCAGCCAGCGGGGCAGATGGTCGGCAAGCACCGGGCCGGGATGGTGGTCGAGCCAGTCCAGCGTCTGGCGCACGATGCGGACCGATTGGCGCATCTCCTCCATGCGGACGAGGTACCGGGCGGTGACGTCGGCCGCGTCGGCTTTCGCAACGTCGAACTCGACCCGGTCGTACACGGCGTACGGGCGGTCCTTGCGAAGGTCGCGGGCGACCCCGGCCGAGCGGAGCATCGGCCCGGTGACGCCGAGATCGACGCACTCCTTCGCCTTAAGCACCCCGAGGCCGTCGCACCGCCGCCGGAAGATCTCGCTCCCGAGGCAGAGTCGGTCGTACTCGACGAATCGGTCCATCAGCCAGTCCATGACCTTTCGGCACCGGTCCGTGAACCCGGAGGGAACGTCGTTACGCACGCCGCCGACTCGATTGTACTCGTACGTCAGGCGGCCGCCCGTGAAGCTCTGGAACAGGTCGAGGATCAGGTCGCGGTCGCGCATGCCGTACAGGAACGGGCTCATCAGGCCCAGGTCCTGGACGAACGCGGCGTACCACATGATGTGGGAGGCGAGCCGCTGCAGCTCGTCGCACATGACCCGCAGCCACTGCGCGCGCTCGGGCGCGGTGATGTGGAGGGCGTTCTCCGCCGCCCCGATGTAGACGTGCTCCCAGGCGATGCCGGCGACGTAGCAGCACCGGTCCATCAGCGTGATGATCTCGTTGTAGTGGCGGTCCTCGCTGATCTTCTCGATGCCGCGGTGGAGGTAGCCCACCTCGGGGTCGACGTCGACGATGAGCTCGCCGTCGATCTTGACCCGAAGGTTCCAGAGGCCGTGCGTCATGGGGTGTTGCGGCCCCATGTTCACCCACATCTCAGACACTGCGCGACTTCACCTCCAGCTCCTCGGGCTCGTGGAGCTTGAACGACCGCAGCAGCGGATGGAACGCATAGTCGTCCGGCATCAGCAGGTGGCGCATGTCGGGATGATGGTCGAAGGCGACGCCGACGAGCTCCCACGCCTCGCGCTCGTGCCAGTTGGCGCTCGGCCAGACCGGGGTTGCGGATTCGATGTGCGGGGCATCCCCCGTGAGGTCGGCGGAAAGGCCCAGGTACTGCTTGGTCACGTCGGACCAGACGATGTAGAACACTTCGCGGTGGTCGACCCAATCGATCGCACCGACCATGGAGAGATGGTCGTACCCGAGGTCGTCGTGCACGGCGCGGAAGACGTCGAGGGCCCCTTCGGGTCGAAAACGGACCCGGGCCGTAAGCCCCTGGAACGGCTCGACCGCGAGAATGTTCGCGCCCGCCCGGGGAGCGAGCTGGGTGGCGAGGTCGTCCGTCGCCATCGATTCCTTGCGGGGACTGCTTCGCGGAAGGGGGACCGGGTCACTCCCCCCGCCGGCGAATCAGCTCCTCCAGTTGAAGGATCCCGTCGAGAAGCGCCTCGGGGCGGGGCGGGCACCCCGCGATGTAGATGTCGACCGGTACGAGCTTGTCCACCCCGGGGACCACCGAGTACGCGGTTCGGAACGGCCCTCCACCGGTCGCGCAGTTCCCCATCGCGATGACCCACTTCGGTTCGGGCATCTGCTCGTACAGCGTGATCAGCTTGTGCGCGACCTTCCAGGTGACCGTTCCGTTGACGATGAGGAGGTCGCACTGGCGGGGCGACGACCGGGGGACAACGCCGAACCGCTCGGCATCCCAGCGAGCGCCGAACGCGGCCGCGAACTCGATCGCGCAGCAGGCCAGGCCCCAGTGGAGGGGGAACAGCGAGTTCCGGCCCGCCCAGTTGAACACCGGGCGGAGAAGCTTACCTTCCATCTGCTCGCGCAGGAGCGAGCTCAGCGCCTCTTTCGCTTGTGGAATGAATTCACGGGCCCGGAGCGTTTCAATCTCGACATACGGCACCGCCGGGCCGTTGACCAGCGGGATCTCCGTCTCGAGCAGCGGAGCGGCGGACTTGGGGGGGACCGGGCTCGCCACGGCCGGCGCGGGGGAGCTCATACGACCCACCGACGCTCGCCGTGGAGCGCGTAGTAGATTCCCGCGAGCGCGAGTGCGGTGAACCCGAACGCGATCAGCGTCGGCCACCACGAGAAATCGACCGCGGCGAGCGAGGGGCGGAACGAAAGACCCCACAGCGCGAGGATAAACCCGATCACGTCGACCGCCACGAAGACGATCGCGAAGACGTAGTGCTGGGTGGGGAAGTCGATCTGGGCCTCGCCCTCCGCCTGTTCCCCGCACTCGTACGTCGTCGTCTGCAGGTAGGAACGACGAGGTTTTGCCCCGAGGACACGGTTCGCGACGATGGAGCCGACGCCGAAAACCGCCGCGATCCCACCGAAGACCAGGAACGTGGAAACGCCCGCCTCCATTGCCACCCTCCTCCGGCTCGCCAGCGCCGACCGTTGCCACCCCGAGAGTTTATTTAACCGCTAGCGGGGCGTGCGAGTATTCGACGTGGGCGCCGGTAGAATCCGAAGATGTCGACCGCGGATTCCGACGCGACGGGGACGGGCCTAGGGGACGGGTTTCGCCCCCGCCTGACCCTCGCCGGTAGATTTGTCGACCTCGTGCCGCTCGAGATGGCGCACGTGGAGGCCCTGGCGGACGCCGGCAAGGACCCTCGCATTTGGGAGTTCATGGTCGTCGGACCCTGCACGACACCCGACGTCATGCGGCGAAGCGTCGAAGGGCTCCTCGAACTTCAGGTCGCCGGGACGGACTTACCGTTCACCGTGATCGAGAAGTCGTCCCATCAGCCCATCGGCATGACACGGTTCTTGGATATCCGGAGGGAGGATCGCGCGGTCGAGGTCGGGGGCACGTGGTTCGATCCTCGCTACTGGAGGTCGCCGGTCAACACGGATTCGAAGCGGCTGATGTTCGGCTACGCCTTCGACCGCGAGAAGGTCAACCGGGTCCAGCTCCAGACCGACGTGCGGAACGCACGATCGCAGAAGGCGATCGAGCGGCTCGGAGCGGTGCGGGAAGGCATTCTCCGCGAACATCGCGTCCTCTCCGATGGGCGTCTGCGGAGCTCCGTTGTCTACAGCGTCCTGCGCAGCGAGTGGCCCGCGGTTCGCGACCGACTCGACCGTTACCTGAGTCGCCCCTGGACCGGCGACCGGCGCCCTCCCGCTAGCTGACGGGCGGGAACCGAGGCGGTCGCTTCTCCCGGAACGCCTGGATTCCTTCCGGAAGTTCACGGCCGCGGGCCGCTTCCACGGCCCCGCGCCGTTCGAGGGCGAGCTGTCCTTCGAGGGTCTGCGAGAACGCGGAGACGAGAAGGCGCTTGATCCAGCCGTAGGCGAAGGTGGGTCCTTGGGCGAGCTCTCGAGCCCGGATCTGGGTCCGTGCCGCGAGCGCCTCCGCCGGGACGATCTCGTGAATGAGTCCGAGTTCGCGTGCTCGGTCGGCTGGGATGCGAGCATTCGTAAACAGGAGCTCCTGCGCGAGGCCGATTCCGAGGAAATGGGGAAGGAGATAGGTGAGCCCGCCGTCGGGCACCGCGCCGAGCCCGGGAAAGGCGGGGACGAGCGTGGCGCTCGGCACCGCGATCCTCCAGTCGGCCGCAAGCGCCAGGGAGAGCCCGCCTCCCGCTGCCACTCCGGGGAGCGAAGCGATCACCGGCTTCGGCATCGTCATGATCTCCCGGACCGACGCTTCCTGCTCGCCGGTCAGCTCGTGAAACAACCTCGGAAGATCGCTCGACTTTCGGGACTCCTCCATGACCGCGACGTCCCCGCCCGCGCAGAACGCGGACCCTTCTCCCGTCAGCACGACGGCGCGGACCGATCGGTCGAGCCCCACCGTCTGAAGTTCGGCGTGAACGGCCTTGAACGAGGGGACGTCCAGCGCGTTCAGCCGTTCGGGGCGTGAGATGGTGATCGTCGCGACGGAATCTAGCCGGCTCGTGCGGACGGGGGCACCCTGCTCCATCGGAATCGACCAACCGTCTCGGCCGCCATAAGTGGATTCCTCATCGTCCGCGCTCGCCTACGATGGCCACCGGGGATCCCGACGGTCGCCCGCGTCGATTCGCGGGCCACGAGGAACGGGGCGCTCCCCTCGCCAGAACATCACGCGGCGAGGCTCGGGATCGGCCGTCCGCTATCGTGCCGATACCGGAGCAGTTCCTCCAACACCTGAGGACCCTTACGATTCCAGCGGAACGTCGCGGTCAGACGGTCGAGGTAGCGGAAGTCGTCGAATCCAAGGTAGCGGAGCATTCCCCCCGCGCGGCGAACTTCGCGAGCGACTTCCACCCGGAACCGGCGTACTTCGGTCGAGAGCAGCCGGGCGAAATTCCAACGTGCGAGCCCGTAGGCTCGATCGGCTCGTGCGAAACGGAGGTTCCGGGTGGTCGCCCAGCGGCGGAAGAACTCGAGCCATAGCAGGAGTCGACTCGCGGGAGGAGAAAGCTCGTCATCGAGATGGGTTGGGCCGATGATGGACCAAGTAGGTCCGCGGTACGAGCAGGCCCCTCCAAACGCCAGAAGTTCTCTCGCCATCCGCCGAGTGAACGGGCGCTCGTAGGATTCTATGGTGAGTAGGCCCTCCGACCGATCCGGCGCGCCTAGATACGTCGTGAAGTCTCGGTGATGAATCAGGAACTCACCGGGGGGAAGGTGCCCGACGTTTCCGTGGATTTCCGGATGCCCGTACGTGGCCGGCCCGGGGGCGTACGCCGACGTGCGGAAGAAGCGAAGTTGCCGGGTGTAGGCGCCGAGCTGGAGCTCGTACCGGGGCACCCAATAAGCGTCGAGATCGCCCGGAAATCCCAGCCGTCCGGTCAGGCGGGGTGAAAGCTCCTCGTCCGTATCCAGCAGCAACGTCCAAGCGGAGGAGACCTGGCTCACGCCGTAGGGTCTCAACAGGTCAACGTATCCGGTGGGGATCGCTCGATGTACCCGGACGGCCAACTCCTGGAGCCGCCGGTGACTGCGGGCCAGAACCCGAGGATCCGAACTGTCGACCAATACGACCTCATCGACATGATTCCGGAGTCGCTCGATCCTGCGTACCGCGGCCTCGAGGTCATTGCAGGTGAACATGAGAAGCGCGACGCTGGGGTCAGGGGTCGACGTGCCCATCGAGCTCGTTCCATGGACGCCGTGTGGCGCCCAGCGCCTGACGTCGCCGTTACGACGTTTGCTGCAGGGCGTTAATCTTCGCATCCATCGGACCTCGGGCCATCGCCCTCCGAACGACCGCGCAACGGCCGGTCGGCGAGACGAACCTCGACTCCGGGGCGGAGAGAGTTCCAGACGGGACGGTCACCGCTGCCGGGCAGACCAGGCGGCCACGGCCCCGTCGGGATAGAGGGTCCGAAGCAGCTGCAGGGCCCCGGGCGCACTATAGTGAGCGCGAGCGACGATTCGGTCCTGCGTTAGGATCCGCCGGACCCCTACGTAGCCGCTGGTCACGAAGAGTAGGTAGGAGAACGTCTTGGAAGTGAAGGCGACGATCGCCCCCTGTGGTTCGAGCAGGACCTTGACGGTGTGGTGCTCCGAGATCCACTTTCGGCCCATCGCTCGATCGATAACCCATCTCGGGATAAGGGTGTCCGCCGTCCCCCGGAGGAGAGAACGGTCAACGCCGGCGAAAGGTCAGGAAGATCCACTGGGACCATCGGCGCAGACGGGGCCACCCTGACGCCCGCTCGTCAATGCGTACGATCCGGCGGAGGCCCGGGTCACCGAGGAATCGCCACAAGCGCGGAAGGTCGTCCGGAGGACACAGCAGCGACGCGGATTCCCATTGTTCGAGGTCGAAGTGGGAGCGCATGAGGCGGGAGAAGTTGGCGACGTCGGTCGGGTAGACCTTGAGGGTCACATGGCTCGCCCCCGGGCGGAGGACGTTGCCGAACTGGCCCACGGCGACTCGGGGCCGCCCGAGAACGAACGAGTAGAGGCTCGGCACGATCGCATTCCGTTGAAGGACTCCGGCGAAGAACCGGTCGCCGGGTCCGAGCACGCGGCCCAGAGCGGCAGGCAGGGAGGTGAGGCTCGGTTCAAGATTGACGGCGCCGAAGGTGCTGTACGCGCCGTGAAGGGAGCCGGAGGCAACGTCGGCGAGGGCCTCCTCCAGGTTCTCGAGAGAACCCAGCTGTGTCCGGAGCCGGTCCCCAACGCCGACCGCCTGCGCGCGCTGACGGAGCTGGTCGATCATTCTCGGGGAGATGTCGACCGCGAGGATGCGGTGTCCGGCCTGAAGCAGGGGGATCGTCTCACGGCCGGTCCCACTCCCGAGCTCGAGAAGCGGATCGTGGCCGTCGAACAAGGCGTGCAGCCGCGCTAGCGACCGCCCCTTGAGGATACGATGGATGTAACTCCGTTCGATCTGTGCGTCGTAGACCGCCGCGACAGCCTCGAATTCTTGGCGCACGACGTCATCGTGCGATTCCCCTCGACCGGATCCGCCCCCGGGGCTTAGCTCGAGCGCGCGGGTGACGTCGCGGAAGTAGTTCCTGGTGAGATCCTCCCCATACTTGGCCGCGAGCAAGGTGACGATATCTCGCAGCTCGCCGGGCTCCGTGACCAGTCGGACGTTCCGCAGCTCCGACGCGCCCGAAGGAAGCCGAATCCGGACTTCGCCCTGCTCCAAGACCGGAGCGAGCCATCCTCCGCCCGATCCGGTAGGGACCACGAGCAGCGCGCTGGCCGATTCGACGAATCGTAGCGCGACCGGAGGGCCGAATTCGGGGGTGACCCACAGCACCTCGCCTCGATCGGTCTGGGGCATCGGTCGCGCCATCGGTCGGGTCCTAGGCGGGCGGCCGTCGAAGCCCGGCGATGACCCCCGCGATCACCGCGCGGGTGAACGCCACGCGTCGGCTCCTGGCCCGGAACCAGACGGCGGCCAGGTTGGGGAGAAGGAAGTCGAGGGAGTGGACGGCGGCCCGCCACCCGAACGCCCGCTCGGACGGATGCAATTCCCGGCGGAATCGGAACCAGTCGGCCACTTCGTGGAACGTGCGCTCCGGGTCTCTCGCCACGTGCTCGACCCAGTACCACGCGACCCCGGGCGGTTCGACGTCGTGGAGAAGGAACGCGCCGGAGTCCGCCCAGACATCGTAGCCCGCGAGTTTGAGTTGGCGGCACATCGGGGCGGAGCTGTTGGTCGTGTATCGCTCGTCGAAGCCCCCGACCGCGCGGAGGGCCTCCGTCCGGTAGAGGGCCCCGTTCGGGAGAGCGTCGGTCGGCAGCAAGCGGGACTCGAGCTCCGGACGCCGGACCTGGTTCCGCCCAAGGAGGTCGAAGTTCCAACCTCCTTTCTGGAACGGCGTCGCGTAGACCCAGACGAGGTCCGGTCGCCGAAGATAGAGCACAGACGGCATGACGGCGCCGATCCGCTCCCCCGCCCTCAAGACCTCCAGGAGCCGGGGGACCGTCGCCGCCGGGATCCGGTTGTCGTCGTCGACATAGAACGCGAGGGGGCTCGCGACGGCTGCAAGGCCGACGTTCTTCGCCCGACTTACGAAGAGACGTTCTCGGGACCAACGATAATCGATGGGAAGGTGCGGGAATCTCGCCGAAGGATCGGTCGGAGAGGGAGAATCATCGACGATCACGATCGACGCGAGCCACCCGGGCTTGGACGCTCCCAGACTTTCGAGAAGGGACGCGAGCGGCTCGACGCGGTCTCGCGTCGGAATCACGATCGTGATGGGGGGCGGCGGAGCGATCATCGCCGACTCACCCCTCTCGACGGGGGGCAGCTCGCGCTCGCCCGCCCTCCGGAGGTTCGACGGTCTCGCGGCGGCGGGCGAGCAGGAACCGATGGGGGAATCCCGGGAGGGCCGAAAAGGCCCGGGAGAATCCGAGAATCATCCCCAACGGGAGTTCGCGGATCCCGAGGTAGTCTTCGAAGCCGGAGGCGCAATCGTCCACGAGGTCGAATCCGTTTTCGACGACGCATCGGTGAACCGCACCTACGGTGGACGACCAGACCGGGACCGGACTCGGTCGAACGGTCTCGGTGTCGGCCCGCGCCAGCGTAAGTCGATGCTGTCCGGAGGATCGTTCGTTCCGGAGGAAGCATCGGAGATCGTAGACGAGCGTGGCCAGGGACGGTCGGGGGCTGAAGCTCACGATCGCCCAGCCCCCCGGGCGGAGGACTCGGTGAAACTCCCGCAGCACGGCGCCCGGGTGTTGAAGGAAGTCGTACAATCGGACCATCGTAACCCCATCGAACGTGCTCGCTCGGAACGGAAGCCGATACGTGTTGGACGCAACCTTCGATGCGCGGGACGGGGATGACGTGGGCCACTTTATCCGGCCCAAGAACTCGGCATGGCGGTCCAGCGCCACGTATTCGACCGACAGAGGGGCCAGGACGGCCGTGATTCTTCCCTCGCCGACGCCGACTTCGAGCAGTCGATGATGCACCCCCCGGGCGGCGAGCTCACGGGCGAGATGCTGTTCGACCGCGGTCGTCTTGCCCCGGCCGCGCCAGAGCGTCGCAAAATCGAGCCATCGAAAGTCGGAGGCGGAGGGCTCTACGGTCGTCACCGGATCTTCAGAACCCCTGTGCCGATCGCTCGTTGCGGAGGGCGATGGCGATCCTGCCGATGTCGAGCCCGGACTCCTCGACGACGCGATCCCCGATCGGACGAGGAACGATCACGACGTTTCTCGGCGCGACGAGGAGGAGGTAGGCCTTTCCGCCGAATTCGACTCCAAAGCATGCACCGTGCGATGTGAGGAGGGCCTTCACCCACCACCGGGTAGAGACGAGTTTCATCGAGCCCTGTGAGAAGATCGCTCACCGTGCGCGGAGATTAGGCTCCCGCGCGAAGTGACGGCGGCAACTTCAACGCTCG
>JAKIWS010000003.1 GCA_022749895.1 Thermoplasmata archaeon
GCCTTAACGTCAAGTGGCAACCTCCGAGTCCTCCTACGGACTGCCACCCAGGCTCGCCGCACCGTGCTGATTTCGACCAACTGTTGTCGTGCAACGAACCCAAGGCCAAGCGCTAACTACTGACCCGACGGGATGGGCCAACGGCCGTGCGGGCGGTGATCACGAGCCACCTCTCGGAATCGCCTCGAGTTGGTCCGGCCTTGAACTACACGTCTCGTTCGTAAAGGAGGGGGCGAAAACAGCCGCGAGGTTGGCGCGGACCTTCCATTGAATTGGGTCACGGGGATCGAGCCCTGTGACCCCCGCGGCATTCCCGAGCAGCGGGTTGGCTTTCAGCGAAACATCTACGACCCCCGACGGCCCTTGGGGAGACGGGCGGGTTCGAAGCGGCAAGGCACTTCTTAGGCCAACCGGCGGGCCGGGTGCGCATGGTGCCCCTTGGGTGACCTGCCGCTAGGGGCTCGGTACTCACAGTAAAGTACTTTATAACACATTTTCACGTAGGTGTTTCGGTGTTCCTTATGGAACCGAATAAGAAGGGGTTGGAAAGGGGCGAGAGACAGAGACGAGGGCTAGTTGCGGGGATCGTGTCGGCGATGGCGGTCGCGAGCTTCGCCTTGTGGGGCGGTTTGGCGTTTGCGCCGACTCACGGGAGCCCGACCTACAGCCACGTGGCGACCACGGCTCTCTCCGCGGGCATCAAAGTACCCGGAGTCACCTACCCTACGACGGCGGGGCACTGGGGTTCCGAATCTCTCGCGGCAAACGTTTCCGGGGCGAACGGCTCCTACACCTGCTCTTGGACCTTCGGGGATGGGGGGACTTCGAATAGCTGCACGCCCGATCATAGTTGGACAACTGCAGGTACCTACACCGTCGCTCTCACCGTGACGAACGGGGGTTCCCATGCACGAGCCTCCATGAAGATCGGCGTGAACGCGGGCTATGTCACAGGGTCAGGTCCTGGCAATGCGGGCAGCTTGTGGAGCTGGGTTATCTCCAACCCGTGTACGGGTGTGGCTGTCGGCGGGTGGCCCGGATGGCCGTGCGGCGTACCGGTGCAGCCTCCCCCCGGAATCTTGGCTGGGAACCTCGTGGCCTCTGGCTCGATCACCTACAGCTGGAATCCCGGAGACGGAACCGGAAACATTAACGGCCAGGTTGCGATTCACAACTACGGCGCCCCTGGAACGTACACAGCCACTCTGAACTCCGTGACCGGTGGCTCCACGTATCATCAGACGGTCTCGATGGTGGCGGGATAGGGAGGCCGTTCGACAGGGCCGGGTGCTAGCGCACTCGGTCTCGAAGGCCACGCATCCAACCACTTCCTACCGCGTTTTCAGATCAGTTGCCCGACCCGGGGGTGCGGCACCGGAAAGACGAGAGAAGTGCACGAGGAACACAGCTCCGCGACACGGAGCGGATCGGACCGCGCTCAGAAACGGCAGAGTGCGCGGGTTGCGGCCTCTGTCAACCGCTCTTGCAGCGACCCGAGAGCACTGCTCTCCAACAGGACGACCCGATGTCCTATGGTCACGACTCTTGGATGACCCGCTAAATCTCCGAGTCTCGCGAGCGGTAACGGGGCGCGCTTGCCTCGTGAAGGTTGAGTTCCGGCCCGAGAGCCCCCGCATACCCTGCCGTGGCGGGCGGAGTCTTCCAATCGGTGGGGACTGGAGGCGCACCAGTCCTCAGAAATCCTTGGGATGCCAAGCCCGCTCAGAAGGGTCCGCGAACCCTCGCGCCGAGGCTGTGTCCGCGCAATACGCGGATCGCCTCGTCGTACGCCGGTTTGAAGACGGGAAGGGGCTCGAGCGGATAGAACTGAACTCCTTCTATGATGGCCGCAACGGCGGGAGCGACGGCGCTCACTGCCTCGCCAGGAGCTGCATTGATGCAAAAGGCGGAAGCGCCCAGCGTTACGTCAACGGCGGAAGCGATGCGACTCGACCGAGCACTCGACACTGAGAACCCCGCGACCGTAGCGAGGGGAACTCGACGCTCGGGACGTGTGCCCACGGCAGGGTACACGAGCCCTGATTCGGATTTCTCCTCAATGTAGTTCATCGTGCCCGCCCCCGATGACTGATCGACCTGGACGAGCGATAGACCGGCGTTTTCGGTCAGAAAGTCGTCGACGGATCGAAGAATAGTGTTCCAGCCGAACTGAACATCCTGGTTCTCGGGCGCCCTTCCGGCTGCGATTCCCGCATGGACGAGCGTGACGAAGAGCCGCGCACTGGCGGTCTCGCATGCTCGGAGCAGTTCGTTCTTCGCCCGGGCGTGTGCAGCGGGGGTCACGATCTCAGCCGGGGGGCCGTGCCATTTGAACGGGAGATCGTCGGGGTACCCCGCCGTCAACCGGATTCGTGAGATATCTGAGGAAAGGGAATGAACGCAGGATAGAGGGACTAGCAAGCCACCCGTCACGAGAAAGGGCAAGCGACGAGTGGCTTCGATGCGAGATTCATCGAGCAGAAGGAGGTACCCCGGCTCAGTTGCAGCGGGGGCCATAGCCAACTCTTCCCCCGACCAACTCGAAGTGCTTCATTCCGTCTAAGGCTCTAACAATGCCGTCGTGACGGCAAGCCACGAGGGGGTAGCTGCGTTCAATAGTCGAAACGGGCTGTCAGGACGCGAAATTGCCTGAATAGTCCGCCCAAAAGGGGAGGTCTAGAGAAACGAGGAACCGGTCATTTGTTGGTACGATGGTCTAGGCATGACGGCCGGGTACCTTCGTGTTTGGGAACAGGGGTGCACCTCTGGAGAGGAATCACGGGGCAAGAGCGGCGGGCTAAGTCCTCTCGTTCTAACAACCGGAAAAACTTTCCGGTCGACTTCTTAGGTCTCGGTCGAAACAGGGGGCCCTGGCTGTGACGGGTGGCGTGTCAGAGTCAGAACATAGCCCCCAACGAGCACCGCCATGGCTGCCAGACCGATCGGGAGTACCCAGTCACTTTGCACTTTCGCTGCCGCGATTCCAGAAAGAAGCGCTATTCCCAGGAACGAAATCACGAAGGCAATCACAATGCGAGTAGAATTGGGACGGGAGTGAGAGGACATCTGACCCTGTCGAAGAGAGAACGCACGCGCCAACCGAGGGGCTAGTACCAATAAGTAAATGATGAAACCAACAAGCAAGAGGCCCGAAACGAGTTCCCAGAGACCCCATGATCCGAGGATCGGCCCCAAGATGAAGACGACGAGCACTCCAACGAGCACCGCGAGAATCGAGTAGATTAGTCTCTGACTCGACGGTAGTATCAAAGATAGGCTAGTCCGCTTGGACTCGGTGGGAGCCGTGCCGAGTTCCTCTTGTGACCGCATTCGCGGCGTCTCAATTGACTGGGGGGGACGCCTGATAACACTTTGTAACCGACTGAGCGAAGAGGTAACCGCCGATAAGTATACCAGCCGCGATTACGAAGCAGAGAAAGAGCAGAACCGAGCACGCGGCACCTACAATCGCCAAAAGGACCATTAGATAGGCAGTCCCGACAGCAGAGACTACTATCGCCGCCGCGCATGAGTACACAAGCCATGCACTCCTGCCGTTCGCGTCGATCGCGTACTCAAGGGCAAAGTCTGGGTGTGAATTCTGGTCGTCGGATTGAAGTGTCAACTCCGTGCCGAACGTGCTTCGTTCGCTGTCGGCGGATCAAACTCCTCGACCGGCCCCTGAACCGATCGGTCCTCCTCCTCGAGATTGCCGCGCGTGGTTCCATGTCCGGGGGGGGCGCGGCCCGACCCGGCCCTAGCGCGAGGGGGCCGAGTGGGGCGCCCCCTCGATGCGGGCAACGATCCGCGACGGATGCCTCCACCAGTAGTACAACCCGGCGCTGACGATCGCTGCACGCAGGTAAATGGAAAGGCCCATCTCCCACGAGTCGACCGGGATCGCGACGGGGCCGGCTTGGAAGACCGTCACGAGGTTGTTCCCCTGGAACCCAAGCTGCCCTGCAGTCCGGGAGACCAGGTCGTATTGAAATCCGAACAGGAGGTTTCCGACGAAGTAGTAGCCGATGTCGTTGGCAAGAGAAACCAGGAGGCCCAGACTCAGTGCGAGGGGCCACTCCGAGTACCCTTCGTATACGATTAGCACCCAGAACGGCGCAAAGTATGTGAGGATGAGCCAGACCCCGTAGCCCGGCACGCTCTTGCCGAAAAGGTCGATCCAATTGATCAGCACCAGTCCGTAAAAGAGAGAGAATAAGACCAGCTTCAGGAGCACGATCTGACGGACGTCGGTCGGGCGAAGGCCCGTGACGACGCTCTGGACGCCGCCCAGGAGCAAGGACGTCGCGATGAGGATCGCGAACGTCGCGAGACCGACCGATGGAATCGCGATCGCCAAACCTACCAGCAGCAGGGCGAGGACTCCCGTGCCGGCCGAGGCGCTCCGAAGCCAGACGGGGGCGTCGCGACCTAGGGCGCGGAGCATGCGCTCGATGCTGAGCACGACGACTCCGAACGCCAGCAAATAGAGCAGCGTGGTTTGGGCGAAGGCGGGATTCGCGAGAACCGCGACGATGATGCCTGCCGCAACCAGGCTCAGCCCGATCGGACCCAACCTCCCGAGCCAATGGACCGTCGATCGTAGGTCCGCCTGCACCCGTCGCCACCAGGTTGAGCGGATCCCTTCCGAGACGAGCACGCGAACGACGTCGAAGGCCAACGCTGCGGCGAGGAGCAAGGTCAGCGTTCGCGGGGAAAGAAGTGGGTTCGCGAGAACAATCACCGAGACCACGACGGAGGCCAGCCCCCCGAAGATCTCGGTGAGTCGAATCGCAGTGTCGTACCGAACCCGCGGCGGCGCGGCCCGGGCCACGCGAGACCATCCGAACTCGGCATATAACCCAGCATTTGACCAGCTCGTTCACGCGGCGCCCGGCCTGACGCGGAATTGGGCTCGGGGGTCCGGCTAATCGGCACGGGCTGCTCGGACCCGGGCCATCGGGCACCCTACGGTGGGTCCTCTTCGAGCGAATGCGTCCCGCTGATTCGGGTTGTGGCACCCGCTCTCGTTGGGGCGAGGATTCGTCCCAACACTCCTGGCCGCTACCCGGGAAGCCCCGACGTCCCGTCCGTGGGGCCGACGATCGACGGGCTCTCCTTCGGGAACTCGCGCGGGAGGGTCCGGACCTCTCGCCAGGTGAACACGCTGATCGGTACGAACATCACGATCATGATGAGGATCACGATGAACCGACCCGGGTCGAACTGGATGTTGGCGGTGTACCATCCGGTCCAGTAGAACGGGCTGAACGCCATGAACGCGATCCCGCCGTAGAGCAACGTCCGAGCCCCGACGAGGCGGCCGAAATGTGCGATGCGGTTGGGGCCGACTCGCTTGGAGATCTGGAGCGTCTCACCGAAGAAGAATCCGATGAACATCAGAACCACGAACGTCCCGAGGCCGAACAGGGTCCCCGGGAGCCATCCGACCTCCCACAACCCGGCCGACGCGAGGACCGGGATCGTGGTCAGGTAGATCCACGTCGAGAGGATGCTCGCGTCGGTTCCGAATCCCGAAATGAACCCATGGATGATGCACCAGTGGGTCGGCACAATCCCGCTCGAGCCGGAGCGAGGGCGCGCACCACCCACGTGCTTGGATAGGTCGTTTTTCGAGACCCGCATGAACGGGTGCACGTGCGGGATGCGGTCCTTGAGAATCAGATACCCGGCAACCGCCATGGCGAGACCGACGGCGAGGTACACAGGCCCGTTCACGCTCTGATCCTGGGTGGCGAGATCGAACCCCCACGTCCCCAAGGCCGCGAAAAACACGAGGAAGACGATCATGCTCATCAACGCCCGCTGCGCGGTGAAGGCGAGCGAGAACCACGCCCCGGATTTCATCCCCCCTCGGCCGGTGGTCGAGCCGACCGAGTACGCGAACGTGATCGGCCAGGTGTGTTCATCGGGGATGAGCCCGTGCAGCATCCCGAGCCCAAAGCAACCTGCGAGCAGGTACCACAACGCGGTGGCGTCCGCCATCTCAGCGTCCCCCCTTCGGCGAGGAGCACGGGGTGATCGGAGCTCCGTGTGGACACACGGACGGGTGCCCTTCGGCGGCGCAGACGCGTTCGACGGTCGCGTGCGAGATCGCGAGGTCGACTTCGCGCGCGGCGGTGCAACTCTCCTCCGGAGCCAGACCGAGACGGCTGAACAAGCTCTCCGCGACCCGGTGGTGCCGTTGGTACTCAACGAGGGCGGTCCGCCCGCCCGCGGTCAGCCTTGACTTTCCGCGATGCCGAGAGACCAGCCCGAGCACCTCCAACGGCGAGACATGGCCGAGGGCGGACGGAGCCTGCACGCGGAGCGCCGCCGCAATCTGATTGAGGGCCACTCCCTTCTCGGGCGTCTCGCCTGCGCCGATTGCCCGGAGGGCGTCGAGCTGGCGGCGGGTGAGCCGCTGGAGGGTCTCCACGTAACCCCCGACGCGCCGACCATATTTATGCTGCACCCTAATTATTAGCCAGTAGCGCAAGAATGTTCCGAAGTGAGGGGACCGAACCGAAGGCCGCCGCCAGAACCCATGGGTTCCAACGCGAGGACGGGATCAGGGCCCACGGGACGGTGATCCGCCGGAATCGAACGTGGCCCGTCGTCGAAGACCGGCCGCGCGCCCCACCCGCGGTCCCGGGTTCAGCTACTGCGAGCTCCGGTGAAAGTATCTCCGAAGGACCCGCAGCGTGAATCCCCAGACCACGTGGCCTTCGTAAATCAGCGCATCGACCTCTCGCGGTCCCACCGAGGTGTCTCGGAGGACCCGCTTGGGGTCATCCAGGGCGCCGCGGGGGAGCCAGAAGATGTGGGCGACCTCTTCCCGGCTATGGGCGCGTGGGGCGTTGGATGACGGACCGAGTCGACCTCCGAACACGGCGACGTCGAGCCCGAAGAGGGGCGCGGCCTGCGTGAGAGCGTACTGTAGGCTCCCGTCCACATCGCCCGCTCCCACGCCGACCTCTTCGCGCAGCTCGCGCAGAGCCGTCTCGGCCAGGGTGACGTCCGCGGGGTCGACGCGTCCGCCCGGGAGGCTCACCTGGCCGGAAGCCAGGTCATCGGCGCGGACGGTCCGTTCGAGGAGTAGCGCCTCCACGTCCCCGTTCCCCTCTCGAAGCAGGACCGTCACGGCCGCCCCGGCCGACGCCAGAGGCGGTGTCCCACGATTCCAACTTAGGAGGAGGGACCGAAGTTCGTCCCCTACATCGCGAGGGGTACCGGCCGGGGTATCCACGCTCAGCGTTGCCAATCGTACGCGACCTTCTCGCGGACGACCGCGGTGTCCGCCGGGTGCTCGACTCGGGGGCCCGCGAGCCGTTCGATCGCTTCGACTCGGGCCTTCAGTTGCTCGAGCTGCTGTTCCAGAGCGCGTAGTCGCTGTTCCCAGGCGGCAGCGACCTCGGGCATCTGCGAGTCCGGGGCCGAACGGTAACGTGGCTACTTATCGCCGGCGACAGCCGGGCTCGCCCCGGCCGCTCCCGCTCGCCGCGCTTCCACGCCATCGACAAACGTCGCGAGCGCCTCCGCGACCTCGGTCGGGTGTTCGATCGGAACGAAGTGGCCGGTCCGCGGAAACAAGCGGAGCTGCGCCCCCGGGATCGATTGTCGAAGGTACCGGGCGTGCGAAGAATCGACTACCCGGTCGTCCATCCCGTGCAAGATGAGGGCGGGGAGCCGGAGCCGGCCCACCTGACCCCGCACATCGAACCCTCGCACGTTGAGACCCCACTGAACTGCCCCACGGAGATCCTGTCCCTTGACCTCCTCCCGGAGATGGTCCGCGAAGTCGAGGTGCGCCTCGATCCAATCCGGATAGTAGAGGTCCTTGAGGAGACGAAGCGCGTAGGCGTCGAACCCCTCGTTCGTGTACACGTCCGCCCAGTTCTGACCAATCGCCCGGGTATGACCGTCGCACTGGGCGGCGCTTCCAATCAAGATCAAGCTCCGGAGTCGGTCGGGGTGATCCAAGGCGAGACGAAGCGCCAGAAAGCCGCCGGCGCTCAATCCGACCACGTGGACGGAGGGGAGAGCGAGCCGGTCGAGGAGCGCCAGAAGATCCTGGGCGAGCTCGTCAAACCCGAAGGTCGACCCCTCGGGGAGCGGCGACCGGCCGTGGCCCCGGAGGTCGACCGCGACGACTTGGGCTTTGGGAATCAGGAGCGGAAGGACCGAGTTCCACACCGTCCGATTGCCTCCGAGACCGTGAACGAGGAGGATCGGCGACCCGTCGCCCTCGACGCGGGCATCCAGCGGGGTGGAGGCGGTCGACGGCCCGGGCACGGCGGTCGGACCGTCGCTCAATATTTAACGCGGGGCGCTCGCGCTCCGCCGTCGCGGGCAATCCACCCCGCGGTTTCCCGGCCGCCGCGAAGCGCGGTCGGCCGCGGGTTCGCTCAGCGAATCTTGATGACGGTCTTCCCCAGCGAACGACCGGCGCGATTCTCGGCGACCGCCTGAGGCGCTTTTTCGAGCGGCACGACCGCCTCGACCGGAATGGAGGCCGCGCCGGAGAGAAACGCGTTCGTGACCCGTTCGAGGAGCGACCTCGAGGGGGTCATGGACGTCTCGACGAACCGGATCCGTCCGTTCGCGGGCATCGTGCCGAACAACGAAGACACAGGGGTCACGACGATGCCGCCGTCGCGTACGATGGCCGCGGTCGCCGTCAGGCCGGCCGCATCATCCGCTAGATCGAGCAGGGCGTCCACCCCGTCCGGGTGGGCCGCGCGCACCTGGTCGGCCACCGACCCGCGGCTCCGGTCCACGATCTCCGATGCGCCGCGCGATCGAAGGTAGGCGGCCTTCGAGGGCTGGGTTGAGGCGATCACGTGAACTCCCTGCGCCACGGCCAGGGGAATCGCGAACGAGCCGATTCCACCGGAGGCTCCAACGATCACGAGCCGCTGTCCCTTCCCTAGACCCAAAGCGTCCAAGGCGACGAGAGCGGTCATCCCGGCGGTGGGCATCGCGGCGGCTTGTAGGGGGGTGAGGGCCGCGGGTAGCTTCGCCTGCGATCCCGCATCGAGCGCGGTCGTGAGGTCCGCGTACGTCCCTACGCCGAACGGGGGGTGAGAGAACTGACCGTAGATTGCGTCCCCCGGCCGAAACCGCGACGTCCCCGGTCCTACGGCTTCGACGACGCCGGCGCCGTCGACCCCGAGCACGAGCGGGAACTTGTGGGGTACCACTCCGTCCAGCATTCCGTCGGCCACCTTCCAGTCGAACGGGTTGATGCTCGCGGCATCGAGTCGAACGAGCAGTTCCCCCTCCCCTACGCTCGGCGGAGGGACCTCCATGAACTCCGGCGCGGCTCGAAACTTTCTCACGGCGACCGCGCGCATGGCCCGTCCAAGCTCCCCCGGCTCATAACGGGCCACGCGACCCGGGCGACACCCGTGGCCGCGCCCCTTCCGACCCGGGAGATCCTGATCGTACGACCGGGCCGATCCCGGTCCGTGGGCTCATCGACCGTGGCTCCCCGTCGCGACCGTCAAATACGGGCCCACCGCTCCCTAGTCCCATGAGTCGGGGCGTCGTGATGATGAGCGGAGGCATCGACTCCCCGGTCGCGCTCTACTATCTTCTGCGCCAGGGCCACGACCTCCTCACCGTCCACATGGACAACCGTCCGTTCACCGACGACACGCCCCTCGAGAAGGTCGCGGACCACCTGCAAGTTCTGCGCGCCCGGTTCGGTCAGAAGATCCCGCTGTACGTGGTGCCGCACGGGTCGACCCAGACCACCTTGATGCGGAACACCGACCGCCACGTCGGCTGCGTCCTCTGCCGTCGCTTCATGTGGCGTTCCGCCGAGAAGATCGCCCTCCGGGAAGGCGCGGAGTTCCTGGCGACGGGCGAGGCGCTCGGCCAGGTCGCGAGCCAGACGCTGAGCAACATGCGGTCGGCGACCGCCGCGGTGGGGCTCCCGATCGTTCGGCCGCTCATCGGCTTCGACAAGCACGAGATCGAGAGCGTTGCGAAGGCGATCGGGACGTACGAGATCTCGACGCGCCCGGGGCTCTGCTGCCAAGCGGTGCCGGACAAGCCCGCGACCCGGAGCGGACTCGTGCAGATCGGTGCGGAGGAGGAGCGGCTCGACGTGGAGGGGATCGTCGACGACTGCGTTCGCCGCGCGATCGTGATGTGACGTTCTACACGTTGCGCCTTTGCTCCGGTCGGGGAGCGTTCGAAGCGATCCCGCGGCCCCGCCTCGACGTCGACTTGGGGCACGTGCGCCGACGTCTCGAGGCTCGGGGGGTCCCGGTGGTCGACGCCCGGGTCCTCCTCATTGCGAAGTTCGACGACGAAGTCACGGTCTCCCGGGATGGTCGCGTGCTGATCAAGTCGAAGGATCCGGAGCGGGCTCTGCGGCTTCTCGCCGAGCTTCAGGCCGCGGTCGCTCCGGCG
Source organism: Thermoplasmata archaeon (assembly GCA_022749895.1). GTDB lineage: Archaea > Thermoplasmatota > Thermoplasmata > Lutacidiplasmatales > UBA184 > Lutacidiplasma. The sequence goes on from JAKIWS010000003.1 coordinate 10,420, forward strand.
TTGGGGGAGCCCGCGAGCGGCGGCGCACCCCCCGCGGAGAAGCGTTAATCTCCGGATTCCCTGCCTCCGGCCGGGGGAGGAGATGCGCGAGGTGTGGGTCGTCGGCGCCGCGATGAACCGCTTCGGCAAGATGCGCGAGAGCGGCCGGGAAGCCATCACCTCGGTCGCGCTCGCCGCGTTGGGACGGGCGGGCCTCGAACCCAACTCGGTTCAGCACACCTTCCTCTCCAACTGCTTCGGGGTGGCCGAGCGGCAGGCGCACCTCGGCCCGCTCCTCAATACCGGACTCGGGATCCCCGAGGTCCCCTCGTGCACGATCGAGTCGGCGTGTTCGTCGACGAGCGCCGCCCTGCACGAGGCGTTCGTCCACGTCGCGGGCGGCTTCGCCGACGTCGCCCTCGTGGCCGGCGTGGAGAAGCTCTCGCACCTCAATACGCTCGCGGCGACCAGCTACTTCGCGATGGGCGCGGACTACCCGTTCGAGACCTGCCACGGCGCGACGTTCCCGGGACTGTACGCGACGCTCGCGAACGCCCACCAGGCGAAGTTTGGGACGACCGCGGAGGAGCTCGGGAGCGTCGCGGTGAAGAATCACGCGAACGCTGCGATGAACCCCCATGCCCACTTCCAAAAGCCGATCACGATGGAGGCGTACCTCGGGTCGCCGATGATCGCCTCCCCCCTCCGGTTGTACGACTGCTGTCCGTTCTCGGACGGTGCGGCCGCCGTCGTCGTGGCGGCGCGCGAAGTAACTCCCGAGCCGGCCGCGGAACCGCTCGTGATCAAGGCGTCGGTCCGCTCCGGGTCGATCGCGGACATGCACGACCGACCTACGTTGACCGGGCTCCCGGCGACGCGGTTCGCGGCGGAAAAGGCGTTCCGTCAGGCCAAGATCACGCCGAAGGACGTGAGCTTCCTCGAGGTCCACGACTGCTTCACGATCGCTGAGCTGATGGCGCTCGAGGACCTCGGGTTCACGCCGCCCGGCACCGCCGGAAAGATGACCTCCTCTGGGGCGACGGCGATCGATGGGCACGTCCCGGTGAACCCGTCGGGTGGCCTCAAGGCGAAGGGTCACCCGGTGAGCGCGACCGGCGCCGGCCAAGTCGTGGAGATCTTCGAGCAGTTCAACCACGAGGCGGGGGGCCGCCAGGTGCCGAACGTCGAGTACGCGCTCGCCCACAATGTCGGAGCGACCGGCGGTTCGTGCTCGGTCCACATCTTCGGACACCGCTAGGCACATCCATGGCCGGTGGAGCCGCGACACTGCACTCGATCGAGGAGTACCGCCGCGGGTACGAAGACGAGCATCGGCTCCGGGGGTTTCGGTCCGCGTGCGGGTTCGTCTCCGCCACCTGGGGGCTTCGATGCCCGCGGTGCGGCCGCTCCGACTTTGCCGAGACGGATCTCGCTACGACCGGGCGGCTCGCCGCCTTCACCGTCCAGACGGTGCCTAGCGACGAGTTTCTGAACGACGCCCCCTACGCGTACGTCTTGGTCGATCTCGACGCAGGGGGCCGGGTCGCCGGCTGGATGCCGGGAATCCGCACGGAAGCGGAGCTCGCGATCGGGAAACCGGTTCACTACGTCCCCGGCTACAAGCCGGGACTGCAATTCGGCCTAACGTCCGACGACACCGCGAAGAGCGAACGGCCGTGAGCGCCGTCGCGTCGCCTCGGGCGACGGAAGCCGAGCGCCCGTGGCTCGGTCACTACGCTTCGAACGTCGAACCGCACCTCGCGATCCCGCCGGTTCGACTCCCGGAGCTCATCGCCGGAGCCGTTCGGAAGTGGCCGGGTCGCACGGCGTTCATCTTCTACGGCGCGAAGCTCACGTACGCCGAGTTCTGGGAGGCGTCCGGCCGTTTCGCGGCGGCGCTCGCCCGCGATGGGGTGGGCCCCGGCGACCGGGTCGCCCTTTACCTCCCGAACTGCCCGGCGTACCCGATCGCATTCTTCGGAGCGCTCCGCCTCGGCGCGGTCGTCGTTCAGGTCAGTCCGCTGTTCCACGGTCAGGACCTTGCCCGGTTGCTCTCCGACGCCCGGCCGAAAGCGATCGTAACGCTCGAGATTCTGTATCCCCACTTGGCCGAAGTGGAGGCATCGGTCCGGCCTCCGCTGCGCTACGTTGCCCGATTGCGGGAGTTCTATCCGACGCTGGTCCGGCCGTTCGTCAACCTGGTGCTTCGGCGTCAGAAACTCCCCACCGGCTTTCCCCGGGATCCGGAAGTGCGGCCGTGGAGGTCCGCGCTACGACGCCCCGGCGCGTTCACAGAGGTCACGGGCGGCGACCCGGCGACCGAGGTGGCGGTCTTCCAGTACACCGGCGGGACGACCGGTCGTCCCAAAGCGGCGATGCTGAGCCACCGCAACCTGGTCGCGAACGCGGTCCAATCCCGGGCCTGGTTCCCGTCGGGCCGATCCGGCGGCGAGGTCGTGCTCGCGTCGGTCCCGTTCTTCCACGTCTACGGCATGACGGTCGCACTCAACTACCCGCTCGCGGAAGGCGCCACGATCGTGCTGCAGATCCGGCCGGATGTCCCGGAGATCCTCAAGCTCGTGGACAAGTACCATCCGACCGAGTTCCCCGGGGTTCCCGCGCTCTACCAAGGGATCAACCTGCATCCGAAGACCCCGCGGTACCGGCTCGGCTCGATCCGGGTCTGTTTGAGCGGTTCGGCGCCCCTGCCGCGCGAGGTCGCCCAACGGTTCGAGGCGATCACCGGGGGCAAGGTCCTCGAGGGATACGGGCTCACGGAAGCGTCACCGGTCACCCACGCCAATCCGGTCGACGGCGAACGCCGGGACGGGTCGATCGGACTTCCGCTTCCCGAAACGGACCAGCGGATCGTCGACATGGAAACCGGGACCCGCGAGCTCCCGTTCGGGGAGATCGGGGAGCTCACGGTACGGGGGCCCCAGGTGATGCTCGGCTACTACGGGCATCCGGAGGACACGAGCGCGGTCCTGCGGAACGGCTGGCTGTTCACGGGCGATCTCGCGCGCGTCGATGCCGACGGCTACGCGTACATCGTGGACCGGAAGAAGGACCTGATCAACGTCGGGGGGTACAAGGTCTATCCTCGGGAAGTCGAGGAGGTGCTCTACCAGCATCCCGACATCGCGGAGGCCAGCGTGATCGGGCGGCCGGATGCACGGTTAGGAGAGGTCGTCGCAGCGTTCGTCGTGCGTCGTCCCGGCCGCTCCCCGTCGGACGGCGAGATCATCGAGTTCGTCCGGAAGCGACTCGCCCACTACAAGGCCCCGCGAACCGTCGAGTTCCTCGACAAGCTTCCCCGGAGCGCCATCCAGAAGGTGTTGCGCCGTGTGCTCCGCGAGGCCGGGCCCGTCGCGCCGCCGACTCCGGAATCGGCCGAGTTGCCTACAGGCCCCGCGTAAGTACATCCCGCGCGATCACGAGACGCTGGATCTCGTTCGTGCCTTCGAAGATCTCGGAGATCCGGGCATCCCGGTACGCCCGCTCGATCGGGGTCCCTCGGATGTAGCCGAGCCCCCCGTGGATCTGGAGAGCTTCGTCGACGGCCTCGCTCGCCCACTCCGACGCGAGACATTTCACGATCGCGGATTCACGGGTTTTGCTCTGCCGTTCGAGGCGACCCCACGTCGCCGGATCCTCCCCCATCCGGTCCTGGTGCGCGGCGGCGTGGTAGACCAGGTACCGGAGCGCCTCGATGTGCATCGCCATGTCCGCGAGCTTGAACTGGATCGCCTCGAACTCGCTGATCGGGAGCCCGAACTGGGTTCGGTTCTTCGCGAAGTCGGCGGCCGCGGAGCAGGCCGCCTCCATCCCCCCGAGCGAGGCGGCGCCGAGCGAGACCCGCCCGACGTCGAGCGCCGTCATCGCGACGTGGAATCCCTTGCCCACCTCCCCGAGGACGTTCTTCGGTCCGACCGCGACGTGGTCGAGCAGCAGCTCGGCAGTGGACGTCCCGTGCAGGCCCATCTTCTTCTCGCACCGGCCGACCGTGAATCCCGGCGTTCCCTTGTCGACCACGAAGGCGGTGACCCCGCCGTTCGGACCGAGCTTGACGTCGTTGCCGGCCATCACGATCACGGCGTCCGCCTCGCGCCCGTTGCTCACGTAGATCTTCGTCCCGGTGAGCGTCCAAGCGTCGTGGTCGCGTTCCGCCACCGTGTGGACGGCCCCGGAATCGCTCCCGGAACCGGGCTCCGTGAGACTGAAGGCGAGTAGTTTCTCGCCGCGGGCCGCGGGGACGAGCCAGTTCTGCTTCTGTTCCTCGGTCCCGTAGTAGAGGAGCGGCGTCGTTCCGAGGGAGGTATGCGCTCCGACGATCGTGCCGTGCGAGGCGTCGACCCGTCCTAGCTCTTCGAGCAAGATGCAGTAGCCGACCTTCCCGAGTCCGAGCCCGCCGTACGCTTCGGGGACCGGGACGCCGAAGTACCCTTCCGTCTGCATCCGTTTCACGGTCGACGCCGGGAACTCCTCGGTCTCGTCCATCTCGGCGACGATCGGGGCGACCTCGCGTTCGAGGAAGGACCGGACCGCCGCGCGGAACGCCTCCTGGTCCGGAGTGAACGAAAAATCGAACGGCATCGCTACCGCCCGCGGAACTTCGGTGGACGTCGTTCAAGGAAGGCCTGGAGTCCCTCTCCCAGGTCCTCGCTGCGAAGGACCTCCTGGTCGAATATCTCGGCTTCGAGCTTTAACCCCGAAGCCAGCTCGAGTTCCGAGCCCTGGACCATCGCGCGCTTGGAGCCCGCGACCGCGCGCGGGGCGCGGCTCGCAATGGTGTGCGCCAGGTCCCGGGCCGCCCGGAGCTCCTGACCGGAGGGGACCGTGCGGTTGACCAAGCCTATCTTGGCGGCCTCGCTGGCCGGGATCATCGACCCCGTGAAAATCAGCTCGCGCGCCTTGGCTGGCCCTACGAGTCGGAGGAGGCGTTGCGTGCCGCCGTAGGCCGGCATCAGCCCGAACGTGACCTCGGGCGCCCCGAGCTTGGCGGACTCACCGGCGACGCGGAGGTCGCAGGCGAGGGCGAGCTCGAGCCCGCCGCCGAGCGCGAGCCCGTTGATCGCCGCGATCACCGGGGGGCGCAGAGCTTCCAGGCTCGAGAACAAGGCCTGGCCGCGTTCGATGATCTGTCCCGCGCGGTCGAGCCCGAGCGTGGCGAGCTCCTTGAGGTCCGCCCCGGCGCTGAAGTACTGGCCGTCCCCCGTGATCACGATCGCCCGCGCGGTCGGAGCCACCTCGAGGAGGCGGCGCTCGAGCGCGTCGAGGAGACCGGTACTGAGGGCATTGACCGGCGGATGCCGCAGGACGAGGATCTCGACGTTGTCCTCTTCGCTCTTCCGCCCGACGAAGTCCGTCTCGGTCGTACCGCGCCCCCGCCGTTGGAAGCGTCGGGCCTCTTTACCCCCGTCGGCCAAATAGGGTCGTACTCTCGCCGGCCGTGGCCCGGGGAGAGCTCGCATACCTCTCCCTCTACACGCTCCTCGCGAGCAACCGGTCCGGCCTTTTCCTCGTCTACTTCCCGATCTACCTCATCGTCCAGGATCACGCGAGCGTTCCGGTCGCGCTCGGCCTGGTCGCCGCCGCCTACGTCGCCGCGAGCCTGGTCGGCCCGATCGCCGGGCGGTGGTCCGACAAGATCGGGCGGCGCAAGCCGTTCCTCGTCGGCGCGGAGGTCGCCGCGTTCCCGCTGTTCCTCGTGATCCCGTTCACGCACTCGTTCGTCGCCGCCGGCGGGGCGTTCATCGGGGCTCAGGTCGCCCTCGCCGTGGGCGCCCCCGCCCTCAACGCGTACGTCGCCGACGTCAGCGCGGAAGGCGAGCGAGGTCGCGGATTCGGCCTCCTGAACGCAGCGTCGTACATCGGGGGGATCGCCGGGTTCCTCGTCACAGGCGTGCTGATCGCCTTCGTCGGCTACAACGCTATGTTCGGTTTCGTGCTCGCCGTAATGATCGGCACCATCACGGTCGCCATCGTCCTGGTCCCCGACCTCCCGCTGCCGAAATCGCCGCGTCGCCTTCCGTTCTCGGTCTACCGGCCTCTGCTCATTTTCTCGATGGCGGTCTCGATCCGGGCCTTCGGTAGCGGTGCCGTCGGCTCTTACTACGGCACGTTCGCGTCGAGCCTCGGGGCGTCGTCGCTTGAGATCGCCGTGATCGCCATCGCCGGTCTCGCCGCGGGTGCGCTCACCGCCGTGCCGAGCGGGCGGTATGTCGACCGCGCTGGGCCGATTCGGGGGATCGCCTACGGCACGGCGTTCACGATCGCCGCCCTGGTGCTGTTTCTCCTCGCGAGTCGTTGGGAGTACCTGGTCCCCGGGCAGGCACTGCGCACGGTCGGATTCGCCCTGCTCAATCCTGGACTTTTGGTCTACGTGACGCGTCTCGCCCCGGTGGGTCACCGGGCCGAGTATCTCGGAGTGTTCTCCTTGATCAACTCGACCTCGTGGAGCGCAGGGCCGCTCCTGGGCGGGGTCGCCTTTGCGTTCGCCGGGTCGGCCGGATTGATCGCCTTCGCTCTCGGGACGTCCGCGATATCGATCGTCGCGGTCGAAGGGCTCTACGGACGGTCCGGCCGCCGCGCCCCCCCGGGTCGAGCGGTCCCCAACGGCTGAAATACGCGGCCTCGGTCCTAACCGCGTGCAACGACCAGGGACGTTCGCCGATGCGAACGCCGATTGGGACGACGCCCGATTCGTCGTCCTCGGGGTCCCCTTCGACCGGACCACGAGTTTCCGGCCAGGGGCCCGCTTCGGACCCGACGCCATCCGGCAGCATTCTTGGAACTTCGAGTCGTACGACCTGGAGACCGGCCTCGACCTCGCCGACATCCCGACCCACGATCTCGGCAACATGGAGGAGTTCGGCTCGGCACAGGTGATGGTCGACGGGGTCCGCGAAGCGGTCGCCCCGATCTACGCGGCCGGCAAGTTCCCGATCACATTCGGAGGTGACCACGCTTGCTCGCCGCCGTGCGTGGAAGCGTACCCGAAGCCGGACGAGCTCGGGGTCCTCTACCTCGATGCGCACATGGATTTCCGATCGAGCTACCTCGGCGACCCCCGCAGCCACGGTTGCTCCGCGCGTCGCATCGTCGAGCGCGTCGGGGCGCGAAACGTCGTCGTCCTGGGCGTGCGGTCCGTGAGCGCGGAAGAGATCAGCGACAACAAGCAGATCGGGATGTCGTTCGTCACCGCCCACGAGATCGCCCGCGAGGGGATCGATTCCGCCGTCCAGCGCGCGCTGAACATGCTGAAGACCGACCATATCTACATCTCCCTCGACATCGACGCGATCGACCCGGCGTACGCGGGCGCGACCGGGACGCCCGAGCCGTTCGGGCTCACGCCGCGCGATGTCAAGACCGTCCTCCAGCAGGCGGCGCCGCGGCTCTGCGGATTCGACATCATGGAGGTCTCCCCCCCCTACGACCAGGGCAACACGAGCGTACTCGCAGCGCGACTGGCGCGCGAAGCGATCGTGCGCGTGACCGCGGACCAGAACTCGCGCCGGCCGAGCTGATGGACGAACCCGCCGCCGAGTCGAAGGCGAAACCCCACAAGCGCGGGGCCGAGGCGGCGCTCCGCCGGGTCGACTGGTGGGGCTTTCCGGCGCTCCTCAAGGAACGCGATCCGAAGAGCTACCGTCCCAAGTCGCTCGACGACCGGCTGCGCAAGGAACGGACCAAGACCGAGGTCCGCCTGCTCGTCGACGCCCGCCGCGCGGGGGTTCGGACGCCGATCGTCTACGATGTGGACCTCGACCGGCACCGGATCATCCTCGAGGAGCTGCCGGGGCCGACGCTCAAAGAGTTGCTCGAAAAGCACGCCGAGGAGCGTCCCACGCTCCAGCCATTCGTCCGCGCGTTCGGCGAGGCGTTGGGCCGCCTCCACGGCGCGGGGATGTCCCACGGTGACCTCACGAGCTCGAACGTGCTCTATCCGGACGGGGACGACGGCCGCCCTGCGTTGCTCGACCTTTCGATGGGTAGCCGCAACGCCAGCGTCGAGGAGCTGGGCATCGACCTCCATTTGGTCGAGGAGGATCTGAAATCCCTCCACCCGGACGGGGCGGCGCTGTTCCGCGTGTTCCTCACCGGATACGACGCCGGGAATCCCGGAGGGGCGAAGGCGGTGCGCAAGCGCGCCCGAGAGATCCGCGGCCGAGTGCGGTACGCCTAGCCGACGCCGTCCCGTCGAACCCGTTGTAGCCCGCTGACCAGGGCGGCCGGAAGAGCCTCGACGATATCCGACGCGATCAGGCCGAAACCCCGGTTCTCCGCAGCGTGATACCCCGCGGAACCCGCCCAGTAGGTCGCGAGCCGAGCCGCGTGCATCGGCGCGACGTCCTGAGCGAGAAGACCGCCGAGCAGGCCGCCGAGAACGTCACCGGCGCCGGCGACGTTTTGGGACGCGGGGTGGTGCCGATTCAGGGCCCCGCGATTCCCGTCGCTCAGGGCGTCCCACTTGCCCTTGGCTACGAAGGTCACTCCGAACTTTCGGGCGAGCACGCCGATCGACTCGAGCAGCGTGTCGGGGGCCGGCGGGGGATCGAGATGGAAGATGTGCTCGAGTTCGGCCGCGTTGGGCGTCGCGATCAACGGTCGACGCGGGGGGCCTAGCGAGGCCGGGGTCAACGCGGCCAGGGCCTCGGCGTCGACGACGACCGGCAACTCGGCTGGGAGCTTTTCGAGGAGGGTCCTCGCGAATTCGAGCGACTCCGGGGCGCGGCCCATGCCCATGCCGAGGACCACCGCGTCGACCCGGAGCCGGGCGACCACCTCGAGGAACCGCGCGGCATCCCCCGCTCGGAACCTCTCGTTTCCCAGCGCGTGCACAACGAGATCGGGCGAGTACCCCCGGATCGCGGAGGCGGCGGGTTCGGGGGCGAAGACCGTAGCCCGCTCGGCGCCGGACCTCAAGGCGGCGAGCGCCGCGAGCGCCGGGGCCCCCGAGTACGGACCCCCACCGACGACGATCACGCGTCCCTGACGCCCGGGTCGGTCCGTCGAGGGACCGGCTGGATAGAGGAGGAATTCGCCCGGCCCGGTTTCACGGGCGGCCTCCGGTGGGATTCCGATGTCCCGGACCGTGATCTCCCCGCACGTGGGGGGGTCCATGCCCTCCTTGAGCGTGGTGAGCGCGACGGTCCAGAGGGGGCGGACCGCCGTCGGGCCGCCGAGCCCGGTCGGAAGGTCGACGGAGAGAACCGGGAGGTTCGACGCACGCAGCAGCTCCACGGCCTCGCGGTACGGCGAACGCAACGGTCCCGTCTGGCCGCTGCCGAGCATGGCATCGATCGCAAGCCCGACCCCGTCGAGCACGTTGGCGTCGGGGAGGCCGACGTGGCTCCGGACGTCCCGCCGGGCCCGCTCCCAACACCGTAGGGCCGCGGCCGACCGGATCTCGGACGGGGGTCGGACCAGGAACAGGTCCACGCCGTAGCCCCACTGGTGAAGGTAGTGAGCCGCGCAGGTGCCGTCGCCCCCGTTGTTGCCCGTCCCGGCGAGGACGAGGATGCGGCCCTTGCTCGGGGTCGACCGCCGGGCCGCCTCTTCCGCGACCGCGCGCCCCGCGTTCTCCATCAGGACGTCGATCGAGATGCCCCGGGCGACCGCGTTCTGTTCGACGACCGCCATCTCGAGCGCCGAGAGCGGCCCGGCGATGGCGTCGGCCATGGGGTTCAGGTGGGAGCTGGGGTGCCGTCCGCCGGTGCGTCGGGGGCGCCGAAGATGTCCATCGTGGGCGGGAGAAGGTTACGCCGCGAGAGGTACATCGACTGCGTCCGGCTGTACCGGAACAGGATGTCGGCTTTCCCCTCTTGGAATCCCCAGGGGCGGAGGATGAGGAGGTCGCCCGCGCGGATCCACATTTTCTTCTTCATCTTCCCGGTGATCCGCCCCATCCGGGAGAGGCCGTCTTCGCACATCACCCGGATACGGGCGGCACCGAGCAACTGGTTCGCGATGCCAAAGATCTCCCCACGCTTCCGGCGGGGGAGCGGGAGACGACCGACCTCTTCCCCTCCCTCGACGACCACGACGGCCAACGGAGCTTCCTCGGCCTCCGGCGTCGTGGCCGGGGCCGCGGGGGTGGCGATGCTCTCGTCAGGGTCGGGCACGTCGATTAGAGAACGCCGGCCTATTTAGGCGCCCGGCCGCCGTGCGAAGACGCGGTCCGGGTTCGTCGCGAGACTTCGCTCGATGACGTCGGCGGGCAGCGGAAGGGCTCGGTACGCGGTAAGATTCGCCCCGATGTCTTTCACCCCCGGCCCCGGCCAGTCGCTGCCAAAGAGCAGCTTCTCGCCCAACCGGGCGAGCTCGGGGAACCACGTGAGCAGTCGGGGCGGTGGGATGCTCGAGATCTCGAGGAAGACGTTGCGGAACCGCCGGGCCAGGAACGTCGCCTCGTTCATCCACAACGGCCGACCGCCGTGGGCGAGCACGATCGTCAGGTCCGGAAAATCGATGGCGACATCCTCGACGAGCATTGGCTGGCCGAACCGGTTCCGGGCACCGGGGAACACCGAGGTGCCGGTGTGAACGATCACCGGGATTCGTTCTTCCTCGCACGCGCGGTAGATCGCCTTGAGGCCGGGGAGTTCGCCCCGGACGTAGGCGTTCGGCTCGAACAGCTGGTGGGGAGGATGGATCTTGAGCCCACGAATGCCGAGCTCGCGCACGAGGGTATGGACCCGGCCCGCGGGGTCGGGATGGGACGGCAGCACCGACCCGATGGCGATGAGCCGGTCCGGATCCGCCCGAGCGTACGTCGCGACGAAATCGTTCGCCTTGTCGGTGTAGCCGATGATCTCCGGAGCGACGTAGTTGACCAGGACGGCGCGTTCCACGCCGCAGGTGTCGAGATACGCCAGGAACTCCTCGGGATGGTGGACCATCCGATCGAGTTGGTCGGTCGCCGACGTATGGCCGACCATCGTGCGGGCCTCTGCGCGCATCTCCCAGATCGGGTTGATGTGCACGTGGCAGTCTGTGACGCCCATCGCGGTCGCGACGCGGTGCGAACTATAAGCTGGTCCGGCGCGACTTCCCCCTCGGGCGAGGATTTATCTGTCGGGGAGCCCCCGGGGTCTCCCGATATGAGCTCCGGTCGCAGCTACAATATGCCGAAGCTGCTCAAATCGACGTACCTCGCGGAGGCCGAAGGCCTCTTGGAGGAGACTCGCGCGACGAAACTCTACTATTTCCCCGGTCCGGTCTTCGGCCTGATCGTCTTTGCCATCTTTGACCTGCAAGCCGCCGCGGTGGCGTACGGGTGGAATCTCTCGATCCCCGGCTTGTACTGGGCCTTCCACGGCATTGGCGGCGCGATCGGCAACACGATCCTGATGATCATCGTACTCCTCGTGACGCTCCTTCTCGTGCTCTGGCTCGTGGTTCGTTACCTCAAGTGGATCACGACCGTCTACGCGATCACGACGAACCGCGTCATCGTGCAATCGGGCATCCTCGGTCGCGACTTCGACCAGATTCCGATCACGCAGGTTCGGGGGGTCGACGTACACCAGTCGGTCGGACAGCGGATCCTCGGGTACGGCACCGTCCGCGTGAGCTCGGAAAGCGGCGCGTCGACCACGATCGGAAACGAGGACTGGCTCGGCATCCCTCACCCGTTCAACTTCCAGCGGCTGATCGAGTCGGCGACCCAGAACTTAGCGCGCGGGGGCGTCGCCCCACCTCCCGCTCCGCCATCGCACACCTAGCCCGGGCCAGCATCCCTCCTCGGCGCAGGCTTAATCGCGGCGCCCGCCTGAGCGGGTCCGGACCGGGCGATGGCCGACGATTTTGACGTCATCGTAGTCGGCGCGGGCATGGCGGGCGGGGCCGCGGCGATCCGTCTCGCCCAGGGGGGCGCCAGCGTCCTTCTGGTGGAACGCGGGGCGGACCCGGGCTCGAAGAACCTCTCCGGCGGCGTGCTCTGGGGCCACGACCTCGACCGTATCCTTCCCTCCTGGTGGACCGAGATGCCCGTCGAGCGCCACGTCGTGCGGAAGCGCTTCGGATTCCTGACTCCCGGCGGCTCCCTTGCGACGGAGTTCGAAGACCCGACGTGGCGCCTACCGCCGTACGTCGCGCACACGGTGCTCCGGGCCCGTACCGACGCCTGGCTGGCGAAGAAGGCGGAAGAAGCCGGCGCGACGGTGGTAACTTCGGTGCCGGTCGAGCGGCTCCATTGGGAAGGGCGACGGGCCCATGGGATCGTTCAGGGGGGCGAGACGATGTCGGCGCCCGTCACGATCCTCTGCGACGGCGCGAACTCACGCCTCTCGCTCGGGACGCCGATTCGGCCGCAGGAACGCCTAGGTTGGCACACGACCGAGCTCGGGATGAAGGAGGTGTATCGGCTCGATGCGGGTCGGATCGAAGAACGATTCAACCTCGGGGAGGGCGAGGGCCACGCCGAGGAGTGGGTGGTGGGGACGTTCCCGCCCGGCGTGATGGGCGGCGGCTTTCTCTACACGAATCGCGACACGCTCTCCGTCGGCCTGATCCTCAACTTGGGGAGCCTGTACGGTCAGAAGGAGCGCTCGCACGACTTGATGGAGCAATTCAAGCTCCATCCGACGATCGCGGCGCGACTCCGCGGCGCGGAGCTCGTCGAGTACGGCGCGAAGCTGATCTCCTCCGGCTGGGCGAGCCGGCCGGCGTCGTTCTACGGGGATGGATGGATGATCGCCGGCGACGCCGCCGGGTTCGTCTTTTCGAACGGCATCGTGATCCAGGGGATGAACTACGCCGTGCGCAGCGGGCTCGAGGCGGCCGAGACCGCCCTCGGCGCGCGGGCTTCCCACGACTCGTCCGCGGCCCGGCTCGCCGAGTACGAGTCCCGTCTCGAGCGTACGAATATCCTCGCGGATTTCCGGGAGTTCGAGGGGCTGGACCGGGTCAAGTGGAACCCCCGTTTCTACGCCCAATACCCTCGACTCGCGACGGCCCTGTTCCACGAGCTGATGACCGAGACCGGGGCGGCGAAGACGACCGCCCGGAATGCGTTGCGCACGGCGATCCGCGTGGCCGGAGTTTCGCGACGCAAGCTGGCGCGCGACGGGCTCGATCTGTTCTTCCGATTGTAGTGGTCCCCTGGCCCGCGGCGCGAGGGGGAGGGCGCCCGTCGGACGTGCCGGAGGGTGCGGCGGAGTCTTCGGATGGGAAGCATGCTTTTTGACCCCCTCCCCGCCGTAGCTCTCGCCGAGGCCGCTCGAAGATGCTGTCGGATCCGTTCCTGATCAACAACCTCTGGGTCCTCCTCGCCGCCCTGCTGGTGTTCACGATGACCGTCTCGGTCGGGTTCCTCGAGGTCGGCGAACTCGGGGAGCGGCTTTCGCGGGCGCTGATGAAGGCGTTGATCATCACTGGCTCCGCGGTCGTGGTGATGGCGATCGTCGGGTTCAACACCGGCTTCGCGCCCACGGTCGGCAACGGCGTGATCGGCAACCCCACGTACCAGGGGCTCTTCCTCGGCGGGTTCGGAGGGAATCCGACGATCTACCAGTCGCCGTGGTGGTCGATGGCACCACCGTTCTCCACGAACGGACTGACCTTAGGGACCTACTTCCTGTTCGAGACGGCGTTCGCGGCGGTGACCCTCGCGCTGGTCGGCGTCGTTGTCCTCCACAAGATCAAGATGCGGGCCTTCGCGCTGTTCTCGATCCCGTACTTCGTGCTGATCTGGAATCTGCCCGCAGCGTGGATCTGGAACCCGACCGGGTGGCTCTTCAAGATGGGCATGGTCGATTTCGCCGGGGGCCTGGTCGTCCACGCGGCCGCGGGGGCGGCCGGGCTCGCGCTCCTGGTCCAGATCTGGCGCGAGGAGAAAAAGCGCGGGCGGAGTTCGAGCGAGGTCGTGGCTCCGAAAGTGAACCCTCCGTGGCTCACGCTGGCCGTCCTCCTCCTCTGGGTCGGCTGGTTCGGATTCAACCCCGGGAGCGTGCTCGCCCTGAACTGGGAGACCATGGTCGTCGTGTTAACGACCTTCCTCGCAGCGGCCGCGTCCCTCTTCTCCGTCATGCTCACGAGTTGGGCGGTGACGAAGAGCCGGCCCGGGTACATGGAGGCGGCGAACGGGGTTCTCATGGGCCTCATCGTGATCACGCCGCTCGCGGGGTTCGTCAGCCCCGGGAGCGCGTTCGTCCTCGGGCTGCTCTGCGGGCCGGTGTTCGTCTACGCCGAAAGGCTGTTCGCCCGCGCCAAGTGGTTCTCGGACCCCGTGGGCCTCCTCCCCGGCCACCTGGTCGGCGGGCTCTTCGGGATCTCCATGATCGCGTTCTTCACCGAGAGCACGTACGCCGTCGCCGCCGGAGCCCCGACGTCGCTTCCCAACGGGCTCTTCTTTGGCGGCGGAACGGCCGCCCTGCACCAGCTCGGCATCGAGGCCTTCGGCGTCGTGGTCGTGATGGCGGTCGTCTTTGCGCTGTCCTACCTGGCTATCGCGGCCCTCGCCGCCGCGCTCGGTGGCGTGACCAAAGGGATCCCGGTGAGCGAGACGGGACCGTACGCGGAGACGGTCACGGCGACCGCCGTGGACTGAGCGGCCCGCACCCGACCGCGAGTTACGCGTTCATCCCGCGGGCTTTCCGAATCTCCCGCGTGAGCGCCGGCACGATCTTGAACAGGTCGCCCACGATGCCGTAGTCGGCGACGCGGAAGATCGGGGCCTGGGCGTCGGAATTGATCGCCACGATCACGCGCGAACTCATCATGCCGACGAGGTGTTGGATGGCCCCGGAGATGCCGACCGCGATGTACAGCTGCGGGGAGACGCTCGTCCCGGTCTGGCCGACCTGGTAGGCCCCGGGTCGCCACCCGGCGTCGGTCACGGCGCGCGAAGCGCCGACGGCGGCGCCGAGGGACTGTGCAAGCTCCTCGACGACCTTGAAACTCTCGGCCGACTTTACGCCCCGGCCTCCCGCGACGACGATGGTCGCTTCCCCCAGCGCGGGACCCGTCCCCCCGCCCGCGGGGGTGAATCCCAGGAGTCGGTCGGGAGATCCCTCGGGGGCCGGGAGCGGATGAACCGGGGCGGCCGCCGTCGCGGGCGGTGGAACCGCGTACGCGTGCCCTTTGAGGGCGACGACCGCTCTCGGCCCGACGAGCTCGAGCTCTTGCGTGGCGCGTCCGCCGAAAACCGGTCGCGTGACCCGGACCGTGTCGGCCGAAACGACGGCCACACTCGTCGCCTGAGTGGCGGCGGCGGCGTCCCAGAGCACGGCAAGGCGACCGGCGAGGTCGCGCCCTCGCGTTGTCCCGTTGATCAACGCCACCCGGGCGCCGGCCCTGTCGGCGACGAAGCGTACGGTGGTGGCGAGTTGGGCGTTCGACGGCGTTGTTCCGGCCGCCGGCTCCAGATGGTGTACCTCGTCCACGCCGGCGTGGGCGAACTCGCTCGCGGCGGAGGCTGGGCCCACAAAAACTCCGACGAGATGTCCTCCTTCGCCGGCGGCCCCGCGGCCGACGGCGACGACTTCCCGGTTCGCACCACCGAGATGATCCTCGCGCGCATCCGCGATGACGAGCACGACCGTCAGGGGAACACCCTGGCCTCTTCCTTCAGGATCCGGACCAGTTTCTCGGCGGCCTCCTCGGGCGTCGTGTGATCGATCATCCGCGCGCCCGTACGGGGCGCCGGGAGGCGGAACGCCACGCGCCGCTGTTGGGAAAGGAGCGGCTCGTGTCCGCCCTCGATCCTCTCGATCGGCATCTTCCGCGACTTGAGGATGTTCGGGAGTTTCGCGGTTCGCGGGTCGTTCCACGCCTGCTGAAGGGCGATGACGCACGGGAGCGGGGAAGCAAGAGCTTCGTTGCCGCCCTCGACCACGCGCTGGAAGCGGAGGCCCCCCGAGGCCTCGTCGTACCGAAGATCCGCGACGCCCCCAAAGTCCGGCACGTTGAGGAGCGCCCCGAGCGCCGGACCGACCAACCCGGATTCGTCCTCGAGCGATTGCTTACCGGTGAGGACCAGGTCGTGCGGGTAGCGGTGCACGGCGGTTGCGAGAATCCGGGCGGAGGCGAGCGGGTCGAGGTCGGCGCCTTTCGGAATCTCGACCCACGTGGCCATGTCGCAACCGAGCGCGAGCGCGGCTCGCAGCACCTCTTCCGAGCGCGGCGCCGGCCCAGCGGTGATCGCCCGGACCTTCGATCCGGCGACCGACTCCTTCAGGAGGAGCGCTTGCTCCACCGCAGATTCGTCGTAGCCAGCGAGCACGAACTTGACGCCCTCGCCATCAAAGGCACGACCGTCCGCGGTGGGGCGGAGCTTCGTCTCGGGTTCGGGGACCGGCTTGATGAGGACGACGATCTCCATCGGCGCGACCGTCTAGGCGTAGGCCCGCAGGAGCTCCCGCGCGATGACGATCCTCTGGATCTCGTTCGACCCTTCGTAGATCTGCGCGAGCTTGGCGTCGCGCAGCAGCTTTTCGACCGGGTACTCCTTCATGTACCCGTACCCGCCGAAGACCTGGATCGCCTCGTCGGCGATCCGCATCGCCGCGTCGGAGGCGAAGCATTTCGCGATCGACGATTCCAGCGTTCCCTTCGCACCGTGGTCGATCGTCCACGCGGCATGCCAGGTGAGCCACCGCGCGGCGTGCAGCTCCTGGGCCATGTTCGCGAGCTTGAACTGGATCGCCTGGTGCTCCGCGATCGGCTTGCCGAACGTGTGGCGCTGGAGGGAATAGGCCGCAGCGTGGTCGAGCGCGGCCTGCGCGATCCCCGTGGCCAGGGCGCCGATCGGCGTGCGGGTCTGGTCGAGGGTCCGCATCGCGATCGAGAACCCCTCGCCCTCGGCCCCGAGTCGGTGATCCGCCGGGATGCGGGCCCCTTCGAACCGCACCGTGCTCGTCGAGGACGCGCGGTGGCCCATCTTCTCCTCCTCCCGGCCCGGAGTGACGCCCGCCGTCGTTCGCGGAACGACGAACGCACTGATCCCCTTCTGGCGGGCGGAGGGGTCGGTGGCCGCGAAGACCGTGTAGAGGGAGGCGTGCGGACCGTTCGTGATGAAGCATTTCTCCCCGTCGAGGACGTACTCGTCGCCCTCCCGTTTCGCTCGGGTCTTGACGGCGCCGGCGTCGCTCCCCCCGCTCGGTTCGGTGAGGCAGAACGAGGCGAGGTGGTACTCCGCGCAGAACGGCGCAAGGAACTTCCGCTGCTGTTCGGGCGTGCCGCCCAGCAGGATCGGCTCGAGGGCGAGACAGTTCGCGATGATCGACGTGGTCATCCCGGCGCAGGCGCGCGCGAGCTCCTCCACGATGACGGTCTGCTCCAGCAGCGCAAGCCCGCTCCCGCCGAACTCCGTGGGGACGTTGAGGTTCATCAGCCCCAGCTCCCACGCTTTTCGATAGATCTCCTCCGGAAAACGCCCGGCACGGTCGCACTCGGCCGCGTGGGGGGCCATCTCCGTGCGCGCGAACTTCCGGGCGAGCTCCTGCAGGCTCAGCTGCTCCTCGGTGAGGGAGAAATCGACCATTCGTCCTCGGAGCGGGCCGACCCAGAGGCGCCCGATATATGATGCTTCGTCCGTTTGGCTGACGTGGCGGCGCGCTCGGGGGCGGGACGGCGCGCCCGCGAGCGCGTGATCCGGGTGGGACGCGAGGTCCGGTTCGATGCCGGTCGACCGGCGCGGACGGGCGTCCCCGAGATCATCCTCGCCGAGGGAAAGAGCGCCGGGCAACTCGTCGCGCTCTTGCGGGGTCTCCATCGACGCCGCCAGGGGGCCTTGATCTCCCGGATCTCGGCGAGCCAGCGGCGACGCTTGCGAGGGGAGATGCGCCACGGGCTCCCCCTCCGGTTCGCCCGACGGGGGAGCCTCGCTCGCCTCGCGGGGGACCTCGGCGCCCCCGCGATCGGCGGGACGGCGGCGATCGTTTCGGCCGGGACGGCGGACGTTCGCGTCGCGGACGAGGCGGAATCGATCCTGCGCGCGCTCGGCATCCGCACGGTCGTGGCCCACGATGTCGGCGTCGCGGGGCTGCACCGGCTTCAACGGGCGCTGTTACGGCTCGAGCGCGCCCGGCCGAGCGTGTACCTTGTGTTCGCCGGCCGCGAAGGCGCTCTCCCGACGGTGCTCGCCGGGCTCGTAGGGGCCCCGGTGGTCGGTGTCCCGACGTCCGTCGGGTACGGGCGGGGGGGCCGTGGGGAGGCGGCGCTCACGGCGATGCTGCAGTCGTGCGCTCCCATCGCCGTCGTGAACATCGACGCGGCGGTCCCGGCCGCGCTGTTCGCGGCGAAGCTCGTCCGCCGGTCGCTCCCGCGGTAGCGCGCGATTCGCCCCGACAGAGCCTTTTTGACCCTTCGCCGGACTCCCTCCGACGTGAGCGTTCGCGGTTCGCTCAGCGAGGAGGCCGAGCAGGAGGAGGCCGACTACCGCGAGCGCCGACGCACCCTGGAAACGAAGTTCCGGGACCTGCGGACCCGTCGGGAACTCCTGCTCGCGCAGGTCCACCAGCTCGTCGATGAGCAGAACGTCCTGTTCGCCCGCCAGGCCCCGAAGCAGAACACGCTGGAGCAGTTGCACGACGAGTACCGCGCCATCGGGCATGACCTCGCGGAGCTTCGTCGGCGTCGCGACCAGGCGCGGGGCGAGCTCGAGGGGACGATCCAGGAGCTCCGGTTCGCCCGGAGCGAACTCCCCCGGGGCGAACGGCCCCGGCCCGACCAGGTCCAGCGGGAGATCAAGCAGCTCGAGCACCGCCAGCAGACGATGGCGCTGCCGCTGGCGGAGGAGAACGCACTCATCGACCGGATGCGCTCGCTGAACAAACAGCTCGACGGGGTCCAGAAAGTCGCCGACGCGGTCGGCACCCAGGAAGCCCGGGTGAAGACGCTCGACAAAGACGTCCAGACGAAGCGCGCCGAGCTCGAGAAACTGATGGCCGAATCCGCCCGCCTCAAGGTCGAGCGCGACCGGCGGATGGCGAACATGCGTTCGCTGCTCGAGGAGGTCGGCGCCCTCGTGGGCGACATCCGGGCGAAGGCGCGGGCCCGACGGGACACGATGGACAAGGTCCAGACGTTCAGCCGTCAGCTGGGCGAGATCGACGACGAGATCCTCCGGATCGACCGGGGATCCCGCGCGCGGCGCGACGAAGCGCGGCGGACGATCCGCGAGTACAGCCGGGGGAGCCGGGACTCCGTGGCGGCCGAGACGGCGTACGCGCACGTCGCGGACCAGCAGCTCGAGCAACTGCTCAAGCGCGGTCGGATCACGCTCGGCGGCTGACGCTCGCGTCCCGCGCTTACGCGGGTACCGACGTGGCGACCGGGTGGAAGATGTTCACGACCGTGACGAGGAAGATCAGCGTCTGGCCCGTGACTTCGCTGTTGTAGTCCACGGTGTAGGTGCTGTTCGCAAGGTCGACGGCGGTCACGATGAACCTCCCGTGGGCCGAGGAGGTGCAGGGCCCCGTCCCGAGGTAGTCGGTCCCGACGATGCGTCCGGCCCCGTCCGGGTTGAGTTGGTTAACGAGCGTGATCGACCCTGTTCCGTTGGGCGTAGAGCTCACGTTGCTGACGAGCAGCGGCCAGCCGGACGGGCTCGACGTCGTTCCGGCGACCGCCTCGTTCTCGATCGTCACGAACGACGCGTTGGCGGCCAGAATGAGGACGTTCCAGCCGTAGTGCGGTTCCCGGAACTCGGTCCCGGAGGTCGCGAGCGCGGTCGGGTACAGCTTCTGGAACGTCGTCCCGGCCATCGTACGGAGGACGGGAAGTTGGAAACTGAGCGGCTCCTTCTCGATGCACCCGGGGTTCTTGCTGCCGTACCCGAGCGCGGGGGGCACGACGACGGCCTTCGTCTGGTTCCCGGGAAGGCCTACCAGACCCTGCCAGAACCCGGTCACGACCTGGATGAACGATTGCCCGCCCAGGTTGTAGCCGGACTGCGGGGTGTGACCCCCCACGTGGACCGCGAGCGGCGTGTAGTTCGCGGCCCCGTTCCGGGCGCCAAACTCCAGGGATTTCGGATACGCGGCGGTGTTGATGGCGACCGAGTAGAGCGAGGTATCGAACACCCGACCCGCGTCCGGGCCGCTTCCAAAGATCCCGACGTAGTTGACCGTCGCGTTGTCGCCGATCCCGACGAGGGAAGGGGCTTTCGCCGGCGTGGGGCGATTGTGGAAGTAGAGCACCGCGGTGCCGGCGCTCGCGGCGATGATCGCCACGACGATGAGGATGATCGCGGGCGTCCAGCTGAACTGATTGGCCATAGCGGGAGGTTCCTACCGGGGGGTGGGGGTCGGCCCGTCGCATCTCTCGTCACGGGGATCGGAGAGACAGGTGTTCGTCATTCCCCCGCCGCCGACACGGGGGGTGATATAAATCCATGGCCGGCGCGAAAGGCGGGTCGCCAGGGGGACTACGCGCGACGGAGCTTGCCAACGATCGGCTCCTCGAGGACCCCGTCCTCCTCCAGGAAGTTCAACAGCTCCTCCGCCCGCTCCGCCGTGACGCCGCGGCCCGCGGCCGCTCGTACCGCGTCCCGAAGGTCCGCATACCCGTCGATCGACCCCTCGGCGAGCCCGTCGATGACGTCCAGGAACGCGGACGCTTCGGCCTGTTCCGCGGCGGACCGGGCGGCGGCGGGCGCCGGAGGGGGGCTCCGCGTGATCCGCACCGACCCACGGCTGGGTTCGGGCCGGGCGGGAGGGGTGGTCGGTCCGAGCGCCGCGACGACGCTCGTGAGGGGGGTTCGAAATCGCGTGGCGTCGACCGCTGGATAGCGAAGCTTCGACGCGCGCGCGGCGCGCACCCACGCCGCCGGGACCCCGTCCGCGACGATCGCGGCGTCGGTTTCGGAGGGCGCGGCGGCGAGTCGCCGCACGAGGTCGATCCGGTCGAGCGTGTGGCGAAGCGTCTCGGCGAGCTGGGCGCGGTACGCTTCCACCCGAAGCGACCGCAAACCCTCGGCCCGGACCGAAACGTAGGCGTTCCCGTCCCGGCCTCGAAACAAGTTTACGCGGCCCACCACCAGGGCGAGTCCCGGTTCGGCGTGCGCGCGCAGCAGGGCCATGGCCCGGGGTTGGAACGAGCCGGCGGTCACGCTGACCGTTCCGGTCGGGTCGGCGAGGCGCGCCCGAAGGAACGGGGCTCCCTCCGGCCGCCCGACGGGTTCCGCCGGCGTGAGCGTCCCGGCCACGAGCACGCGGCTCATCCGGGCGCCCAACGGGGAGAGAAGGTAGCTCGCCGCCTTTTCGCCCGCCCCTTTCTCCTCCTCGACCGCCGCGTTGAATTCGACGGCCAGGACCCGCCACGCCGGTTCGCGTCGGCTCACGGGAGCACCTTCAACAGCCGGTGTCCGAGCTCCCCCACGTCCGGAGAAGTCGCCGCCGCGGCGCGTTCGATCTTCGTCGGGTAGACGCTGACGCCGAAATCGTCGACCGACGCATCGCCGCGCACCCGGAGCCGTTCGCCGAACGTCCGCTCGAACAGCTCTTCTTCGACGCGAGAGGCGTCCGGTTGGCTGCGGAGCTTCTCGAGCCACTCTTCCAGGGTGTGGCCTCCGAGCGCCTCCGCATCTGCCCGTCCGGCTTGGATCGTCGCGCTCCCCGTCCCGTCGTCGAGGACCAGCCGGGCCCGAAGGTCGGCCTCGCCGTCCACGCGGCCGTGGAGCCGGCAGAGTCCCTGCTGGGTCTGGCGCCGGCAGGTCGGGCATCGGTAGACGATCCCGCTCGGGGGGGAGAGGCCCACAACGAGCCCTTCCACGCAAACGTCGACGCCGCCCCCGGACGCTTCGACCTCCGCGAGCGAACGCGGCGGTGAGTTCGCAAGAGCGTCGGAAGGCGGCAGATTGGTACCGGAGATCCGCTCGACCTGGGCGCGCTCGTCGAGGACCAGCTGGGGACGGCCCCGGAAGCTCCCGACGTACCCCCCGGAGATGCGGAGCGCCTCGCCGGCCTTCATTCGGAAATCGGTCCAGCTCGAGAACGCGAGCACGCCGCTCGCATCCCCGAGGACGCCCTCGTGAACGACCCGTCGCTCGTCGCCCACCGTGACGTTCTTCTCGCCGACACGAACGACCCGCGCTTCTACGCGCAATCCCTCGTCGCGGGGCCGGAGTGATGCGACGGGGCGGAGGGGGAGGTCCTCCGAGCTCATGGTGGGTAGTTCGAGCGCGCTGCCCTCCGCGACGCGGCTCTTCCAGTCGAATGTCACCTCGAGACGGCCCCGGAACTCTCGGACCTTGGCGTTCGCGACCCGAACGACCGTCCCGCGCTCGATGCCCTCGGGCGGGGGGTCCCACCACGTGAACCGGACCGAGGCGGTGCCGTCGCTCAGCAGTCCGGAAAGCAGCGTGCGACGTCCCCCGTCCGTTTTCCGCGTGATCTCGCGTCGTGCGACCGAGACGACCCGCGCGATGAGGGCGATCCCGCCGTCCGTGGCGCGGAGGTCCTTCAAGCGAACCTCGCTCGCGGGATCGGTGGGGGGATTCTCGGGCATCATCGGGTGCTCAACGAACGGTCGTGAGAGGCCTCGCCCGATAAAAAACGTGAGCGCGTCCTCGAACGGTGGACGGGGCTTTCCCCGTCGCAACCATTTTCCACCTTACGACCTGCTGAAGGTCGTGGCTCTCAAATTTCAGGCGAAGGTCGACCGCATCTTGGCGGCCCGCAACTCGCTGCTGTGCGTCGGACTCGACCCGGATCTCGCCCAGCTCCCTCGCTCCGTCCGCCGAGGGTCCGAGACCGCGGTGCTGACCCGGTTCCTAAACGGGGTCATCGACGCGACGTACCCGGTGACCGCCGCGTACAAGATGCAGCTCGGGGCCTACTTGGCCTTCGGACCGGAGGGGGTCGCGCTGCTCCCGAAGCTGACGCACAAGATCGGGCCGACGCGGCTCAAGATCCTCGACCTCAAGGGCAACGACATCCCGAACACGATGCGGATGATCCGGGACGGGGCGTTCGACCGGTTCGGGTTCGACGCGATCACGGTCACCCCCTGGCTGGGCTGGGAGACCCTGACGCCGTTCCTCGACGACCCGACCCACGGCGTCTTCGTGGTCGCGCACTCGTCGAATCCCGGCGCCGCCGACTTCCAGGAGATCCCCACCCCCCGCGGTCCGCTCTGGCTCGCTGTGGTCGCGGAGGCGCGCAAGCTCGCCGACGCCCACGGCAACGTCGGCGTCGTCGTCGGCGCCACGTACGCCGACGCCGTGCGGCTCGCCCGGGAATCGCTGGGCAACCAGGTCCCGATCCTCGTCCCGGGCGTCGGGGCCCAAGGAGGTCAGCTCTCCACGACCGTGCGCGAGGGCGCGGACGCGACCGGACGTGCGCTCATCGTGAACGCGTCCCGGAGCATCCTCTACGCCTCGAACGGCCCCGACTGGAAGAAGGCCGCTGGGAGCGAGGCGGGGCGGCTCTCGACCCAGATCAACCAGCTGCGATCAGGTCTGAGTAAACGCGGAGCAGCTCGCGGGTAACGACGGGGAGCGCGAAGCGCTCCTCCGCCCGCTGGCGGGCGGCCCGACCCATCCTTCGCCGACGCTCCGGGTCGTCGAGCAGCTCGCGGAGCTTCGCGGCGAGGTCGCCACGGATCATCGGCTCGACCAAAAGTCCCTCGCGCCCGGGTTCGATCACTTCCCGGACCCCGGGCATGTCGGCGATCACGACGGGGAGACCGGTCGCCATCGCCTCGGCGACGACGAGGCCGAATCCCTCGAGGCGGTTCTGGGACGGGAAGACGAACAGGTCCGCGACGCCGAGGTGGGAGGGCAGCGCGTCGTCCGAGACGTCCGAAAGGAACCGGACCCGGTCCTCGACCCCCAGTCGCCGCGCGAAGGCCTTCAAGGGGGCGAGGTGGGGGCCCCGACCGATCACGAGGAGGGCGACGTCCGCGGGAAGGTCGGGCAGGACGCGGAGGAGGCCGTCCACGCCCTTGTGCGGGACGAGGCGGCCGGCGAAGGCGATCACGCGCTGGCCCTCGAGGCCGAGCCGTTGGCGGACCTGGTCCGAGTCGACGCTGGGCCGGAACCGACGGACGTCGACGGCCGAGGGGATGATCTCCAGCCGCCGCCCCCGAAGGGCACCTGAGGTGACCCCGTAGCTCCGCGTATGGACGATCACCCGGCCCGCCCGTCGCACTGTGGGCGGCCAGAAGTACCGGGAGAAGAGACCGGTGAGGAAGCGGCCGGTGACGCCGGGGAGGTAGAGGTCGCAATGGTACGTGAGGCACATCGGCGGTCCTCCCCGAGGCAGGGCTTGGGCGAGAAAGTACGAGGTGAGGGGGGGTGGATAGTGGGCGTGCACGATATCGGCCTTCGCGGCGACGCTTCGAACGACGCGGCCGATCGACGGGGCGATCGGCGTGTTCAGCACGACCGCCCACGACGGGACGCGGACGATGTGGATCCCGTCCAGTTCCTCCGACCGCGGGAGGCCCCGGGCGTGCTGGGAGGTGACGACGGTGACCTCGTGGCCCTGGCGGTGGAGCTCTCCCGCGATCGACCGGACGTGGGATTCCACGCCCCCGGCGTGGGGATAGAAGAACGGAGCGACCTGAACGATGCGCACGGCGCCCCTTCAGCCGGTCGCTCGGACCCGGGTCATCGCCGGCGCGAGGAGGCGGGCCTACACCGCGGATTTGGGCGCCACGGGGGGCGCGGGCATCGATTCCCGGCCCTGCATGAGTTCCGTCTCGGCGAGGATCGCGACGTCCAGTCCGCGCATCGCTTCCCCGAGGCCCGCCGAGATGCGGGCGAGCACCGCGGGGTCGTCGAAGTGGAGCGACGCCTCGACGATCGCGCGCGCGACCTTCCGAGGGTGTTCGGCCTTGAAGATCCCGCTGCCGACGAAGACGCCGTCGACGCCGAGCAGACGGCAGAGCGCCGCGTCGGCCGGGGTCGCGATGCCGCCGGCGGCAAAGTTCACGACGGGGAGCCGGCCCAATTCGCGTACCTCGTTCGCGAGCTTCTCGGGCACCCGCACCTGGGCCGCCCAGGCACCGACCTCCTTCTTCGGGAGCGCCTTGAGGGCGTCGATCTCTTGCCGGACCGTCCAGATGTGGCGGACCGCTTCGACAATGTTCCCGGTACCCGCCTCGCCCTTCGTCCGGATCATCGCCGCACCTTCGTCGATCCGGCGTAAGGCCTCGCCGAGATTCCGGGCGCCGCAGACGAACGGGACTTTGAACTGCTTCTTCGCGACGTGGTGGAACGGGTCGGCGGGCGTCAGCACCTCGGATTCGTCGACCATGTCGACCCCGAGACTTTCGAGGATCTGCGCCTCGGACGTGTGCCCGATGCGGCATTTGGCCATGACCGGAATGGAGACGCGCTCTTGGATCTCCTTGATCTTGAGCGGGTCGGCCATCCGGGCGACCCCACCGACGGCGCGGATGTCGGCCGGCACGCGCTCCAACGCCATCACCGCGACGGCGCCGGCCTCCTCCGCGACCGCCGCCTGTTCCGCCGTCGTGACGTCCATGATGACTCCGCCCTGGGTCATCTTGGCGAAGCCGCGCTTCACGAGCTCCGTGCCAAAGCGAAGCTTGGTCGTCGGGTCGGCCATCGACTACTGTTGGGGCACTGGAACGTATAAGAAGTGAGGTGGCGGCGCGCCGCTCCTCGGGGCGCGCCGTCGGCAAACCGTAATAGGGGACCCCCCCGTGCGACACTCCGCCGGGGGAGCTGTGCAACGGCTGAGAGGACGGGATCCACCCGTCGACCCCACGAACCTGACCGGGGTAATGCCCGCGAAGGGATCGCGATGGGTCGTCTGAGAGCTCCGACCGCGGGAACGCGGTAGGAATGCAGTCGACGTCCCCGGGGTCGGCCCCGGTCGCTCGTCGCCCGCCCGGACGGGTGGGTCGGCGATTCCTCGCCGTCGTGATCGTTCTGGTCGTTGCGCTCCCCGCCTACGGCGCGTACGTCGAGCTCACCTCCCTGCGTCCGCACGGTGAGCCCACGATCACCGTCTACACCTACGCGAGCTTCCTGGGAGGCTCGTGCGGTTCGCCGCTGTTCGATGCGGTCTTTGGAGCGTTCGGCCGCGCGCACGGGGTCCACGTTCAAGTTCTCTGCCCCGCCGGCACGCTCGTCACCGCGCTCGCCAACGAACAGAACGCGCCGGTCGCGGACGTCGTGATCGGCCTCGACGAAGTCACGGCCCCCCAGGCGGACCGGCTCGGCCTGCTCGTTCCGTACGTCGCTCCCGG
Organism: Thermoplasmata archaeon; assembly: GCA_022749895.1. Classification (GTDB taxonomy): domain Archaea; phylum Thermoplasmatota; class Thermoplasmata; order Lutacidiplasmatales; family UBA184; genus Lutacidiplasma. Next base: position 36,571 of record JAKIWS010000003.1, read on the forward strand.
GCTCGCGCACGTTCCGGCCGCGATCGTCGGCGAGCTGAGTCCCGATCACGCGGTGACGCCGTACGAGTACGGCTACCTCGCGATCGACTACACCACCAGCTTCGCGGCCGCCACGCACGGGGCGATCGCTTCCTCCGCCTTCCCGCAGATCGCGGCGAACCTCTCGTGGGCCCGGGGGCTGATGATCGAAGACCCGCCCACCGACATCACGGGCGAGGAGCTGCTCGCCTGGCAGGTGGCGTTCTACCAGTACGTCCTCCACCAACCGTGGCAATCGTTCTGGAACGCGGTCGATGGTTCCGTTCGGGTCGCGCCCGACTGGTCGACCGCCTTCGGAGCGTTCACCTCCCCCGGCGCCGCCCCCGCGATGGTCGTCAGCTACCTCACCGACCCGGCGTACGCCGCGTTCACGAACAGCTCCGGGGCGTTCAACGCGACCGTGAGCACGTGGAACGGAACGCAGTACGGTTGGCGCACCATCTACGGAGCCGGTATCGTCAGGAGTTCCCCGCACCTTGCGCTCGACCGCGCGCTGCTCGACTGGCTCATTAGCGGGGCGGTGCAATCGCTCCTCCCGACTTCGGAATGGGAGATCCCGGCGAACGTAACCGTCCCCCTTCCGGCCGCTTACGCCGCGATGCCGAACGCGACGCTCGTCCGGCCGCTCAACGACTTCACCACGCCGAACGCCACGGACGTCGGTCTCCACAGTCCGCAGGGTTGGCTCGATCAATGGCAGGGGATCGCCAACACCCACCCGTGAGGCTCCGCGGCGAATCGCTCGCGCTCCTCCCCGCCCTCGGTTTCATCGTCCTGTTCGCGCTCCTTCCGGCGCTCGCGCTGTTCGCGAGCAGTGTCGCAGCGGAAGGAGGAGCGCCCGGGATCCTCCAGGTCCTCCGCGACCCGGTCAACGCCCAGGCGGTCGTCAACTCGTTCGAGCAGGGCGGGCTGAGCGCGGTCGGCGCCGTCGCCGTGGGGTACCCGGCGGGTGTTCTTCTCGGCCGCTACGAGTTCGTGGGGCGTCGCACGCTCTTCGGCGTCCTCCTCGTGCCGTTCCTCCTCCCGGCGCTCATCGTCGTCGCCGGGGTCGGCGCCCTGTTCGGCGGAGGCGGCCTGATCAGTCAGGCGGCGCCGATCACGGCCGTCTTGGGTCGCGGGATCCCGGGCATTGTCACCGTCAACGTCGTGTTCAACGCCCCGATCGTCGCTCTCCTCACCGCCACCGGGGTTGCGGGAGCTTCCCCCGAGCTCGAGGAGACGGTCGCCACGCTCGGCGGGTCACCGACCCAACGGTTCCGGGACGTCTGGGGCCCGGCGTCGTCCCTCGGCGCGATCGCCGGCGGGCTTCTCACGTTCCTCTTCTCGGCCCTGGCGTTCGCCGCGCCGCTCCTCATCTGCGGGGCCCGGTGCTACACCTTGGAAGCCCGGGTCTACACCCTCGACCAGACCTTCGTGCAACCCCACGCGGCCGGGGTCCTCGCTCTCGTCATGGTCCTCCTCGTCCTCCCACCCGCCGCGGCCTACGTCCTGCTGGCCCAGAGGCTGCGCGCCCGGACGCGGAGTGCCCGCGATGTCCGCCGGCGGATTCCATGGCGGTCGCCCCTCGCCTGGCCCGCCCTCGCCATCACCCTCGCTTTCTTCGGCATCATCGCGCTCGTCCTGGGGGCCGTTGTCGTTCGGAGCGTGCAGCCCGGTCGCGGGGCTCCCGCGCTGGGCGAGGGCTGGGCGACGCTGTTCGGTCCGGCGGTCACGTCGGCCCTCGGGATCTCGGCGGGGGGGGCCCTCGCGAACACGCTGCTCTTTGCCGCTCTCGCGGCGGGCATCGCGCTCGTCCTCGGGGTCGTGGGCGGGTTCGCGTACGGAGGAGCGAGGACGACTCCCCGGATCGTCCCGTTCGTGCTCTTCCTGCCGCTCGTGATCTCCCCGGTCGTCCTCTCCTTCTCCCTCGCGACGTTCTGGCGCCCGCTCCTCGGCGGCGCGTCCACCGTCTGGGCGCTCATCGTCGTGAGCCAAGCGACCTTGGCGCTCCCCTTCGCGTTCCAGGTCTTCGGCGTCGCGCTGGGCCGACTTTCCCCGCAGCGCCGGGACGCGGCCCGATTGCTCGGCGCTTCGCCGTTCGCGGCGTACCTTGACATCGAGGTTCCCCTCGCCCGTCGGGGTCTCGTCACCGCCGCGCTGTTCGCCCTCGCGATCGCGCTCGGGGAGTTCACGGCGACGTACTTTCTCGCCACGGCGCGTTTCACGACGCTCCCGGTCGCGCTCTACCGCCTCCTGGCCCTTCGGGCGACCGCCCCGGCGAACGCCCTCGCGGGCCTCCTCGTGGTCCTGACGCTCGTCGTCTTCTTCGTGATCGCCCGGAGGGGGGAACGTGTCAGCCTCTGACCTACTCGAACTCGAGAGCGTCACGGCGGCGTGGGAGGGGACGCCGGTCGTTCGCGAGGTGACGTTCTCGGTCGGTCGCGGGGAGACGCTCGTGCTCATGGGCCCGAACGGCGGCGGCAAGACCACGCTGCTCCGGGTGATCGCCGGGCTCGAGCGGCCGGCCTCCGGGGCGATTCGGTTGGACGGCCGGTCGATCCTCGACGTGCCCGTCCATCGTCGCGGCATCGGGATGCTGTTCCAGGAGCCCGCGCTGTTCCCGCACCGCTCGGTGGAGGAGAACATCGCCTACGGCCTCGAGATCGCGCGTCGACCGAGCGCGTTCGTCACGTCGCGGGTCCGGGAACTCTCCCAGCTGCTTCGGCTCGATGCGCTCCTCGGGCGACGGCCCGACGAACTCTCCGGTGGGGAGCAGCAACGCGTGGCGCTCGCGCGAACGCTCGCGCCGGGCCCCGCGCTCGTTCTCCTCGACGAGCCGTTCGCCTCCGTCGACCCGGAGCTCCGCCACGCCCTGGCCGCCGAGTTCCGCAGCGTGCTCCGGGATCTCGGGACGACCGCGATCTTCGTCACCCACGACCGAGAAGAGGGACTGTTCCTGGGCGACCGGGTGGCCCTCCTCTTCGCCGGTCGCCTGGTTCAGCTCGGGAGCCCGACCGACGTATTCAACCGTCCGGCGACGGCGGCGGTCGCTCGGTTTCTCGGGTACAATGTGCTCCCCGGTCCGTCGGGCGCGGTCGCAGTACTGCCGAGCCAGATCCTCCTCGGGCCGCCGGATCCCGGCGCCCTGGCCGCGACAGTGATCGGCTCCGGCGTCGTGGGCGAATCCACGATGACCCACCTTACCACGGCGGCCGGGGAGCGCGTGGCGGCGATCGGCGCTTCGAACGAGCCGGCGCGCCCCGCCGGGCAGCGCGTGGCGATCCGATGGAAGCGGTCGGTCGAACTACCGTCCGGCCCGGACGGGTAGACCGGGAAGCGTTACGCCCCGTCGCCCTCGCTGCCTTCCGCCCAATCCGGTTCCGGTTCGGGCGCGGCGGCGGGCTCCGCGGTCGTGGGGCTTCGCGGCCGGCGCCGGCGCATCGCGATCACAGCGATCGCGGCCACCGCCACCACCGCGAGCAGAAGGCCCAGGAGGACCCAAGGACTGCCGAGGAGCGAGCCGCTCCCGGAGGACGGGTTCGCGGGAACGGGCGTCACGACCAGGGTCGTCGTGGCCTGGACCGACGACCCGAGCTGGTCGGTCACATTCACCGTGATCGAGTACGAGCCGGTCACCGTCGGCCGGCACACCACGGAGGAGGAGTTCACGGACGCGCAACCAAGGGGGAGCCCCGTGTAGAGGAACGTGAGCGCACCCGTGCCGCCCGCCACGACCGTCGTGAGCGTGGTCGACGTACCCGCAACGACCGGGGCCGGGCTCGCGGCGAACGAGGTGACGGTGGGAGCACGGTGGACGATCACGACGGCCGTGCCTTGGGCCGTCGCGTGGAACGCGTCGCTGACGGTCACGGCCGTGGAGAAGGTTCCGGCGGCGGTGGGCCGGCACGAGAACGTGGCCGTCGTCGCCCCCGCGCAGCCCGTCGGCAGCAAGGTGAAGCTGTAGGTGAGCGGCGCGGTGCCGCCGCCGGCGGCCACGACGAAGTTCAGGCTCTGTCCGGTGTCGACGACGTTGGGGGTCACCGTGAAGGAGGTCACCGCGGGCAGGGCGTTGACCACGAGCGAGGTGGTCGCATTGACCGTGAACCCGGCGCCGTCGGTCACGGAGACGATCACAGCGAAGGTGCCGGTCACGGTCGGCTGGCAACTCTGTCCGCTCCCCCCAGTGATGGTGCAACCCCGCGGGAGCCCGCGGTACGCGAAGGTGTACGCTCCGGTGCCGTTCGCGACGCTGAAGTTGAACGTCACGGAGGCTCCGAGATCCACGCTGGAGGGGGTGGCCACGAAGCCCCAGAGCGAAGGGTCGGCGGCGACGGTCACCGTCACCGCGGCGTGAACGAAGTAGCCGAACGTGTCGCTGGCGTTGACGGTCACGATGTACGTCCCGGCGCTCTGGGGTACGCACGCGAGCAGGTTGGTGTCCGCCGAGCTGCAGCCGCCCGGGAGCCCGGTGTAGGCGAAGTGGACCGGCGGCGTTCCGCCGCTCTCGTTCGCGCGGAACGTGACGGCCTGCCCGACGTCGACGAACGTCCGCGAGACGGTGAACCCCGTCACCGCGGGAGGGGCAAAGACGGTCAAGCTCGCGGTCATCGAGGTCTGGTTGCCGACGGCGTCGCGTACGATCCCGTGCAGCGTGTACGACCCTGGTGTCGACGGCCGACAAGTGATCCACGTCCGGTTCGCGCTGAAGCATCCCGCCGGAAGTCCCGTGTACGCGTAGGAGAGCGGGGAGGTCCCGGCCGTCGCGAACAGCGAGAGGTTCGTCGTCACGCCGACCGTCAGCACCGACGGGGTCGCCGTGAAGCTGGTGATCTGGGGGGGCAGGTTGATCGTGATCGAACCGTTGCGCGTGTAGGACGCCCCCGTGGTCGTGTTGACGAACCCTTCGATCGTGTAGGCGCCCGCGGCGGTCGGCACGCAGGCGATCCGGGTGAGGTTGGCGCTCGCACACCCCGCCGGTAGGCCGGCGTAGCTGCGGTTGTACGACGTCAGCGTCGGCCACGCCGCACTCGTGAGCGTGAGGTTCTGGCCCTGGTCGAGGGTGGTCGGCGCGACGTGAAGCGCGGTGACCAACGCCGGGCCGAAGCTCCAGGTGTCGTTGTAGTAGGTCGTGTAATCGGTGCCGCCGAACAGCATCAGGTACCCGTCGCCGGTGTCGTCGGCGAGGGCCTCGTAACCGCGGGCGGCCGGGTGCGTGGCGAGCGCGAGAGAGCTCCACGTGCCGTTCAGGAACAGCCACGTATCGCCCTGCTGGCCGGAGGTCGTGGAGGTCGAGCCTCCGAACAAAAGGTCGGCCTTCAACGCCGAATCCCACGTGAACCCGAAGTACACCCGGGCCGACGGGTGCGTTGTGAGCGTGGAACTCTTGTTCGTCCAACTGTGGTTCGTGTAGATCCAGGTGTCTCCCGTCTCACAGAGCGAGGCGGTGCTCGTGCATCCCCCGAAGAGCACCGCGTACTTGTCGCGGGCGTCGTAGGCCATGCTCGCGCGGTACCGTGGCAACGGGTGGCCCGTCGTCGTGCTACTCAAATTTGTCCACTGACCCCCGGCGAACGCCCAGGTGTCGTTGAACGTGATCTGCGCCGACGTGTTGGTGAGCCCCGTCCCCCCGAACAGTAGGAGGTAGCTGTCGTTCACGTCGTAGGTCATCGCCGCCCGCCACCGAGCCGCGGGCGCGGAGGTCGGCGTGAGGGGGGTCCACGCACCGTGAAGGAATTCCCACGTGTCGTTGTAGACGGTATTCGCAGGAAGGAGATGGCCCCCGAACAGGACCAGATAGCCGTCCCGAGCGTCCCAGGCCAAACTGCTGGCGTACCGCATCGACGGGGCGGCCGTGAGATTGGCGGTGAGGTTCGTCCACACCCCCGCCGCGTAGACCCAGGTGTCGCCGAGGGTGGCCGAGACCGCCTGGCCCGGCGGGACGCCGCCGAAGAGCACCGTGTAGTTGTCGATCGGGTCGTACGCCATCATCGTGATCCACCGGCGGCTCGGACCGTTGACCCCGGTCAGCTGGACCCAGTTCTCGTTCGTTGGGCCGGCGGAGGGGTGGGGCGCGAGCGAGGGCAGGGTGCAGGTCGCCGATGCCGATGGTGCGAGGCTGCATTGGGCGCCGGGCGCGGCGGCGGGTCCGTGGCCCGCTGCGAGCGAAGCCGCGGCGAGCGCGACCGGGTCGACCGCGAAGACGACGACACCGCTCGGGCCCCGCGAGGGGGGGGACGCGGCGGGGAGCTGAACCGTCGGCATCGCGAGGAGGGCGATCGCGACGGGGAGCGCGAGGCGCAGCAATCGGAAAGCTGTCGAACCCTTGGGGGAGCGGAGGGGCCACTCCATGGGGGCGCGGCAGACGAACTCGGGCCATATACCTTCGTGAACGGCGCGCTTCGCGCCGCCGAAGGCGTGGCCGCGCAACGCCGGTCGTCCGTGCTACCGCCGTCCCGTGCCGGACCCTAGCACTTGATGGTGGGTGCGGTTCGTCGTATCCAAACCCTAATCCCGCCACCCGGCTCGCACCCGGCGAACATCGAGCCCCACCTTGCCGGAACAGAACGCGGGATCGACCGCCGAAACCCCTCCCCGCCGGGCCACCACATTCGACGACCTCCCGCTCCATCCGCGCCTGCGGCGCGGCGTCAAGGAGATGGGCTACCTCGAGCCGACCGACATTCAGCGGGACACGATCCCGGCCGCGGTGGGGGGCCGCGACCTCATCGGCACGGCCCAGACCGGGACCGGCAAGACCGCGGCGTTCTTGCTGCCGCTGCTCGAACGCCTGCTCGGGGGGCCCCGCGGTCGCATCCGGGCGCTCGTCGTGACGCCGACCCGAGAGCTCGCCCTGCAGGCCCAGGAGTTTCTGAAGGTCCTCGGCCGCCACGCCGACCTCCGGTCGATCGCGGTCTACGGGGGCGTCGGCATGATCGACCAGGAACGCGCGCTCCGCGGGGGCGTCGAGATCGTCGTGGCGACCCCCGGTCGCCTGCTCGACCACATGCGGCGCGGGTACGTCGACTTCCGCGAGCTGCAGGTGCTCGTCCTCGACGAGGCCGACCGGATGCTCGACATGGGTTTCCTCCCCGACGTCCGCCGGATCCTCGCGAGCCTCCCCCGCCGGCGGCAGACGTTGCTGTTCTCCGCCACCATGCCGAAGGAGGTGATCCAGCTCGCCCGGGAGTTCCTCACCGACCCCAAGACCGTCCAGGTGGGCGAGACGACGGCCGCCGCCGTTGGGGTCTCCCACCTCGCGCTCCCCGTTCCCGCCCACCGCAAGAGCGACCTTCTGAAGGCGCTGCTCGAGGACGCGACGATGACGAGCGTGCTCGTCTTCACGCGGACCAAGCACCGCGCCGATCGCGTCGCCCGTCAGCTTTCCGACGGGCGGATCGACGTGGGCGTCATTCACGGCAACCGCAGCCAGAGCCAGCGGGTCACGGCGCTCACGAAGTTCCGCGAAGGCCGGCACCGCGTCCTCGTCGCGACCGACCTCGCCGCCCGGGGGATCGACGTCGAAGGGGTCTCCCACGTCGTCAACTACGACCTCCCCGAAGTGCCCGAGGCGTACATCCACCGCGTGGGTCGCACGGCGCGTGCTTCTCGGCGGGGGGACGCCTTCTCGCTCGTCTCGCCCGACGAGGAGAACGACCTGCGCGCCATCGAACGCCACCTCAACGTGACGATCCCGCGGGCGCGGCTGCCCGGCTTCGACTACGACCGCGCCGCGCCCCCGGCGCCCGCGGGGGGACGGCGGGAGCCGCGCTCGCGCCCGACCGGGCGAGGTCGCTCGTACCCGCCGCGCGGCGGCGGATACCGCCGGCGGTAACCCACGGGGCGCCCCCCTCTCGAGAGTTCGGGGCGGACAAGGTGAGAGCGCATCCGGCTCTCGACAAGATGATAAAGCACCCGGGTCGTACCGGGGTAGCCCACGAGCCTGCGGTCCCCTCTTGAGTGTGCATGGCGATCAGCTTCCCTTCGGACACGCTCTCGCCCACCGAGTGGTTCACCCGCTTTCGGGAGCGGTACGACCTCGCCGCGTCCGACCCGGCGAGCGAACTCGGGGTCTTCTATCACCGCCATGTCGACTTCGCCAGGGGCGAGAGGTCCGAGGCCGAGCTGCTCGGCGAGTACAGCACGTCGGAGTGGAACCAAATCATGAGCGGGCTCCTGGGGGACCTCGCCCGCGATTTTGGATTCTACCAGACGACCGACCCCTCCCCTCGGCAGGACATCCTCTGGTTCCGGCCGGTCGAGCCGATGAAGCTCGCGGCGCTGATCGTCCAGGAGGACCAGGCGACCGAGGCGGTCACCGAGCAAGAGCTACCGCTCGTCGTCCGGGGCGGGGCCGAGCTGGGTATCCTCGTGCTCTACCCCGATTACCCGATGCCCGACGGGGCGCGGACGCTCGAGGAGGCCACCGACGTGTGGAAGCGAAAGATCGAATCCGAGCTCGCTCGGCACCGGCCGCCGAGCGATTTCCTCCTGCTCACGTTGGGGACGAACTCCTGGGAACTTCCCAGTCGCTGGCAGGCGTTCGCCTGGGACTCCGCCGGCCATCGCCTCCACCCCCTCGTGGACCGCGACCGGCCTTCGACCCCAGGGTAGTACGCACGGCCCGGCGTCCGGCGTCGTCGCCACGTGTCGCGCGGAGCCTTCCGTCACCGAAACAGCGACCCGAGGGCGGCTTCCGGAATCGTGGGACGGCCCTCGGGCCGGAGGGCCCACCGAGCCCGTCGGTCTAGGAGCGGCCGCCCCGGGGGAGCGGCTTGCCGCAGTGGCTGCACGTGCGGCGGATCGGCAGGTTCGACGCCCCGCAGTTGGGACAGATCTTCGCCCCGCGAACGGTCGCCTTGGGGTCGGTGGGTGGGACGTACGCGGCGGAGGCCTTGTCGAGCTCCCCGGTCCCGGCGGAGCGGCGCCGGATCACGAGGACGATCGCCACGATGGCCACGGCGGCAACGATCGCGATCGCGAGCAAACTCCAACCGTAGTTCGAGGACGAGGACGACGCCTTGGCCGCGGCGACGATGATCGGGGGAAGCGCACTCCCGTTGGTCGCCCCGAGTCGGTCGGTGACCGTCAGCGTCGGGGCGTCCGTGCCGGCCGTCGGGAACCGGTGCGTCGCCGCCGCGCCGTAGCCGGTGAAACCGTCACCGAACTTCCACGTGAAGTTGAACGGGCCTCCCGCCCCGCCGGAGGCGTTGGCGTTGAACCAGACGACGGCGCCCGGGTGGATCGACGTCAACGTCGGGGTCACGACGACGGTGATGCGGCTGACATTGACGTCGACCGTCCGGCTCGCCGTCCCCCCGTTCGAGTCGGTCGCCAGGAGCTTCACGACGGCGGTGCCGACCGCCGAGAAGGCGTGGTGCACGACGGCGCCCGTGAGGGTGACGCCCGCGCCGAAATCCCACGTCGACGGAGAGTACGAGCCGGTGCCGTTCGACTCAACGGAGGTGAACGTGAGGCTCGTTCCCGGGGCTGCCGCGGTCGCCGACGCTCGGGCGGTGACGGCCAGCGCCGGGCTGACCACGAGGGCGAGCGCGGGGGCCGACGTGGCATCCGCGGCGTCGGTGACGGAGCAGACGGGCGCGTAGGCGCCCGGGCCCGCGTACGGGTGGCTCGCGGACGTCCCGCTCCCGCTCGCTCCATCGCCGAACGTCCAGCCCTGGGCGTACGGCGTGGTACCTCCGGAGATCGTGCAGGTGAATCCTACGAGCTGCCCGACATCGACCGCGGTCCGGTTCATCGACGCGGTCACCGCGAGGGCCGGGTTCACGCGGACGTTGGTGGCCCCCGACGCGGCGGACGGCTGGGCGTCCGTGACCTTGCACGTGACGACATGCAGGGCGAGCCCCGCGAGCAACATACTCTCGCTGGCCGACCCCGCGACGAAGGTCCCGTTGCCAAAGTCCCACGCGTAGGTGAAGGGAGATTTGCCGCCGATCGGCGTGCAGGTGAAGAAGTCGGATTGTCCGAGGTCGATGGTCGGGTTCTGGGCGAACACCGTGACCGAGAGCGGGCCGGGCGTTCCGACGGTCAACAGGTTCGATTGCGTCGAACTCAGGGTGGGGGTTGCCCCGCCGCACCCGGCGATGCAATCCGAGGTCACCAGGTAGAACGTGTAACTGGCCCCCGACACCAGGGAGGCGACGTACTGGTGGGAGGCGACGGTCGAAAACGTCGTCAAAAGTGCGGCCGCGGCGCCGTTTTGGGACTCGTAGATCGCATACGACGAGAAGGAGACGTTCAGCCCGTACGTCGCGTTGTTCGTCCACCGGAGCGTCGCGCTCGTGGCCGTGACGGCGGAATCGTTCAGGAACGCGACCGCGGGTTGGGTGAGGTTGAGGGGGTTCGTGGTCTGGGACGCCGGCGAGCAGAATATGAAGCAGGTCTGGTAGTTCTCGACGACCAGCCAGCGGTAGGCGACGCCCGGGGAGAGGCCCGAAGCGGCGTACGAGACGACCGTCGGGTCGGTGATCACCGCGACGGTCGAGTAGCTCCACCCGGAGGCGAGACTGGCCTCCTCGACCGTGAAGTTGGTGAACGGCGTCCCGGCGGTGTTGGTCCAGTTGAGGCCGAGGGCGGCCGGCGATTGGCCGGCGGAGGTCAGGTTCGGAGACGCCGCCGGCACGGCGGACGACGATCGGGGGGGCGAACTTGTCCCCGGCACCGAACGGCCGGAGTCAACCGCGCCAGGACGAACTGGGGGAGCCCCCCCTCGACCGCCCGCGGGCGTGGGGGGAGGGGCGTGGACGATCAGGCCGGGAAGGATCAGGCAGGCGACGACGGCGGCAAGGGTGGCCACCGCGAGGCCCGATCTCTGCGGTGTCGACAACACGGTGGGTGGACCCGAACTTTCTTGGCGCCTGTTGTCCATATACCTTGTGCCGCTCCGAACCGGCCCGTTTCCCGACTGGGGCGCGCGCTCTCGGCAGGTTGCGCGGGCATACGCACCACGAGGCTGGGCCCCGTTCGGCGCCTCGGCCGCGGATGCGCGCCGTGAATTGGCGATGAGGAAGGCGCTCGGTCGACGGCCCCCCGGGCGGGACGAAGGCGCCGTTGTCGTCAAGTCTGGGTACTGGGATCTACCTCAGACGAGAGAGGACGAGCATCGCCCGAAGCGTGATCATCTTACTGGGTCGACCTGGGACCTCGAACGTCAACGGGATCGGTCGGTCCTTGGGGTGAGCCGCGTACCATCGAGCGGACTCGGGATCCGGGTCGGGCTGCTCCGCGTCGAGGTTCCACTTCCCATCGGACCGTCGTTTCGTCCGCAGGAGTTCGAGGGCGTACGCGAGCCGCGGGTCGTCACCGTACCCGAGAGCTGTTAGCGCGTCGAGGCCGACCAGGAGGTCGTAGTAGTAGTGGACCGGCCAGTGGAAGCGGTACCACGGCTCGTACCGTTCGCCCTGCTCGTGGAGCCGGTGTTCGAGATAGTACTCCGTGGTCCGTTCGACCACGGCGTGCATCCCGGTCGTCCACTTCGAACGAGGGAAAGCAGCGAAGGCACCGAGTCCCTCCCAGGCATCGAGCGTTCGGCTCGGGGCGGGTCCGTCGGAGGAGAAACGACAGGTCCACCCGCCTTTCGGGTGCGCGGACCGGACGAGCCAGTCGAGCGTCGCGCGCACGCGGGGGTCGTCTTCGTACCCGAAGCGGAGGAGCGCTCGGGCCATGTTGGCGGTGTAGCAGTGGTGGCCCTTTCCCTTCCCGAAACCGCCCACGCCGCCGCCTTGGAGGGGCGACTTGGCCATCCAGTACTCGGAGGACGCGCGAACTTCCGGGATGGCGCGCGTCGCGCCAAGATCCGCCAACGCGAGCATGTTCCAGTGGGTCCCTTGGAATCGGGGCTCCAGCCACCCCCGATCGCGCACCCACCACCCCGCCGGATCTCTCCGGCTCAGAATCTCCCGGACCCACCCCCGGGAGGGGATCTGGCTCCGGGCCTCGCGTACCTTGGGGTCCGACGCCCGCCGGCCGAGGAGTTCGGTCAGCGCGCGGTATCGGATCGAAGGTTGGCTCGGCTCGAGCAGCCAATCCACGACCGCGTCGCGCGGCACGCTTCCCGGACGGGTCCCTCTGTATTTATCGGGGGTCGGGCTCGAGCGCTGCCGTTCCCCCGGACCAGGGAAACGATCGGGCGGATGGGCGCTCGATATCGTGGGCGGTTCATAGAACTCGTGGAGGGCTCGACCGACCCGGCAGGGATCGACCCGGTCCGAGCCGCAAGGTGCCCGCGGCCGACGCTCCGCGCGGTACAGTCGGTTCAGCGACGCCGTCGGCTGGTCTTCGGAGGTCGCCTCGGATACGCCCGGGGCCGGGCAACGATTCGCGTGATCACGACCGTGGCGCCATCCACACGGTAGACGACACGAAACCCTCCTAGGTGGAAGCGCCACTCACCCGGGTGCCGAGCTCCCGGGCGTACCCGGAGCCAGAGGTAGGATCGGAACGGATTCCGAAGGAGGTAGACGAGTTTCTCCGAGAAGAGGCGCTTCTCCCGCCGACCTAGGGCCTGGAATTCACGCGCTGCGGATTCGAGAAACGCGAGCTCGAAGAGCGTCACTCGGGGCCAGCCCGTGGGAGCACGGTCCGGCCCGGTACGCGTTTCTCAGTCCGCCAGCGGCGCTCGATCTCTCGGTAGAACGCCTCGTCGAAGAACGTTTCCTCCAAGAGGCTCTGAAGCATCTCATCGTAGTTCTCCCCTTCCGCCTTGACCGATTCGAGGAGTCGTCGGGTGCGTTCCGAGACGGTGATAGTGGTGGGGCGGTCGAGAGCCGATGCCACGGCCTCCAATTGGAATCAATTACCATAAGGATGTCGGCAGGACCAGCCGTGGCTCCGGTCGGAGGTTGTCCCCCACGACGGTGAAGGGCTCGCTTCCTTGCCGAGGTCGCCCAACGACCGGGTGACGGCCGCGTTCAACGTAGGGCTCCGAAGGGAAACGTCCGTGCCGGGATGCGTTGGGCGGGCCCAACGAATCGGCTTTAGGACTTGGGCAAGGCTCCGTAGCCGATATCCTTTCGAGGCCGGAATCGGGTGAATCGGACGGCATCGCCGTCGAAGACGTCGACGCCCCTCCAGTCGGACACTCGAATTCGATAGACGCGGTGCCCGCGCTCCTCACCCAGCAACTTCTGATTCACCCACGGGGGCAGGCGTGTAGGATTCCGCTGCAGCCACCGGAAGATCTCGGCGAACTCCACGAGGATCGGCCGGGGCATGTCCCGAAGCTGACGACGTGCCTCGTCCGTGAATCGGACCCCGGGCACGGATCACGCCAGCCGGTTTTCCTTCAGCACAACGTCCAGTGTCACACTCGGCCGCATCCGAGCGCGACGGGCCATTTCACGAACGAACTCCTGTGGGAGGTGCTCCTCGACGAAGTCGACGAGGACATCGTCCCAAGTCATGTCCCCTCGTTTGAACGGTTGGAGCATGCGGAGCGTCGAGGCATGTACCGAAATCGAGGTGATTGGGTCGGACGCCACGGGGGAGTCAGGCGATGGACATTATTTCAATGTTGGCCGGGTCCCCGGCGTACGGCACCGCGCGCGAGCAGCGCCGTATCGGAGCGCTCCGCTTGGGCCGAAGAGAACAAGGGTTCTGCTCGGACGACACCGACACGGCTCCGGTTCCTCGTGGACGCACCCAGGGCACAGACTGGGCTCGACGGGCCCGGTGACCGAGGGGGACGCCCGTGCTGGTGGGCGCCCCATTTATTGGGCAGGTAAGGAGATTCTAGCCCACGCTGGTCGCCCGTGAGGCGGAGGTGGCGGGGTCCATCGAAGTCGATAGCTGCCGGGGTCGAATCCACGAATCGATGGTCGCCCTTGGCCACGTGCTGGGATCCCCGACATCCGGGGGGTCCGATCCGCTCCGAAGACGGGTGGGCCGAAGGAACCTTGAGGTGACCGGGCAGCGTACGACCCAGGTCAGTAGGCCTCCACCGCGAGGCCCGCGACGTGGGAGAAGACCTTGTCCCGGGTCACTAAGATCCCCCGGTGATGCCGCGACGTTGCGGCTACCAGAAGATCGTTTCCGGAGAGCGGGGTGCCCCGGCGCAACGCCTCAGCGCCCAACCGGCCGGCTTCCGTCGCTTCCCCGATCTCGAAGGGGAGTACCTCCAGTCGCTCGAGGAATTCCAACGTCTTCGCGAGCACTCGTCCGCCACGGTAATGCGCCCCGACGAGGACCTCCGCGGCGGCCACCGCCGGCGTCGCCAATCGCTCTCCTGCGCTCAAGAGATCTGCCACCTTGCGCACCGCCCAGTCTTCGCCGCGGGCGTAGTCAATCAGAAACGTGGTGTCGAAACAGTGCACTCCTCAGACCTCCTTTCGGAACGACAAATCCATCCGCTCCCGATCGCGGCGGCGGCCGGCTTCGAGAAAGCTCCGGATTCGCACGAGGTCCTTCTCGGGCATCTCCTTCCAGATGCCAGCGTACTCCAGAATCGATTGTCGCCCACCGGTGAGCCGTTTCACCGCGGCGCTGAAGGTTTCCCCGGCGCGCCGGTGTCTCCGGAGCATCTCGTATGCCTCGTGATCTAAGGCGACGGTCTTCGCGGCCATGAGCACTACACCCATATATTACATCGATATAGAGGTCGCGGTTGGCGCGGCGCCGATGAACGGCCCGAAGCGGCGCGTCTCGCACCATAGTGCCCCCGATCTCGATTCTTTTCGAGGAAAGGGGGGATTTCGTATCGGTCGAGGCGGCTTGCAAACCCTCCAGGTCGTCGCGGTCTCTCGCAACAACGGCAAGGCCATCGCTCGGCTACCGACCGTCGAGACGGCGCCGGAGCCATGCCAGCGCCTGGACGCCCTGGGCCAGCTGGAAGGAGCGGAGCGTGGACAGGCCGGGAGGAGGGGGCTGGCGCGAGTTCCCGAGGAAGAACCCGGTGAGAGCGGCAAGCACCGAATCCACCCGAGCGGGCTCGGCGTCGCTCGCCAGCGGGCTTAGGTCGAACGAGGTCCAGGGCTTGGGCCCTCCCTGCATAGCTACACTCGGCAGGAAGCAGAGCAGGTCTACCCATTGCGCGCCAATACACGCGCCGGGCCAATCGGCGATGTAGACACGGTCTTTGCCGAGAAGAATGTTGTCGGCCCGCAAGTCCGAGTGAAGCAGCGTCGATCCGGCCGACGCTGCCTCGAACTTCGACTCCAATCTGGCTAGTTCGTCAAGATGGCCCCGAGCCCACGAATCGAGATTTTCGAGGCGGTCCGTCCGGTCTCGATAGGAACCCGCCATCTCGCGCCAGAGAGTGAACGCCTTCCGGTGTCGTTCCCCAAACGTTGCCGCCGCGAACGGGGACGGGGTCAGGATCGTCGCGAGCCTCTCGACGGCGTGGAGCACTCGATCGAGCTCGCCACTCCTCCAAGGGAGCCGCGGCGTGCGCCCGTCGACTTCGGTCAGGAAAAGGGCGATCCACACGCCATCGTCGTACTCGGAGAGGAGCCGCGGCACGGGCGCGGTCGGCGGCATCTGCGCGAGCACCTCCGCCTCCCTCCGGTGTACTTCGGGCGCACTCGGGTTCGGCTCGGGACCCACGACCTTGGCGAAGACCTTCCGCCCGTCCGAGAGCAATAGCCGCGAGGCGACCCCCGGAGAGAAGCCGCCGGGCTCGGAGCGCGATTTGAGGACGCGTGCGTGCAGATGTTCCTCGAGCGCGTCGCGGACGGGCCGAGGGAGCTCCGCCCAGCTCCGCCGTTCGCCTTCGGCCGCCGGCCACTCCTGCCCGCGTCCCGCCCTGCGTGACCCCACGCCGGCGGCCACGACCATGCCCCCCATATTGTGGGGGAGCGGCGAAGGTTCTCACGATCGGCGGTCGAGGGCACTCCGTCGGGCGATTTTCGCGGTGCGAAGGTCAACGCCCGTGCTGGGATTCGAACCCAGGTCTGAGGCTCCGCAGGCCTCTAGGATAATCCATTGCAGCGGGACCGGATGGTTCCGGTCCTGTAGCTACCCCACACGGGCACCCGACCTTCCGCCCTCGGCGTACGGCGCGCGAGGAGGGCTCGGTATAAAACGCCCCATGTCGCGCGCTCGACCTCGGGACCACCCTTAATACCGGGGAGTCTCCTCGGAGCTCCGCCGGGCCCGGCGACCGGGTCGTGCGGGGAAAGTGGATGGCGACCGATCCGATCGACGAGCTTCGACGCCTCCCGATGGGAGAGCTCGTCACCGTCGTCAATCCGGACGGGCGCCGATGGCACGGACGGCTCGTCCCGGCCCACGAGTTATCCGGGGACCGCATCATCCAGCTCAAGCTCGAGAGCGGCTACAACGTCGGGGTCCGGGTCGATCCGGGGGCGAAGATCGAGCACCACCCGGCGCCGGCTTCGTCGACGGAGAAGCGCCTGCCCGTTGAACGCCCTCCGACGGCGCCGTCCGCGCCCGCGTCCGGCCCGGTCGCGCTACTGACGACGGGAGGTACGATCGCCTCACGGGTGGACTATCAGACCGGCGGCGTCCGGCCGGTTCACGGCGAGCGGGAGATCCTGAGCTTCTTCCCCGAACTCGAACAGGGCGGGCCGGTGCGCGTGGTCCGCGTCCTCGACAAGCTTAGCGAGGACGTCTCCCGCGACGACTGGGTCCTCCTCGCCCATCAGGTCGAGGCCGCATTCCGGTCCGGCGCGGTCGGGGTCGTGATCGCGCACGGGACCGATACGCTGCAATTCACGGCGAGCGCCCTGAGCTTCCTCCTCGAGGGGCTCCCCGGACCGGTCGTCCTCGTCGGCGCGCAGCGCTCTCCCGATCGGCCGTCCTCCGATGGCTTCACGAACATGGCGGCGGCCGTGCGGGTCGCCCGGGAGCCCGACCTCTATGAGGTCGTCGTCGTGATGCATGCGGGCCTTTCTGATGACCAGTGGGCGGTCCATCGCGGGACCCGCGTGCGGAAGATGCATTCGAGCCGACGGGACGCGTTCGCGACGCGGAACGAACCTCCCCTGGGCCGGGTAGCGAACGGAGCGGTGTCCTGGGAGCAGGCGCGTCGTCCGCGGTCCGGTACGCTGCTCGCGGTCACGAAGCCACCGGACGGGCGGGGCGCGCTCCTCTGGATGTTCCCGGGGCTCGACCCCACGCGGGCGGCGGAGTTCGCGCGCACGCTCCGCGGGCTCGTCCTCGCCGGGACCGGTCTCGGTCACACCGCCCAGGAGCATCTCGCCTGGATCCGTGCCGCGACCGGCCGAGGCGCGGTCGTCGCGATGACGACCCAAACCCTCGGAGGGAGCGTCGACCCGTACGTCTACGCGACCGGGCGCGAGCTGCTCCGGGCGGGCGTCGTCTTCGCGGGCGACATGCTGCCCGAAACGGCGTACGTCAAACTCCTCTGGGCGCTCGGCCAGAGCGACGACCCCGCCGAGGTGACGCGCTTGTTCCTCGCGGACCGCGCCGGCGAGATGGTGAACCGGCACACGGACACCGGGGCGGTCGGGTGAAGGCCGGCCTCGAGGTCCACCAGCAGCTCGCGACCGCGAAGCTGTTCTGCCGGTGTCCGTCCGAGCTCTCCGAGGCCGTCCTCGGCGTCGTCCGGCGTTCGCTCCGCGCGACGGGGGGTGAGGATCACCTCGTCGACGCCGCGGCGGCCTTCCAGTCGGCGCGGGGGCTCATCTTCCGGTACGAGATCAGCCCGTCGAGCTGCCTCGTCGACCTCGACGAGGAGCCCCCCGGGCTCCTCAATCCGGAGGCGTTGGACGTCGCGCTCACCGTCGCGATGATGCTCGGCGCGCGGGTCCTCGACGAGGTCGAGGTGATGCGCAAGATCGTTGTGGACGGGTCGAACACCTCCGGCTTCCAGCGGACCGCGCTCGTGGCCGTCGACGGGGCGATCGACGTGGGGGGCCAACGGTACCGGATCGACACGATCGCGCTCGAGGAGGATGCGGCCCGGCGGATCGACGGCGGGGCCCACGAGGTCAGCTTCCGGCTCGACCGGCTCGGCGTGCCCCTGATCGAGATCGCCACGGCGCCCGAGATCACGCAGGGCGCCGAGGCCCGGGCCGTGGCCGAGGAGATCGGGGCGGTGCTCCGTTCGACCGGACGGGTCCGACGGGGGATCGGCACGATCCGGGAAGACCTCAACGTTTCGACCGACGGCGGCGCGCGCGTCGAGATCAAGGGCGTCCAGCAGCTCCGACTCCTCGAGAAGTACGCGGGGGTGGAGGAGGAGCGCCAACGCCGACTTCTCGAGGTGGCGACGGAGCTCCGCCGTCGTGGGGCGAGCGTCCCCCCCGAAGGGGCGCGACCCGTGACCGACCTTCTCCGTGAGGTCGTCGAGGGGCCTCTTCGCTTCCGGGACGGGTGGGTCGTCGTTGGCCTGCGATTTCGAGGGTTCGCCGGTTTGTTGCGGGCGAACACTCCCGACGGGCCCCGGCTCGGGCGCGAGCTCGCCGACCATGCCCGGAGCGTGGGCCTGGGCGGTCTCCTGCACTCGGACGAGCTTCCCGGGCAGGGAATCGGCGAGCAACTCCTCGTTCGCCTGCGCCGCGAGCTGGACGCGGAACCGGCGGATGCCCTCGTTCTCCTCGCCGCGCCGGACCTCGCGCGGGCCCACGCGGCCGCCTACCGAGTCCAGGGCCGCGCCCGCGCCGCGCTCGACGGCGTGCCTCCCGAGACGCGCGACCCTCTGCCCGACGGAACGACCCGCTACTCACGACCGCTACCCGGACGCAATCGGATGTACCCGGAGACGGACGTACCTCCGACGACGATCGACGCGGCCCGGACCGAGCGCCTCCAGGGCGTCCTCCCCGAGCGGCCGTCCGCGACCCGTCAACGGCTCGCGGCCGACTTTGCCCTCCGGCCGGAACGGATCGATCAGCTGTGGCGCTCCGGCGAGGTCGCGCGGTTCGAGCAGTTCGTCGCCGACGGTCGAACGGCGAACAACGTGGCGCGCCTCCTCACCCAAGAATTGCCGGCCGCGATGGGGCGCCTCTCGGGCGACGGCGAACGCGAGGTGAGCGACGATCTCCTGCGGGCTCTCCTCGTGGCCCTGGAGCGGGGCACGATCGCGAAGGAGGCGATCCCCCCGGTGCTCGACGAGCTGCTGGCCGGGGCGACGTCCGTCGCCGACGCGGCGGAGCGCCGGGGACTCGTCGGGGTCTCGGGCGACGAACTCGGGGACATGGCGGGCAAGGTCGTGGCGGCGAACCGGGAGCTCGTACTCGCGAAGGGCATGGCCGCGTTCTCCGCGTTGATGGGCGACCTCATGAAGGAGGTCCGGGGACGGCGGGACGGGAAGGAGGTGGCGGCGGCCCTGCGCACGAAGATGGCGGGACTGCTCGCCTCCGAGGGCCGGCCGACGTG
This sequence comes from Thermoplasmata archaeon, assembly GCA_022749895.1. GTDB lineage: Archaea > Thermoplasmatota > Thermoplasmata > Lutacidiplasmatales > UBA184 > Lutacidiplasma. Next base: position 55,903 of record JAKIWS010000003.1, read on the forward strand.
ACCCCGCGGCGAACGGTGGCCCCGCCGCGCGGGTCGATTCGGGCGATCGTCACCGATGTCGACGGCACCCTGACCGATGCGCATCGCGTCCTCGATCGCGAGGCGGCGCTCCTGCTTCAACGTGCGGAACGCCACCGCATCTCCGTCACGTTGGCGACGGGCAATGTCCTACCGATCGCGCTCGCGCTGCACCGTTCGTTGGGTCTTACCGGTCCGATCGTCGCCGAGAACGGCGGGATCCTCTACGACGTCGTGAACGGCCGGCCGCGCATCGAACGATGCGCCGACCGCGCCATCGCCTACCGCGCGTTCCGCGCGGTGCGCCGGGCGGGCGTGCCGGTCCACCGACTGTTTACCGACCGATGGCGCGAGACCGAGGTGGCGATCGAAGCGAGCGTACCGGCGCGGGAAGTGCGCCGGCACGTCGATCGCTCCGAAGTCCGGGTCGAATCGACCGGCTATGCGATCCATCTCATCGAGCGCGGCTGCGGAAAACTCTCGACGCTGCGCCGAGCGCTCGCGCGACGGGGCCTCGCTCCGGCCGATTGCCTCATCGCGGGCGACGGGGACAACGACGTGGGCATGCTGCGCGCCGCGGGGTGGGCGCTGAGCTTCGCGGGAGCGAGCGAGCGCGCGCGACGAGCCGCGGACTTCGTCACGAACGCACCGAACGCGCGGGGTTTCGTCGAAGGACTTATTCGGAGCAACGTCGTCGCCCGTTGAGGCGAAGCGTGGGAAGCGGGGTCCCGATGCTGGTCGGTTCGTGCTACCGCTGCGGCGCGCCGGCGACGCTGCGCTGCGCGATGTGCGGCCGTACGCTCTGCCGCAACTGCCTGGACTCCGACGAGCGGTATTGCCCGGATTGCCAGGCCCTGCAGAAACAGCAGAAGGGCGCTACGGGTGGCCGGATGCCCCCGTCGCGGCGGATGGAGATTCGGTAGCCGCCCCGTCCCCGGGCCACGGGTACGACGGGCCGGGGAGAACGAAGGGTCCAGGCGCGCCCGCGCGGCCCCAGAGAACGAGGACCACCCCAACGAGGCCCGTGAACAGCCCGAAGGCGAGCGTCGCCTGGGCGTACGGGCCCAGCGGGGAACCGATCCGGGATTGGCCGATCAGGATTGTCCCCGAACCGGCCGCGGCATGCAGCAGGAGGTTCAGCAGTACGGCGACGCCCCAACCAATGCCGATGAGGAGACCTCCGCCGACGAGGTACCCCAACCGCTCGTCGCCGCCTTCATCGACGTGGGGAACGGCGGGACTCTCCTGGAGATCGGTCAACGTTCGGTCCGGAGACAAAGTTCGATTTAGGCGTTCTGTGCCCGATGGGAGCCTCGCGGAAGGCGGCGTCAGGGGGCGCTCGTCTTGCCCGAATGGGCCCTGCCCCCGGGCTGGCGACCGTCGTCGGAGGTCGTCCGGCCAACCCATGAGCCCTCCGGGGGGCTTTCGGCTCGGCGTCCCGAGGTTTGCCCGGCGAGGCCGGTGTATATATGCGGACGCCATCCGGCCTTCTGTCCCGGCCGCATCGTGCTCTCGGAGCACGGTCGCCGGTCGGAGCCGGGTGGAAGGGAATGGACTGTACGGGGGACGGGGCGGGGAGCGCGCAGGACGATCGTCGCCGGAAGGTACACGGGGAAACGCGTCAGGGCCAGCGCGTGGCGTTCGGGACGATCGCCTCGCTCGGAGCCGTCGCGCTCGTTCTTCTCGTCGCGCCTGCGGCTCTCGGATCTCCCGCCGTGCATCGCGCCAGCATCATCGCCCCCTACCATGGCTACCCCTACGTGGCCACCACCGTCAACATGAACGGATGCGGGGCGACCGCATCCAACTGGAAACCTCCGGCCTTTTCACTGGCGACGGGCGTCGCGGTTCTCGGGGAGAAATCTCATGCCATCGCGTGCGGCTCGCCCGCCTCGGCTAGCGTAGGGACCGCGATCGGCATCGCGGGACTGTTCGGCAAAGGATTCACGACCACGAGCGGCGTTCATCATCTCGTCGCGCATTGGAAAGTCGTCTGGGGAGGCAAGCTCGTGGCGGTCCCGGGCAAGGGCGCCGTCCTCGCCGAAACCTACCTCGCGGCGTTTGCCGCTCTCTACGACGGGACGACCGGGGTGTACCACTATTCGACCCACAACTGGACCGCGATAAACGCAACGACGAACGGAACGGTGTCGTTCAACTCGACCAAGGCGGTCTCGATCTACGTGAACGCGACCCTCGTCGCCGGCCATACCTATTACGTGATCACGTACGTCGAGGGAGCCACCTCCGCGCTCGCGACCGGTACTGCGACCGGCGGCAGCGCGGACGCCTACCTGAACAAGGCGACGTTCGGGAACGCAGGGACGCTCACATCGTTCACCATCTCCTGAGCGGTCGGCCCCCGACAACCCCCGAAACCGGGGGCGGGCGAACGGCGAGGGTCGAGTAGCGGGTGGGCGGGCCGGGGGTAGGGTCCGGCTCGGCGCGCCCTCGGGCCCGCCCGATCCGCTCTCGAGCTAACTCGTTCCGAAGCGAGGCCCGGGGAGGGGTCGCACCCCTCGATCGACCCCGGCCCGGCGAGCGAGCGGCCCGCGAGGGTTCAACCTCGGTTCGGGCGCTCGGCACGCCCGAGGTATACGCGTTCTTTATATAGAATCTCTAACATACTGTTGATGAAAATCGGAGGTCCCATCATGACGGAGAACACCCCCAACGCCGCCATCGCCACCGCCGAACGCGCCGACGACGCGAGTGATTTGGACCGCTTGTTCGCGAGCGTCCGCGGCCGATTCCTGAACGCGTTCGGGCTCCGCCCGTGGACGTTCGTGGAGTACGACGACGGGACGCCGTTCCTACGAGCCGCCCGTGCGGACATCGTCGATACCGGGAAATCCTACCAGGTCGTCGCCGAGATCCCCGGCATCCCGAAGGACCGCCTCGACATCCGCGTCAAGGGCACCAGCGTGCAGATCCGGGCGGAGCAGGCCGAAGCGAAGGAGTCGAAGGAAACGGAGTTCCTCCACCGCGAGAGGACGTTCCAGGGCTTCTACCGCGACTTCGAACTCCCCGAACCGGTGATCGCGAGCGCGGCCACCGCGAAGTTCGAGAACGGGCTCCTCGAGCTCGACCTTCCGAAGGAACACCCCACTTCGGACCCGGTCGAGGTCAAGGTCCCGGTCGCCTAAACCAACCCATCCCCGCCCCCGGCTTCACCGGGGGCACCCCCCTTTTCTTGGGACGAACGGCCCGCGTCGGGGCTCAGCCGAAGCCGGGGATCGATTTCCCGTCGTGGGCTTGGCTGCCCGTGCGGACCGGCGGCTTTCGGAGCTCTTTCGGGGATTCGACGAGCCGGATCATCGGCGCCGACTGCACGACGTACGCCGGCAGTCCCGTGTTCGGGTCGTTCCCCGCCCGCAGGATGTTCATGATCTCGAGCTTGACCTCGATGATCGAGCCGTCCTTGAGCTTGAGCCGTACCCGCCCGTCGCCTTCGATGACCGAGTAGTCGACGATCTCCGCGTTGGAGAGATCGGGCATCGGCCCGCCGGGTGCGCCCATCATGGCGCCACCTTCTGCGCGAGGCGCTCTTTAAGGAGCGTCCGGGGGTCCTGGCCATCGACCGTGAGCCCCATCGAGACGCACGTCCCGATCACCTGATTGATCTTCGCGTCCGCGCTGTTCCCCTCGAGGTCCGCCCCTTTCGCCTCCGCGACCTGCTTGACCGCGTCCAAGGAGACGTCGCCGACCGTCTCGGTCTTCGATTTCCCCGCGCCCTTCGCGACGCCGGCTTCCTTGAGGAGGAGGGCCGCGACCGGCGGGCGACCGACCCGAAGGGTGAAACTCCGCGTCGCCGGGTCGACGCGCACGATGACCGGGACGCGCATCCCTGCGAACCCCTTCGTCTGCTCGTTGATCTGCTGGACGACCTGGCCGACGTTCACGCCGAGGGGACCGAGCGCAGCGCCGAGCGTCGCGCCCGCCGTCGCCTTGCCGCCCTCGACGAGGACGCTCACCTCATCCGCCAGGTTTCCCACCTCCGCGCTCCAGCATCCGCACGTGGTCGCCCCGGACCGTGACCGGGATCGGGACGACGGCCTCGATGAGCTCCACGGTGATCTCCTCCTTCGCCTGGTCGATCTTCTTCACGCGAGCTTTCTCGCCCTTGAACGGGCCGCTGATGAGCTCGACGATCGCGCCCTCGACGAACCCTTCGACCGTGATCTTCGGGACCAGGAGCGGCTCGACCTCCTTGAGCGTGGTTTCGCCCGCGACGAGGCCCCGGGCCTTCCGGATCCCCTTGAGCATCTCGCGGACCCCTTCGAAGCTCATCCCTTCCGCAAAGACGTACCCGCGCAGCGCCGCCGGGACGAGGAGCGCGAAGACGACGTCCGGTTTCTCCTCCGCGCGGGCGAGCAGCGTGTCGGCGACCTCGCGCTCGTAGCCGCGGGAGGTCTTGATCGCGAGAACGGCCTGGCGGGCGACGCAGGCGAGCGTCAGCTTGGCGGGCTTGCCGCCGGCTTCCCAGTCGGCGGCGAGACGCACCTCGAGCCGGTCGCCGTACCGTACGCCGACCGGCGCGGTGACCTCGAACGTGAGCGGGACGGGAACGCTCGGTTGGAGCGCGATCGTCGTCTTCTCCTTGCGGGCGACCAGCTCGCTAAAGGAACGCTTGCCGGGGGGCATCCAGGAGACGGGCCACTCAGCCCCTTCGCCGGGGTAGGTCGAGGTGTAGTGGATCTCCACGTGGACCGTCGCGCTCCCCGGTTGCGAGTGGGTGCTCGTGAGGACCGCGCTCCACGTCGTCACGGTGCCCGCCGTCACGTTCCGGACCGGGTCGTCGGCCGAGACCAGCGTGAGGGGCGAGGGGATCTCCGGGCGCGGGACGACCGGAGCGGCGGCGGGCGTCTCCGGCGCCGCGACCCCGGCCGGCGCGGGAGCCGTCCGCGGGTGGGCGGCCTCCTCGCCGGTTAAGAGTCCAATGCCTTCGTCGTCGGGGTTCCCCTGCACGATGCCTTGCTCCGCGTCCGCGCTGGGGGCGGCTACAGGCCGCTAAAAACGTTGTTCCAGAGCCACGGGCCGGCCTGCGTGAAGAAAATGTAGATGATGAACCCGACGGTCCCGATCAGGACCGCGCCGAGCCACGTGACTTCGAGCACCTTCACGTACTCGTCGACGGCGGGCTTCCGCGCCATCCTGAGGATGCGGCCGAACTTGCCGTGGCCGACGCCCCGGAGACGGCCGTCGAACTGGTCTTGCACGTGCCGCGCGCGGTCCAGGAAGGCCATCGAGGTACCCTAGCGGACGACGTCGAGCTCCGGTCCCGCTTTGCGGGGCGGATTCGGGCCGGCCGCTCCGGCGAAAATCTGCGGGGATTTAACTCCGGTGACCACCAGCATCACCCGGATCGTGCTCTGCATCGTCGGGTCGACGGCCGCGCCCCAGATGATCCGGGCCGTGGGGCTCACCGCCTTCTGCACGACCTCCGCCGCCTTCTGCGCCTCGCTCACGGTCATGTCCGGCCCGCCGGTCACGTTGATGAGCGCCCCGGTCGCGCCGGAGATATCGACCTTGAGGAGCGGAGAATTGATCGCTTCGAGCACGGCGTCTTCAGCGCGGTTCTCGCTCTCGCTCTCCCCGATGCCGATGAGCGCGACGCCGCCGCCCTTCATGATCGTGCGGAGGTCGTTGAAATCGAGGTTGACCAAGCCGGGCCGGGTGATGATCTCCGTGATCCCCCGGATCGCGCGGGCGAGGACGCTGTCCGCGACCTTGAACGCGGTCTGGATCGGGAGGCGCGGGACGAGTTCCAGGAGCCGGTCGTTGGGGATCGTGATCACCGTGTCGATCGTCTGGCGGAGGCGTTCCAGGCCCCACATCGCGTTCTCGGTGCGGACGAGCCCTTCACTCGAGAACGGCAGCGTGCAGACGGCGATCGTGAGCGCGTTGCCGCCGTTGGAATCTTTCGCGGACTGCGCGACGACCGGCGCGGAACCGGTCCCGGTCCCGCCCCCCAAGCCGAGGGTGATGAACACCATGTCGGAGTTGATGAGCACTTTCTTGAGCTCGTCCTCGGCTTCGTGGGCCGCTTGCTCGCCGACCTGAGGGAGCGCGCCGGCGCCGAGCCCGCGCGTGAGCCGACGACCGAGGAGGATCTTCTTCGGAGCGTGGATCGCGAGGAGGTGCTGGGCATCGGTGTTGCACGCGATCATCTCGGCCCCGGCGAGTCCTTCCTCCGCGAGCCGGTTGATCGTGTTGCAGCCGCCGCCGCCGCAGCCGACGACCTTGATGTTCGTCTTGAGCGAGGCGAGGACCGCCTCGAGCTCGGCGTCGTCGTTCGAGGGCGGAGGCGGTGCGTCCACGGGGCGCTTTCCTTCGGAAGGTAGGTGGGCGAGAATCTCCTGCGCGAGCGGTCGCATCGTTGTCCGTCCTCGACAGTGGGAGCAGATTGGCGCATATATACGGTTGGTTCGAGAATCTGACGAAGAAAGCTCGCCGGAGCCCGGCGACGGGTCCATGAGCGCGTGAGCCGATCCGTCGCCCCTCCCAGACTTCCCGGAACCGGGATACCCGCACCATTTTCCGTCCCGGGAGGTCGCCTCGCCCGAGCCGGCCGTGGAATACGCCGTTTGGGCCCCCCGGTACCTCGAGATCCAGAGCGCTTTCGGGTTCCCGCAGGGACGCGAGGAGCTGGCCGCGCGTCGGCTGGTGGACTTGCTGCCCCATGACGCCCGAGCGGACCCCCTCCGACGCATCGCGGAGCGATTGCAGGGGCGCACCGTGATCGTCGCCGGGCGCGCGCCCCGCCTCGACGCGCCCCCGCTCTGGAAACTGGCCGCCGAGGATCCCCGGCCCGCCGTCATCGCGGCCGACGGGGCGACCCTGCGCTGCCTCGAAGGCGGAGTGATTCCCGACGTCATCACGACCGACCTCGACGGCCCGGTCGCTTCCGAGGTCGCCGCCAACGCCCGGGGATCGCTCGTCGTCGTCCACGCCCACGGGGACAACCTTCCGGCCCTCGAACAGTGGGTTCCGGAGTTCGGTGGCGCCCTCGCCGGATCGTGGGCCGGGCCGCCGCGCGACGGCCTCCTGGACGTCGGCGGGTTCACCGACGGCGACCGCGCGGCCTACCTCGCCGAGCACGTCGGGGCGCGTCGCATCCTCCTCTGGGCGTTCGACTTCGAGCAGGTCGACGAGGCCGAGTCGGCGCCCCGGAAGCTCGAGAAGCTCGCTTGGGCCCGGCGGCTCCTCCACGAGCTCGCCGAGCGGGGGCGGACCCCGATCCTCAACTGGGCGCCGGACGGCAGCCTGCACCGCTACGGGGGCAGCGAGCCGGCATCGACCCAGTAGACGACCTGTGCCCCGTTCTCGTAGAGCGGGATGAACGGCGGGGCGGCGAGCCAATGCTGCGCGGCGACGGAGAACGGGACGGCGATCGCCCCCGGGTTCAGGGCGACCCCCCCGTACATGGTCGCATCCACCGCGACCGCCCACACCGGCAGGAGCGAGTAGTACGGAGGGTCGGCGTGGGGGGCGAACGTGCCGCGCAACTCGCGGAACGCCAACGTGGCGTTGTCGCCGACGAAGAGCGCAGGGGTGGAATCCCACGTGGCGCGATTCCCGTCGAAACCGAAGATCATCGAACTCAGCCGGTGGTCGGACGCGACCACCGCGCTCGGCGGTAGAGCGATCCCGACCCACATCCAGAGCCCCGCATCGGCGGGGGTGAGACCTTCCTGGAATCCCCCCAGGTCGGCCTGGGGCGGGTAGACGATCGCCGCGTTGGCCGCGACGACGACGAGCAGCGCCACGCCTCCCGCGACGATCGTCGCGCGGGAGCGACCCGAGGCCGACCGAGCGACGAGCCGACCGAGGCTCACGGCGACGAGGAGCATCACGGGGATGAGCATGTATTCGGGATGCCGCTCCGGTAGCACGACGGGGTTCGCCGTCGCGAGGGCCAGGAGCGCAGAGAGGCCTAGGGCGAGCGTCCAGGCGAGTGCGAACGGGCCCAGGCGGGAGAACGCGACGAGCCGTCGGCTCCCCGAAGCCGCCCCGATGGTGACGAGCAGCGGCGCGAAGAACACGATCGAGGCGAGCGTCGTCGTCTGTCCGGATCCGGGGATCGGTCGGAGGAGGAGAAGCGCGATCCCTACGAAGGTCGCACCGAGGATGATGGCGGCATCGCGCAGCAAGCTCCGGTCCGACGGGGTCTTGAGCGTGGCGGGACGGCGCCTCGGGCGGCCCCGTCGCCACCGCACGACGACCCCGCTCCCCACGATGAGCACGCCGACGAGGGCGGCGAGCGCCACCGGGAGCAGCGCGCCGCTCGCGGATCCGGGGATCCCCTGTCGAACGACGGAGGCGAACGAGCGAGCGTACGCGAACCAGTAGGCGAGGAGGAGCGCGGAGAAGCCGCCGAGGAAGGCGAGCTCCCGGGCGGGGAATCGCCGGCTCCACGCGCCGGGCCGGAAGAGCTCCAGGAGAACTAGACCGCCGAGCGCGGAGAGGAGGAAGAAGTAGCTCGACAGATGGTGCGTCGGGATCAGTGCGAGCGTCGTGAGGGCGAGCGGGAGGTACCACCTCCGGTCCCGGCGTCCCTCGACGAACATCCAGAGGGCGGCGATCACGAGGAAATCCCCGAGGGCGAGCGGCGCCGGGTGCGCGATCGAGAATAGCCGGGGCATCGCGATCGTCGCGAGGGCGGCGCCGAGGACCGCGACGCCATCGTGGTCGACCAGTCGGCGGAACAGCAGGAACAACGGGAGGATGGAAAGGACCGCCACGACCGGGATCACGATCGTGATCGAGGCGAGGACGTCGGTACCGGTCGCGCCTGCCGCGGCTCCGGCCAGGAGGAAGATTCCGGGGAAGTCGGGGTAGGCGAAGCCCCACCCGAGGTACGAACTTCCACGGGGGATTCCCCCGGTCGTGAGCAGCGACGACGTAAGTCGATAGTACTCTCCCGTGTCCGACCCGAACAGCGCGAACGAGAGGAGCGGCTCGAGCGCGAGGAACGCGACCAGCAGGGCCGCGGCGACGAGGAAGAGGAACGCCGCCCGGTTCATCTCACGCTCGGACGACGGGCTTCACGGAACAATCCACCGGAGACCCGGTGACCCGTTAAGGTTCGCTCGGAATCGTCGAATCCGATGAAGTTGCATTCCCCGTGACCGGTTCTCGATTCCTCGCCGTTAGAGCGCGCGTAGTTTCAAATAGGGGGGCCAAGTGGGGCCCGAGTCGAGGTTCAGCCGTTGGCTTCGAAGCGACCGGTGAAACGTTCCGCCCCGCCGAGGGCGAAACGGCCGACCGCCACGTCCCGGTCCACGCCCAAGAAGAAGCGTGCGCCGCCGCGACCGAAGCCGCCCGCCAAGACCTCCTCGAAGGCCCCGCCGAAGCCGCCGGCGAAGTCGGTGCCCACGACGGGGAAGCCACCGGCAAAGCGGCCGTCCCCCCCGCCGGTCGACGCCGGCGCCGAAGTCGCGGTCGTCCCGCGATCGGGCGACGCCCGTCGCCATGTGCTGTCCCTGTCGTTCCTGCGCGACGGGGACGAGTTCCTCGCTCGGCTGGAGAGCGACAGCGGGCAGATCACGGAACTCAAGAACCGGTCGCTCGACCAGCTGCTCACGCTCGTGGCGAGCGAGCTCGAAGACCTCCTCGAATAGGCGCCTAGTCGGGCGCCGCGACGGGCTCGAAGAACCCCCGGCCGACCAGATAGTTCCGGTGCCGGCCGTCCGCGTCGCTCACCGTGACGAGCTCGGCGGGTTCGGTCGACAGGAACCCGGGTACGTACCGGTAGACCACCGCGACCCGCAGGCCGTCACGACGGAAGCGGCGGAGCCCCCCCGTACGTTCGCGGACGACGAGTCGGTCGTCGCGCCAGGCCGCGGCGCGCGGCGCCCGGCCGAGCGTGACCAGAAACCCGATCCCCGCGATCACGAGGGCCAGGACCGTGAGGGCGCCGTACACGGCGGAATCCGTGCGCACGCCGGCGGTGGGGGAACTCGCTGCCAGGGCGACGAACGCGGCGTACACCGCGAGGGCGAGGACGACGAACACGAGGAACAGTCGCGTGCCGCGTTGCGTCCCGGTCCGGTTCGGGACGAACGGCACGATGCGCGGAGCGGCCGACGACGCCGCGGCGGCCTCCGCCATCGGCGTTCGCGTGATCCGAACGGCGCGCGAGGTCGACACGGCTCCGCCGACGGTGTAGTCGGTTCGGGGCAGGCTTAAACTTGGCGTTGGGGCTCGCGCCCCTCGATGGCGAGCCACACGGAGTATCTCTGGTTCGAAACCCGACGCCCGCGCGAGTTCCTCAACATCACGGACCAGGTCCGCGCGGTCGTCCGGGCGAGCCAGGTCCAGGAAGGGCTCGTCCTCGTTTCGGCGATGCACATCACCGCGACGGTGTACGTCAACGATGACGAGTCGGGGCTGATCCACGATATCGAGGCGTGGGCCGACCGGCTCGCTCCGCCGGGGGATTACCAGCACCACCGGACCGGGGAATCGAACGGCGACGCCCATCTCAAGAACCTCCTCCTCGGCCACCAGGTCGTGCTCCCGGTCACCCGGGGCGACCTCGACTTAGGGCCGTGGGAGCAGGTGTTCTACGGGGAGTTCGACGGTCAGCGCCGCAAACGCGTGGTGGTCAAAGTCCTCGGCGAGTGATCGCCCCTTCGGCGCCCGGAGAGGTCGACCCGGGCGTGCGGATCCGCGGTGGCGCCTACCCTTCGAGCGCCGTGTCGGGCGGAGGTACACTGGCCATCGTCGGAGGGCGGGGCCGGGGGGCGTCGAGGTCGACCTCGGGGACCTTGCGGGCGATCTCGCGGGCCATCGCGGAGCAGCTCGACGGTGGTACCGGGGTCGACGTGTAGCCGGGGAGCGCCAAGTCGTAGGTGACGAACTTCTTCTCCGCGACCGTCGCCCAGACCGCGCGGAAGACCCGTTCCGCGGCTTCCCGCTCGCCGAGATGACGGTAGAGGAGCTCCAGGCAGAGGATCTCCGCGACCGGGTCGGCCTTGTCCAAGCCGGCGTACTTGGGGGCGGAGCCGTGGACCGGCTCGAACACCGCCATCGTCGTACCGTAGAGCGCCCCCGGCGCGATCCCGAGACCTCCGGCGAGCCCGGCACAGAGATCGCTCAGGATGTCGCCGAAGAGGTTGGTGGTCACGATCACATCGTACTCCGTCGGTTTCTTGACGAGCTGCATGCACATGTTGTCGATGAGCCGCTCATCGGAGGCGATGTCCGGGTACCGGGCGGCGACCTCCTGGAACACCGCCTGGAAAAGGCCCCCGGTCATCTTCATGATGTTCGCCTTGTGGACGCCGGTGACCTTGCGTCGGCCCTCGCGGCGGGCCATCTGAAAGGCGAATTCGCAGATCCGCTCCGACGCGGCCCGCGTGACGATCGCGATCGTCTCCGCCTTCGAGTGTTCCGGGTTGTCCCACTGCTCGACCCCCGAGTACAACCCCTCGGTCGCCTCCCGGACGACGATCAGGTCGGTCTCGGGAAACCGGGTCCCTTCCCCCGCGATCGCGCGCGCCGGGCGGACGGAGGCGTACAGGTCGAGCTTCTGGCGCAACGCGACGTTGACGCTCCGGAAACCGCTCCCGATCGGGGTCGTGATCGGGCCTTTCAGCGCGACCTTCGTGCGCCGGATCGATTCGAGCACGGCGTCCGGGAGCGGCGTCCCCTGGTCCCGGATCGCGCGCTCGCCGGCGTCCACGACTTCCCAGTCGATGCCGACATTCGTGGCGGCGGCGACGGTCCGCGCCGCGTCGGTGACCTCCGGGCCGATCCCGTCGCCCGGGATCAGCGTCACCCGGTAGCTCATCGCGCGCCCTCGGCGCGCGCGAGAGGTCGCCGGGGATAAGGCTTCGGGCGGTGGGCGTCGTGCGCAGTGTCCCCCGAGCGGCTCGGGCGGGCCGTCGCTCGGGTCACTTCGGCCGTCGCCCGGGCTCTGTCGGTTCCGGCGCCCGCGTCGCGCCGCGCGCGATCAGGTGACGCAGGAGGGCGTCCGTGACCGGTTCGTCCCGGGGGGCCTCGCTCCACACCTCGATGACGGCATCCCACGTCGTCGCCCCGACGTCGACGACAAAGAGCCGGGGGGTGGGCACGTCGCCCGACGTGGCCGGGAATTCGCGGACGAACTCCCGCACGGCGGATTCGAGGTCCGCGACGGCGAGCGAGGTCGGAAGCGTGAGGCGAAGGCGGGTCAACCGGTACCGGGTCTGGCTCCAGTTCGTCACCACGGCGCTGTAGACGACCCCGTTGGGAATGCGGGCCGTGCGCCCGTCATCGAGGCGGAGCACCGTGTAGAGGAGCCCCACCTCGCGGACCGTCCCGCGGAAATCGGCGAAGATCTGCTCGTGCGGGTAGCTCGGAGCGAGCGTGGTGTAGCTGACCAGGCTGAGCCCGACGTGGTCGCCGGGGCGGAACGGGCCGGCGAAGACGATGATGAGGCCCGCGAAGATGTTCGACAGGATCGTCTGGCTGGCGAGCCCCACGACGATTCCCGCGAAGGCGCTCCCGAAGAGGAGCGACTGAAAGTCGGTGACGCCGAAGACGAAGAGGAGCGCCAGCACCAGAACGGCCCCGAGGATGATGTTGACCACGAGCCCGGCGGTGTTCGCGTACCGGAGGTTCCCCGCCGCGTCCATCGACGCGCGGATCGCCCGGCCGAACGACCGGGCCAGGAGGTAGCCCACGAGGATGATCCCGCCGGATTCGGCGACGCGGAACAGGATCGGGGGGTTCGCCCCGAAACAGGGGGTACAGAATTCACGGGCGACGAGGACGTAGACGACCGCGAGCCCCACGGCGACCGCGAGGGTGGCGCCGAGCTCGGTCGCGAGGCGCGGGAGGACCTTCGACACCGCGGGCGCCATCGGATGCCGCGCAGCCGGCCGGCGCCAAAAGAGCTTCGCGCGATGAACGGTGTCAAGTAAGATTTCTTATAACTCATGTAAATATCTCAGTCGATGATGCTACCGACCCACCCTGAGGTGCTTGGAGCCGACTTCGTCCCGCCCGTGCCGATCGCGCGCTCCCCCGAGCTCGAGGAGCTGAGGCGGTGGTTGGGGGACCCGTACCCCTCCGAGCCCCGTCCGTGGGCCGCCGCGGTGGTCGGCCCCCGAGGCTCGGGAACTTCGACGGTGGCCCGGCTTGCGGCCCGGCGGATCGCGGACGGCGTGCGACGGGAGCACGGCGGCATGGGCGCGCGGATCCTCTGTGCGCGGGTCCGCGGGCTGCGCGGGGCGCACGCCGTCGCTTCAAGCCTGCTCACCCAACTCGACCCCGGCTTCCGTGGGCGCGGATTCCGTGTTGTGGAGATCGCGGCCGGTCTCCTGCGCCGGTTCGCCCGCGACGGGCGGCCGGCCGTCGTCGTGCTCGACGACGTCGCTCCGGGCGTCGGCGACCTGAGCGACCTGCTCCGCGCTTTCCTGCAACCGGAGCGTTTCCTTCCCGAAGGGGAGCCGAACCCTCCTCGCATGTGGCTCATCCTGAGCGGCGTCTCCGAGGGGACCGCCACCTGGGAGCGCTCGGTCGCCTACGGACTCAAGCCGGGGCGGACGCTCCGACTCGCCCCCTACTCCGACGAGGAGATCGTCGGTATCGTTCGCGACCGAGCGGCGCGGGCCCTCGGGCGGGACCCGCCGGTCTCAATCGTCCAGCGGATCGTCGAGCGGGTCCGTCGCGAGGCCGGCGCCGCGGACCGCGCCATCGCGCTGCTCCGCCGCGAGATGGGCGGGTTCGAACGTCGACCGGTCCTGGCCCCCGAGACCGACCCGAGGTCGCCCACCGAGGTGGAGCCCCGCGTACTCCGCGCACTCGACCGCGCCGGGGCCCGCGACGGCGCGAAGCTCGGCGACGTGCGGCTCTGGGAGGGGCGGTTCGCCGAGGCGGAGGGCCGTCGGCCGATGCCGGCGACGACGCTGTGGCGTCGAATGGTCCAACTCGAGGCGGCGGGGGTGCTCCGTCGGCGCGTGCGGCCCGGCGGCATGGGCGGCACCGAATCGATCGTGGAGCTGCTCGAGGATCTCCCGACCGTCGAACCTATTCCGGGCGTTCCGGGAACTCATCGAGCCGCCGGTGACCACGCCGTGGTGCGATGGCTGGGGCGCGCTCCGGCGCTCCCGTGGGGAGCGGCCGGGACGACGCCTCCGACGCTGGGGACGAACGAGCCTCCGGATGGCGGAGTTGCTCCGCCACCGACCGAGCGAGGGTGGGCGAGCGCAACGCGGCCGCGATCCGCTCGAGGGGCGCCTGGCGAAGCGCCTCCCGGTCCGCGAACCCCGCGGTGAACAGGAGTCGCGCCCGGACGCGCCCGATCCCGCGAAGGCGCACGAGGTCGAGGAGCTCCTCTTTCACTCCGTAACGGATCCGGAGCGCCAGATCGTCGACCGGTCGCGACAGCGGCCGGCGGAACGTCGCGGCGATCCGCGAGAGGCCGAAGAGGAGCCACTCCGCGTCCTCGGCCTTCGCCCGAAGGTCGCCGGCGCCGATCCCGAACTTCTCCGTCAGAGCGACGATCGGCGTTTCCGCGAGCCAGGCTTCGAGGACGGCCGCGGTCTTGAGCGAGCCGAGCATCAGGTCGAGCGGCGTATCGAGCGGCTCTTCCTCGGCCTTCACGAGGAGCTCCGCCTCTTCTTCCGCGTACCGCGCCGTGAACTCGGCTTCCTCGCCTCGGCGAAGGAAGAGGGGAGGGAGGTCGGGGGTGGCGGCCACGGCCGCGAGGAGCGCGAACGGGCGGACGCCGAGCGGCGCCCTCTCGACGGCGCGACGGAGGACCACCGCGGAGAGCGGGTCGAGGTAGAGATCGCTCGTGAGCTCGCCAAAGCCGGTCGCCCGAAGCGCCGGACCGGGTTCCAGGAGACCGTTCGACTCGAGGAAACCACGGACCGATTCGACCTTGTCCGTGAGCGCATCGAGCGGGAGGGTCCGGCCGTAGAACGTCCCCCGGAAGAACGTGGCGAGCTCTTCGCGCGAATGGACCTCCCCGCTCGCGACCAGCGCGAGGAGATGCATCCGGAGCGCGGGTTCGGCCGCCAGGCGGGACTCGACGTCCTCCGGCGGGGCCCCGAGGACGTCGTCGAGCAACCGGGACTCGTCGTCCGCGTGGCGGGCGAGCACGATCGCTTCGCCCACGCGGTCGTACCGCGGTCGGCCCGCCCGGCCGCACATCTGCTGGATCTCGAGCGCCGGGATCGGCGCCTGGAGACCGAGACGATCGTCGTAGCGGGTCGTGTCGCGGACGATCACCCGCCGGGCGGGTAGGTTGATCCCGGCCGCCAGCGTCGGGGTCGCCGCAAGGACCTTGAGATGGCGCGCGACGAACGCCTTCTCAAGCAGCCGGCGCTCGCCGTTCTCGAGCGCGGCGTTGTGGAAGGCGACGCCGCGGGGCACGAGGTCCGCGAGGCGTCGCAGCCCCTCGGTCTCCTCTTCGGCGACGAGGTGGAGGTCGTGGGCGACCCCGGCCGCGGCGGCCTTCTCGTCCGGCGTCATCGACGCGGCGACCAGCGCCGCGACGTGCTGGGCGGCCTGCTCGCTCCCCTTCCGGGTGCTCACGAAGATGATCACTTGGCCGCCGCCCTCGAGCGACTCCCGCACGAGGCGTTGGACGCCGTCGCCCGGGGGATCGACCTCCCGGGAATCGAGGTCCGTGTACGTGACCCGCCCGTCCAAGTAGACCCCGCTGCGTAGCGGCACCGGCCGGAACTCGCTCGCCACGTGCACGGCGTCGAGCCACGCGGCAAGCTCGGACGAGTTGCCCACGGTGGCCGAGAGCGCGACGATCTGGAGGTCGCGGTGGCGCCGCCGCAGCCGGGTGAGCGTGACCTCGAGCGTCGGACCCCGCTCCGGGTCCCGCATCAGGTGGACCTCGTCGGCGACGACCACCCCGAGCCGGTCGAGCCACGGTGCTCCTCGGCGCATCAGGCCGTCGGCCTTCTCGCTCGTCGCGACGAGGATGTCGAGACGGTCGAGTTTCGCCGCGGGCAAGTCGAAGTCGCCGATCGAAAGCCCGACCTTGACGCCGAGCGAGGCGAACTGGGACAGTTCGTCGAACTTCTCCTGCGCGAGGGCGCGCAGCGGTACGAGATAGAGGCCGGTGCGCTTTTCGCGCACGGCCCGCAGCAGCGCCAGGTAGGCGACGAGCGATTTCCCGCTCGCGGTGGGGCAGGCGAGGACCACCGAACGACCGGCGAGGACGTGCGGGAGCGCCTCCGCCTGCGGTGGGTACAGCTCCTCGATCCCGTGGGCCCGGATCACGGCCCGAACCTCCGGGTCCAGCGGGAGGTCGTCGAGCTTGGACGGAACTGCTTGCGAGGGGGAGGGGGGCGTCGGTCCGGTCGCGCGACGTCCCATCGTCGGCGACGAGCGGCCCGTGGTACTAAGCGTGGGTGGGGGTCGTGAACTCAGCGCCCCAAGATCGAGCGTCCGAGGATCAGTTCCTGGATCTCGGTCGACCCTTCGACGATCGGGAACACGCGCGCATCGCGAAGGATGCGTCCGACGGTCGCATCGGCCCGGCCGGCGGCGGGCCCGGTGAGCGCGAAGGCCCTCTGGGCGTTTCGATTCGCCGCCTGGGAGGCGAACAACTTGGCCGCGGAGGCGGCCGCGACGAACGGACGCCCGGCGTCCTTCAGCTCGGCCGCCCGTTCGACGAGCGCCCGCGCCGCCTCGAGGTCCACGTACCCGCGCGCCACTTCGGTGCGCTTCCAATCGTCCGGGGAGGCCCGGGCCGCCTCGCGGGCCAGCTCGAATGCTCGCCGGGCGACCCCCAGGGCGCACGCTGCGATCCCGACCCGTCCCCCGGCGAGCGCTGCCATGGCGATCGAGAACCCCTCGCCCTCGGCACCGAGGAGGGAGTCCGCGGGCAGCCGCGCGTCGTCGAACACGATCTCGGTCGTCTCGCTCCCCCGGATGCCCAGCTTGTCGAGCCGCTGGGCGACGTGGAGGCCGGGGGTGGTCGCGGCCGCGACGAACGCCGAAATCCCTCGGTGGCCGAGGGAGGCGTCCTTCGTGGCGAACGTGAGGATCGTACCGGCACTCGCGGCGTTGGTGATGAACATCTTCGACCCGTTCAATCGGAAGCCGTCGCCCGCCCGCTCGTAGCGGCAGGTGAGACGCGCGGCGTCCGACCCCACCCCGGGTTCGCTGAGAGCGAACGCCCCGAGACGACGTCCCTCGGCGAGGGGGGGAACGATCATTCGAACCTGCTCGGCGGATCCGAACTCGACGATCGGCATCGCCGCGACGGCGAGGTGGACCGAGAGCAGCGTGGCGACGGCGGCGCTGGACGCGGCGAGTTCCTCGAGCACCGCAGCGATGGCTCGGTTCGAACCCGGCGAGCCCCCGACCTCGGTCGGAAGTCCGAGCCCCATCATTTTCGACTGCGCGAGCGCGGGCAGAAGTCCGTCGGGAAACCGGTCGTCGTGGTCGATCGCGACCACGTGGGGCTCGATGTGGGCCCGCGCGAACTCGGCGGCCCGCGTGCGCCAGCCGTCCACGTCGGCGGCGGCCGGGACACTCACGCCGGTCCGAGTCGCACAGCCTCTTATGCGTCCTCCCTCGTTCGACCTTCGAGGAGCCATGGCCGTCGCCACAACCCCGGCTATCAAGGACCGGTTCACCGCGATCGATACGCTCGCGGTCGTGCGCGAGCTCCGCGCGGCCGGACGGCTACGCGTCGACAAGGCGTTCGACCTGGCCGATGGCGGCCTCTCCCTCGCCTTCCGCGTGCCGGGGGCGGGTCGGAAGGAACTCGTCCTTCAGCCAGGCCGGTACGCCGCGTTAGTTCCCGAGCGCCCCGACCACAGCGAAGATCTGGGGACGATGGCGAAGGAGCTCCGTCGCCTGTTGACCGGCGCGGTGGTCACGGACGTCGCCGACCCGGGGGGCGAGCGGGCGCTCGAGATCGTCCTGCGACGCGGCGATGCGCCGGATCCGTTCACGCTGGTGGTGGAATTGTTCGGGAGCGGCAATCTCGTGGTCATTCGAGGCACCACGATCGTGGCCGTCCTCCACCCTCGGGCCTGGGCGCACCGCCTCCTTCGCGTCGGAGCCCCGTACCAGCGGCCGCCCCAACGGGGCAACCCGTGGACCGCGACCGTGGGCGAGCTCGCGGCCCAGCTGGGGGCGTCCCGCACCGACCGCATCAGCACGCTCGCCGCCCGCCTCGCTCTGGGCGGACCTCTGGCGGAAGAGCTCCTGGTCCGCGCCGACCTCCCGGGGGAGGTTCCGGCGCCGACCGAAGCGGACGAGACGGCGCGAAGGTTCCGGGGCGTGATGGATGAGCTCCTCGCCGAAGTGGGGGAATCCCCCCGCGGCTACCTCTATCGTCGTTCCGGCGTCGCCAACGACGTCGAACCGTTCCGGGCCCGGCGCTGGCACGGTCTTTCGGAGATCGAGGAGGTCCCCTTCCCGACCTTCTCGGAAGCCGCCCACGTTTTCTTCCGCGCCCCGACGCCGGCGCCGCCGCCGACCCCCGGGGAGAACCGAGTCGCGGAACTCAAGCGCCAGCAGACCCGTCAGGAGTTCGCCATCGGGGAATTCCGGGCCGAGGTCGAGCGCCTCGTTTCGTCGGCCGATGCGCTGTTCACCCACTTCGCCGAGGTCGAAGCCCAACGGGTGGCCGCCGAGGCGGACGTCGCCGCGAGTGGTCCCACGTTCGACCTCGAGCTCGAGGGGAAGACGATCCCCGTCTACCGACGGAAGTCGGTCGCCGAGTCGGCCCGCGAACTCTACGACGAATCCAAGCGCGTCCGGTCCAAGCTCGACGGCGCGGTGGGGGCGCTCGCGGAGACCGAGCACGCGATCGAGGCGGTGGCCCGCCTCGCGGCGCCGGCGATACGCCCCGGGAAGGCCGGGCGGCCCGTCGAAGGGCCTCGACGACGATTCTGGTTCGAGAAGTTCCGCTGGTTCGTCTCCTCCGAGGGGTTCCTCGTGCTGGGGGGCCGGGACGCCGGTTCGAACGAGCACCTGGTGCGCCGCTATCTGCATGCCCGCGACCGGTACATCCACGCCGACGTCCACGGCGCGCCGAGCGTCGTCGTGCGGGCGGGCGAGGTGGCGACGGCCACGCCCACGGAGGTCACGATGCGCGAAGCCGGCCAGTTCGGCGTCGCCTTCTCGAAGGCGTGGAAGGTCGGCCTTGCCTCGGCCACGGCCTACTGGGTCAACGCCGACCAGGTCTCGAAGGCGGCCGCGAGCGGCGAATTCGTCCCCCGGGGCGGGTTCGTGATCCACGGCACGCGGAACCCGCTGGGGGATCTACCCACGGAGCTGGGCATCGGGAAAACGGTTCACGAGGGGGTCGAACTGTGGGCCGTGGCACCGCCCTCGGCGTTTGCCGCCCGCGGCGAGCTCCGTTTTCGGCTCACGCCGGGAGAGGAGAGAGAGCGCGGCCGCACCGAATCCGAGCTCGCCCGCGAACTCGGCGTCTCGCGGGACCTGCTCCAAGTACTGCTCCCGGCGGGGGGCCTGACCCTCCGTCGCGCGTAGGCGCGGGTCACGTCGGGGGCGGGGAACTCGTCCCCCGGCCGGGAAAACGTATGGCCGCGGGCGCGCAACGCGACGATCGTCCATCGACCCCCATCGATGTCGAGCGCGGCCCCGATGGCGAGTCGGTCGTCGGGGTGGAGTTCCAGGATACGGGAATCCGTAAAGGCGCCGTGGATCAAGGATACCGGGACGCGGGGCCCGGTTTCGTCGACGAGCCACAGGCACGCTACCGACTCGGCGCGGGCCGACGCGACCGATCGTCCGCGGCGCAGCTCGATCTTCCGAATCCGCGCCGGGGGCAGGACGCCGGGCGCGAGGTCATCGACCGCGAGTTCGACGGTCGAATCGATCGGGACGACCCCCGACACCGATCGACGGCCCGACGAACGGATGATCGGCACGGTGATCGTTCGGGGGGGGCGAACCTCGAACGGGTGCGTCGTACGGCAGACCTGGCACCGGGCAATCCCCTGCCGGACGACGGCCGACCGTCGGTTACTCTGCCCGGCGATGCGAAGGATACGATGAGGGGTCTCCTTGTGGCACGTCTCGCAGTAGACGGTCGCCACCCCGATACGCGGGGGGGCAGGGGCGGGGGGGTCGGCCGTCGTGCTTCGTGGTTCCATCGCCGGTCGCCGCCCCGCTCCGGCCCGACGGACCATAACGATTCGGGGGCACGACCGGGGGTCGCGGGAGAGCCGTCAAGTAGACGTCGCTCCCTCCTCACGCCGAGGGATCGTGGCGGCCGCGGGTAGTCCCGTCCTCGCCAACTTCGTCGATGGGGTCTGGCTGCCGTCCGACGGGGATGCGACCCTCGATCTTCCCGACCCGGCGACGAACACCATCCTCGCGCGGGTGCCCCTCTCCTCGGACCGCCTCGTGGATGCGGTCGTCGCCGCCGCGCGCCGCGCCTTTCCGCCGTGGTCCGCCACACCGGTTCCCGAGCGGGCTCGGCGGCTCGCCCGCTTCCGGGGCCGACTCGAGGAGGAGGCCGAGGAGCTCGCCCGCACGGTGGTGCGCGAGAACGGCAAGACGCTGAGTGAAGCGGAAGGCTCGGTCCGGCGGGGTCTCGAGGCGGCCGAATTCGCGCTCTCCGCCCCGACGTTGCTGCAAGGCAGCTCGCTGCGAGATGTATCGCCCGGCGTGGACGTCGAGACGACCCGGCACCCGCTCGGGGTCGTGGCCGGGATCACGCCGTTCAACTTTCCGGTCATGGTCCCCCTGTGGATGGCCCCCATGGCCATCGCGTGTGGCAACACCTTCGTGCTGAAGCCGTCGGAGCGCGCCGCGCTCTCGGCCCAGTCGATCGCCCGGCTGTTCGAGGAGTCCGGCCTCCCGCCGGGCGTTTTCAATCTCGTACACGGAGCCGGTCCCACCGCGGCGGCCCTCGTCGCGCACCCCGGCGTCGACGCGGTCGCCTTCGTCGGCTCTGCGCCCGCGGCGAAGGAGGTGTACACGCGTGCCGCCGCGACCGGGAAGCGGGTCCTCGCACTGGCGGGGGCGAAGAACCACCTGATCGTGCTCCCCGATGCCGATCTCGACCGGACCGTCCCCGCGATCATGTCAAGCGCCTTCGGCTCCGCTGGGGAGCGGTGCCTCGCTGCCAGTGTGGTGATCGCCGTGGAGCCGGTCGGCGAGGCGCTGGTGTCCCAACTCGCGGCGAAGGTTCGCGGATTGCACCTCGGCTCCGGACTCGAACCCGAGAGCGAGATGGGTCCGGTCATACGGGCGGACCACCAGCAGCGCGTGGAGGAGTGGATCCGACGTGGGGAGCGGGATGGAGCCACCCTCATCGCCACGGGCGCCACCCCCGAAGGAACGGGGGGCAACTTCCTGGCCCCGGTCCTCTTCGACCGGGTCCGGCCGGAGATGGCCTTAGCCCAGGAGGAGATCTTCGGCCCGGTGCTGAGCGTGATCCGGGCCACCTCGCTCGCGGAGGCGATCGACTTCGCTAACCGCTCGCGGTTCGGGAACGCGGCGTCGGTCTTCACGCGGGACGGGCGCTCCGCGCGCGAGTTCAGCCAGCGGATCGAGGCGGGGATGGTCGGGATCAACATCGGTGTTCCGGCGCCGCCGGCGTTCTTCCCCTTCGTCGGGTGGAAGGGTTCGGTGTACGGCGATCTCGCAGCGACCGGGCGCGAATCGATGTTGTTCTACACCCGCCCGAAGACCGTGGTGAGCCGATGGTTCCCCCCTGGCGGGGCCGGCGGCTGAGCGTTCGATTAAAATCGCGACGGTGGCTTGCCGCCGTCGATGAACCACTGGCCGGCGTCCCAACTCTTGAAGCCCCGGAAGAAGGGCCGGGTGAGCTACCGCGAGCTCGCGCGCGTGCCGGATCTCAGTCTCGGCGTGTACATCCTTCCGGCCGGGGCGACCGACCGCCAAACCCCCCACACCGAGGACGAGGTGTACGTCGTACTCGCGGGCCGCGGCCGGTTCCGCCACGGACGCCGCGTGGAGAACGTGGGCCCGGGCTCTGTGCTGTTCGTTCCCGCGGGTCGGGAACACTCGTTCGGGGACATCTCGGAAGAACTGAGGGTCGCGGTCATCTTCGCTCCCGCCGAGTACTCTCGCGAAGTTCGGAAGTGAGGACGCCCGCACGCACGCTTCGTGCTCGAGCAGGCAGCCCGCCGAGGTCCGCTCGGAAGCCCCCGGCGGGGCTTATCGGGGAATGGGGCTGCCCGAATTTGAATCGGGGTCCCGGGCTCCCAAAGCCCGAAGGATGGACCAGTAGAGCGGACCGGCGCACGTGCCCGAGTCCGTAGCTACCCCACAGCCCCGCATCCCATCTACCGCGCGTCGATCCGCCGGAGGTTCCGGCCGACCCGGCACTCCGCTGGCTCCGCGTCGACCTTCTCGATGACGAACCGCTGCTTCGGCGGGAGCGAGGGGCCGGCGCAGATCCCCCAGTTCGGGCAATCGAGTCGGTTGCAGGCGTACCGCCCCACCTCGACCGTGCTGCCCACGATCGCCCGCGGCGACTCTACGACGAGCGAGCGGGAGATCGGCGCGACCTCGACGACGTTGGCTTCCGTCTCCTGGAGCGCGCACGGGTGGGTCACCGGGCGGACGGCCGTGATCCGGTAGTTCCTCCCTGCGTCGAGCGTCAGGCACGCGTGGCGGTACGGGCAGGTGCGACAGACCGCGGCGCCGCCCAGATAGACGAACTCGAACCCCGGCCGGGCCTCGCTGCGGGCGATGAGGGTGATTTCCGCCATGAGTTCATCCGATGACGCCGGTCACGGTCGCGAGCCGTTCCGCCGCTTCCCGGCTGAGGCCATTGTCCCCGAGGATCGTGTACCGCTCCGGGCGAACGCGGTGGGCTTGGACCAAGGACTCGACGACCTCGTCCGGGCTCACGCCGAGTTCGCGCGCGGTGGTCGGAGCGCCGATCGCGTGGAGGGCGGTCCGCAGGCGGCGCCAGTCCCCGCCGTGAAGGTACATCATCATGATCGCGCCGACGCCGCACTGCTCGCCGTGCAAGGCCGGGCGTGCGGCGGCGCGGTCGAGCGCGTGGCTGAACAGATGCTCGCTCCCGGAACACGGACGGGACGAGCCCGCCACGCTCATGGCGATCCCCGCCACGATCATCGGCCGGATCGCGATCCACACCGATTCTTCGAGGTTCGGCTTGATGAGCGGGGCGTGGTCGGCGATCTCCTGCGCCGCGTACTCGGCGAGCGTGGCGGCGGTGCTGGAGAACTCCTCGTTGCGCAGGCGTTGAGCGAGCTTCCAGTCGAGGACGGCGGTGACGTTCGAGACGACGTCCGCGCAGCCGGAAGCCAGCAGGCGGAACGGGGCCTGGACGATCACCGAGGTGTCGGCGATGACGCCGATGGGCACGACGGCTTGCGTGCTTGTGACGGTCTCCGAGCCTTTGATGGAGGCGCGCGGGGAGGAGATGCCGTCGTGGGCCGCCGAGGTCGGGACCGAGACGAACGGGATCTTGAGGCGGGCGGCGACGACCTTCGTGATGTCGATCTTGCTCCCTCCCCCGACGGCGACGAGGAAGCGTGCCCTCGCCGCCTCCGCTTCCTGACTCACTCGATCGACCTCGGCGACGGTCGACTCGTGAGCGAGGATCGTGGTCACCTCGAAGCCGGCCTCGCGGAGGATGGTCGCCGCGCGATCGCCGGCGATCGCCTGGGTCTTCGGGCCGGTCACGACGACGCCCCGCTCGGCAAAGTCGAACTGTTGACAGGTCGCGCCGAGCTCGTTCAGCACGCCGTGGCCCGCGAGCACGGTGCGCGGAAAGACCATCGACCGGATCCGCCCAAACGGGCTGTCCGGCCCCTGCACGACGGTCCGGGCCGAGGGGGACTCTCCTACCATCGGCGGAACCGGGAGTGGAGGAGGGTGACCGGTATAAGAGTCCCCCCCGGTCGAAGTTGCTACCGGCCGGGGACGTCCCCCCAAAGGAGCTTGTGTTCCTGCAGGAGGACCCGCGCGTCCAGCCGGTCGTGCAGGACCCAGTCGGCGAGCTTTCCGGCGTCGGTTCCCCAGACCGGCTGGAAGACGACATTCTCGGTCATCGGGTGCTGGCGCAGCACGCGCCGCGCGTAGAGGTAGTCGGTGCGGTCCTGGATCACGAACTTCACGACGTCCGTCGGGCGGAGCAGTCCCAGATTCTCCCACCGATTCTTCGCGGTCATTCCCGAAGCCGGGCACTTCACGTCGACGCTCAGCACCACCCCCGGGATTCCGAGGTACGGGCCCACGTCCAGCGAGCCGCCGGTCTCGATCACGGTGCCGTACCCTCGCTCGGAAAGCGCCCGAACGAGGTCGATGCTCTCCGACTGGAGGAGCGGCTCGCCGCCGGTCAAGCAGACGTTCTTCGTGCGGTGCCGGGCGACCTCCGCGAGTAAGGACGGGATCGACCTCTCCCGGCCGGCGCCAAAGGAGTAGGTCGTATCGCACCAGGAGCAGCGCAGATTGCACCGCGCCGTGCGGATGAACGAGGTGCGGAGGCCGGTGGACGGACCCTCCCCTTGGATCGAGTGGAACACCTCGATGATCCGCATCGGACCGGCGACGGGCGGGCCGCGCAAAAGGGAATCGCTCGGGGATGGCCGCCGCGCTCTCGGCACCGCCAAATACGACGCCGCCTCCTCTCGCCGATCGATGGACCCCTCCCGGGAGCGACATTGGCAAGAGGCCTGGAGCCGGGCGGGACTCGCGCGGGCCATCCGCGGGGACGGACAACCGAAGTTCTACGCCCTCCACACCTACCCGACCCCGAGCGGCTTCCTCCACGTCGGTCACTTTCGGGGGCTGACGGTCGCGGACGTGCTCCACCGCTACCACCGGATGCGGGGGTTCCGGGTCTTCTTTCCGAACGGCACGCACGGGTCTGGACTCCCGACGGTCACCTTCGCCCAGCGGGTGCGGGACCGGGACCCCATCATCGTCCAGCAGCTCCGCGAGGCCGGGGTACCGGAATCCGAGTGGGCGGCCCTCAGCGATCCGGAGGCGGCGGTCCGGTTCCTCGGTCGCACGTACCTGGAGCTCTTCCGTCGGTTCGGCCTCCTCATCGACGAGCGGGCGTACGTCACGACCGTCGATGACGACTACCGCGCGTTCATCCGGTGGCAATTCCACCGGCTCCATGCGCGGGGGGCCTTGGTCAAGGGCCCGTACTTCGCGGCGGTTTGCCCGGTGTGCGGACCGGTATCGGTCGATCCCTCCGAGACCGACCTTTCGAGCGGCGGCGACGCGGAGCGGATCATCTACACGGCCATCGCCTTCCGGCTGCCGGACGGGCGGTACCTTCTCACGGCCACGCTGCGCCCGGAGACGATCTTCGGCGTCACCAACCTCTGGGTCTCGGAAGATGGGTGGTTGGTCCCGTGGACCTGGAACGAGAAGACCTACCTCGTAAGCCCGGCCGCCGGGCAGAGGCTCGCCGAACAGTTAGGCGGAAGTGTGGGCAAGTCGGAGGAAGTGGCCACCTTCCACGGCATCGTCGTTCGCGCCCCGCTTTCGGGACACGAGGTTCCGGTACTGAGAAGCCCGGTCGTGGACGCCGCCATTGGCACGGGCGTCGTAATGTCCGTACCGGCCCACGCCCCGGCCGACTGGCTCGCCGTCACCGCGCTTCCGCCGAGCGACCGGGATCGCCTCCCCCCGATTCCCACGATCGTCGAGTTTCCCGACGAGGCGTCCCTCACCAGTTCCGAACGTGAACTCCTCCGGGGGCACGGGCCACCGGCGCAGCGGGCGGCAACGGCGACCGGGGCGAACACCCTCGCGGACGCGGCCCAGCTCGCCTCCGCGACCGAGCGCCTGTACCGACTCGAGTTCGTCCGAGGCCGGATGCGGTCCGATCTCCTCGGGGGCGCTCCGGTGGGCGAGGCGCGGCTCGCTGCGGCCCGGGCGCTGGTCGGGGCAGGTGCGGGGTTCGAGTTCCACGAGTTCGACCGGCCCGTCGTCTGCCGGAACGGTCACGCGGTCGGCATCCGTCGGATCGACGATCAGTGGTTCCTGCACTACGGCGACCCCGCGTGGAAGGCCGCGACGCGGGAACTCGTGGCCCGTCTCTCGACCCACCCCGAGGAGTACGGCAACGAACTGCCCGGGATCCTCGACTGGTTCCAGGACCGCCCGTGCACGCGGCGCGGTCGGTGGCTCGGCACACCGTTCCCCTACGCGCCGGACGCCGTGATCGAGCCGATCGCCGACTCCACTTTCTACCCGGCGTACTTCATCGTCCGTCCCTACGTCGCCGACGGCCGCGTCCCGCCGAGCGCCCTCACCGACGCGTTCTTCGACTTCGTGTTCCTCGGCGAGGGCGCCGGCGAACCCACTTTGGACCGCGCCCTGCTGGACGAGATCCGTCGTGAGTTCCTCTATTGGTACCCGCTCGACATCAACCTCGGCGGCAAGGAGCATAAGCGCGTCCACTTTCCCGCGTTCCTCTACACCCACGTCAAACTCCTCCCACCGGAGCTGCAGCCCCGCAGCCTGTTCGTCCACTCGTGGCTCACGGGACCGGGCGGATCAAAGATCTCGAAGAAGGAGATCGCGAGCAAGGGCGGCAAGATCCCCCCGGTGCTCGCCGCCATCGAACGGTGGGGCGCCGACGCGCTCCGTCTGTTCCTCCTGACGGCCGCGTCTCCGTACCAGGACGTGGAGTGGGATCCCGAAGTCGCGGACGCCGCCCAAAAGCGCCTCGTCGACGTGGAGCGGCTTATCCGGACCGCCCAGGGGGAAGGCTCCGGCGGTCCCCCAGAGCTCGACGCGTGGCTCCTGAGCTCTCTCAAGTCCGCCCTCGAGAACGTCGCGGCGGGCTACCACGACTTCGCGCTGCGCGAGGTCGCGGAGACGGTCTATGTGACCCTGCCGTCGCTCCAGCGCCGGTACCTCGCTCGGGGAGGGTCCCCCGGCCCGGCGCTCCAGAAGCTGGCCGAAGTGTGGGTGCGCTTGCTCGTACCGATGACCCCCCACCTCGCCGAGGAGCTGGGGGACGGACGCGAGCCCTCGTTGATGGCCGCCCTGCCGTTCCCGGACCCGACGAGCCTGCCCCACGCGCCGTCGGCGGTCGCGGCCGAGGAGTACCTCGAGCGCGTCGAAGAGGACCTTCGAAGTGTCCTCCGACCCGCGGAGGTTCGGGGCGAGGTGCCCGATGGGGTCACCTTCTTTGTGGCCGAACCCTGGAAGCGGACGGTGGAGCAGTGGCTCCACGAGGCGCTCGCGGACCCGGCAGGGGGTCCTCCGATCCGATCGGTCATGGAGCGCGCGAAGGCCCACCCGGAACTTCGGGCGTTCCTGCCGGAGATCCCGACGTTCGTCGAGCGCGTGCTCCCCCTGCTTCGTTCGGAACCGGCCACCGCCGCACCGGACGTTGATGAAGCGGCGATCCTGCGTTCGGCCGAAGGGTACCTCGTCCGGCGGTTCAATTTCGGGTTCGTCGGCGTCCACCGCGAGTCGTTGGGGGCGGAGCACGACCCCCTCGAGCGACGCCACCGGGCACGACCGGGTCGCCCCGCCTTCTATCTCGTTCGGGGGGGGACGGCGCGCGGAGTCACGCCCGCCGCCGGCGACGCTTCGCGAAGTTGAGGTGCATGCGGGAAGGGACCGGGTGCGAGGAGACCTTCCGGTACTTCGCCGAGCTCTTGACCCCGTAGGGGTGCGCCACGTCGCCCGCGACCTCGAAATAGATCAGTTGCCCGATCGGCATCCCGCGGTAGACGCGCACCGGCAGCTTGACCGACATCTCGAGCGTCCAATAGTTGCAGAAGCCCACGTCCCCCTTACCCGCCGTCGAGTGGATGTCCACGCCCAACCGCCCGACGCTCGACTTGCCCTCGAGGAACGGGACGAAGTCGTGCGTCTCGGTGTACTCCTCGGTCACACCTAAGTACAGTTGGCCGGGGACGAGGACGAAGCCCTCCGGGGGGATCTTGAACTCGTCCACCGCGTTGGGACGTCGGGCGTCGAGCGCCCCGTCCCGGTAGGTCGAGAGATACGGCCCGAGATGGACATCGTACGAGTTCGAGCCTAAGCACTTCGGGCGGAACGGTCGGACGACGATGCGGCCTTCGCGCATCGCCCGGCGGATGCGCGTGTCGCTGAGGATCATCGGACCGGCGGGGGACCGAGGGCCCGTATTTAAACGAGGACGCGGCCGCGGTAGATCTTTCAGGGAAAGAGGTCAAGAAGCGGCTCCGGGTCGACGGGCCATGAACCCCTCCCCCGTCCACGATCCGCTCGGCGTCGCCGACGACTTCGCGACGCCCGCCGAGCGGCTCCGGCTGTTCCGGCCCTCCAAGCTCAGCGGCGTCGACCCAGAACGCCTCGCCCGCCGGCCCCGCACCGTCCGGATCCTGCTGGAGAATCTCGTCCGCCGCGCCGCCGATTCGGGCGTGGACGCCGGTTTCGTCCGGGACCTGGCGAACGGCCGGGCCGTGCCGGCCGACGTGGAACTGCCGTTCTACCCTGCCCGCGTCCTGCTACAGGATTTCACCGGCATCCCGGTCCTGGTCGACCTCGGCGCCATGCGGAGCGCGGCCCGGGCCCGAGGCGTCGACGTGGCCCGGGTGAACCCGTCGGTCCCCGTCGATCTGGTGATCGACCACTCCGTGCAGGTCGACAGCTTCCGCGGGCCCCAACCGCTGTTGGTCAACCTCGATCGCGAGTTCGGCCGCAATCACGAGCGGTACCACTTCCTCAAGTGGGCCCCGCGCGCCTTCCGCAACCTGCGCGTCGTGCCCCCGGGAAACGGCATCGTCCATCAAGTGAATCTCGAGTACCTCGCCACCGTCGTGCGCGCTCCGGACGAGCACGACCACGGCGTGGCGGTCCCCGATACCCTCGTTGGGACGGATTCCCACACGACGATGGTCAACGGGCTGGGCGTGCTCGCCTGGGGCGTCGGAGGGATCGAGGCCGAATCGGTGATGCTCGGGGAACCGACGATGCTGCCTCCGATCGAGGTCGTCGGCGTCCGATTGACCGGCCAGCTCCCCGAAGGCGCGACCGCGACCGACGCCGTGCTCGAGCTGACCCGGACGCTCCGCGCGAAAGGGGTCGTCGACAAGTTCGTCGAGTTCTACGGTCCGGGGGTGGCGGCGCTCGCGGTAC
>JAKIWS010000030.1 GCA_022749895.1 Thermoplasmata archaeon
GCCCGGCATGGACGCCGACCAGGCGATCCTGCTCGCGCTCGAAGGGCTCCGCCAGTCGCTGGAAGACCCGGCGAACGTGGGCCAGGTCGAGGTCTGCACCGTCCGGCGCGGCCAGGGCCTGCGCCGGTACACGCCGGAGGAAAGCCAGAAGTACGCTGCCCGCCTCCCACCCGTGTCGAGCGGGAACCGCCCCGGCCGAGCCTAGGTCGGGACGCCGCGGAGCGGCGCCACCTATGGTGAAGGAAAACCGGGACGGGAAGAGGGCTCGGCCGTCCACCACCGGCGGGGGACGGCAGGGAGATGCGCCGCCGGCCGTGAGCCTCCAGAACGCGGTCGTGGCGCGGTGGGAGACGCAAGGCTCCCGGTTCGAGGTGCTCGTCGAGCCGCACGCCGTCCAGGACCTCAAGGACGGGAAGAACGTCGACCTCCGCGACAAGCTCGCCCTCGAGCAGGTGTTCAAGGACGCCCGGAAGGGCGACAAAGTCAGCGACGAACATCTCGAGAAGATCTTCCATACGAATTCGCTCGTCGAGATCGCCCGCCAGATCATCCTGAAGGGCGAGGTCCAGATCACGACGGAGCAGCGGCATGAGCTCCAGAGCGCGAAACGCAAGCAGATCGTCGAGCACATCGCGCGGCACGCGATGAACCCGCAAACCGGGGCCCCTCACCCCGCCGGTCGCATCGATGCCGCGATGACGGAAGCCAAGGTCCACATCGACCCGTTCCGCCCGGCCGATGCGCAGGTGAACGAGGTCGTGGACCAGCTTCGGCCCCTGCTCCCGATCCGGTTCGACACGGCCCGGATCAAGATCCGGGTCCCGGGCCAGCATTTCCCGAAAGTGATCGGCGAGATCAAGGGTCTCGGCAAGCTCTCCGACGAGCAGTGGCTCAGCGACGGATCGTGGTCCGCGGTCCTGGAAATCCCCGCCGGCGTGCAGACGGAACTGTACGAGAAGCTCAACGCGCGGACGAAGGGCACCGCCGAGACCACCCTCGTTAAATAGCGTCCCTAAGTCGCGCGGCCCGGTGCAGTCAACATCATGGGATCTCGGCATCGGCCCGGCCCGCGTGGGCGGGGCCACGACGGGGCTTCAGGCCCCGTAGGCGACGGACGAACTCTCGTTCTCCCGGGCGACGAAATCGCGGCCGGGGGACTTCGGCCGGGCCCGGGCACGTACCGCACGGGCGGCAAGACCTACGCGAGCGTCCTGGGACTTCTCCAGCAGCGGCCGCCCGTCGTCCGGGTGGTCCCGCTGTCGGGGCGGTACATCCCCAGCGCCGGGGACGTCGTCATCGGCACCGTCGCGGACGTCCAGGGAACGTTCTGGCTCCTCGACATCGGCGCGCCTCGGTGGGCGCCGCTCCACCACACGGGCACTCCGTGGAAGCTCGAACCCGGGGAGACCGACCGCTACCTCCACGTCGGCGACAGCGTCGTCGTCGCGGTCGAGAGCCTCGAGAACACCGGGCGAATCGGCGTCACGATGCTCGGAGACGGCCTCGGCAAGCTCGACGGCGGAGCGTTGGTCTTCGTCTCCCCCGCCCGCGTCCCCCGCGTCATCGGCCGCGGCGGCTCGATGATCGAGACCTTGAGCCGGATGACCGGCTGCAAGCTCTCCGTCGGCCAGAACGGCCGGATCTGGATCGATGGACCTCCCGACGGGATCGAGCGCGTCCGCGCCGCCCTCAAGATGATCGACGACGAGGGCCACCTCCCCGGGCTGACCGACCGCGTCCACAGTCTGCTCACGTCGACCCAGCCGCTCGATGCGGACGGTCAACCGACCGAGTCGCCGGAACCTCGAGCCCCCCCGTCACCCTCCCCGGACTCCCCGGACGAATCCAACGCGGTGGAGCGATTCGAGTACGAAGGACCCGGCGCTTCGGGCGGGTCGTAACATCATCTTCCAACGGAGAAACTAATATGGGAAGCGTAGGCGCGAAGGAAGTCCCCACCCTGCTGACGCCGGACGGTCGCCGGATCGATGGTCGGCGGCTCGACGAGCTCCGGCCCCTGTCGATCACCGCGGGCGCGCTCAACCAGGCCGACGGCTCCGCGTTCGTGGAGTGGGGGATGAACAAGGTGATGGCCGCGGTGTACGGGCCGCGCGAGGTCCACCCGCGCCACCTCCAGGAGAACAACAAGGCGATCGTTCAGTGCCGGTACAACATGGCCGCGTTCTCGGTCGACGAACGCAAGCGGCCCGGTCTCGACCGGCGCAGCCAGGAGATCAGCAAGGTCATCGCGGAAGCCTTCGAGTCGGTGATCTTCGTCGAGGAGTTCCCCCGGACGTCGATCGACGTTTACATCGAGGTGCTGCAGGCGAACGCGGGGACCCGGTGCGCCGGGGTCGTCGCCGCCTCGGTCGCCCTCGCGGACGCGGGGATCCCGATGGTCGATCTGCTGCCGTCGGTCGCGGTCGGGAAGGTCGCGGGTTCGATCGCGCTCGACCTGAAGAAGGAGGAGGACAACTTCGGCGAAGCCGACCTGCCGATGGCGATGGTGCCCCAGTCGGGTCGATTGGTCCTCCTGCAGATGGAGGGCCACATGAACCGGGAGGAGCTCGGTCAGGCGCTCGACCTCGGCGTGCAAGGCTGCCGCCAGATCCATGAGAAGATGAAGGGCGCCTTGCGGGAGCGGTATGCGCCGTCGTCCGCGAACCCCCAGGAGGCCAACGCATGAGCGACGAGGTCCGCGCCGAGATCCTGACGACCCACATCCTCGACTTGGCGAAGTCCGGTCGACGCATCGACGGTCGTGGCCTCGACGACTGGCGGACCGTGACAGTCGAGCCCGGCTATGTGACGACGGCGGACGGCTCCGCGCTCGTCCGCATCGGCGACACGGCGGCACTCTGCGGCATCAAGCTCGAACCGGGCAAACCATTCCCGGACACCCCGAACGCCGGCGTGCTCACGACGAACGCGGAACTGATCCCGCTCTCGTCGCCCAGCTTTGAACCCGGCCCCCCCCACCCGCGAGCGATCGAGGTCTCCCGGGTCGTCGACCGGGCCATCCGCGCCGCCGAGACGATCGACCTGACCCGCCTCTGCGTCACCCCGGGGGAGAAATGCTGGACCTGCTTTGTCGACATCCACGTCCTCGACCATGCCGGGAACATCATCGACACGGCTTCCCTCGCCGCGCTCTCTGCGCTGACCCACGCGATCGTCCCGGCGAAGCGGTTCGGGCTCGCGGAGGCCGACTACGCGCTCGAGATCCAGCACCGACCGGTCGAGTGCACGTTCGTGCGCCTCGGCGACGCGATCGTCGCCGACCCGCTCGTCGACGAGGAGAAGGCCTGCCAGGGCCGTCTCACCGTCGCGACCGACGAGGTCGGCCGCGTCGTCGCGATGCAGAAGGGGCTCATCGGGGCGTTCTCGCCGGACGACGTGAAGGACATCGTCGAGCGAGCTTTCAAGCACGGCGACCGTCTGCGTTCGCTCGCCGCCGGAGCGTGAACCGATGAGCAAGCGGACGAAGAAGGTCGGCAACACCGGCTGGATGGGTCCGCGCTACGGGATCCGTATCCGACGCCGGGTGCTGGAACTCGACCGCGCCCGCGCGAAGTCGGCCGCCTGCCCCCGGTGCTCGACGATCACGATCCACCGCATCTCGAGCGGAGTCTTCGAATGCCGCCGGTGCGGCGTGCGGTACGCCAGCGGCGCCTACCTGTTCACCCCGCCGCCCCCGATCACCCGCTCCGAGCGGGATGCGACGTCGACGGGCCCCGCCGGTAAGCCTTAAAATCCGACCCGTCGTATTTGCGACCATGTTCCGATGCATTCGATGCGGGGAAGCCCTCCCGAGCGACGCGAACCTGTTCGGCGTCCGCTGCGACAACTGCGGCGGGAAGATTTTCACGAAGGAGCACCCGAACGTGAAGAAGGTCCTGAAGGCCCGTTAGGCGCCTTCGTTCCGACCGCCCTCGCGCCCGCCTCCGTGATGCTGCCCTAGATAGGGCCGCGCGGCTCGCCGACGCGAGCAACGGATATCCCGGAGACGCCGTCCGCCGGGTGTGACCCCGCCGCGCATCACCTTCCTCGGCGGCGTCCGCGAGATCGGCGGGAACAAGCTCCTCATCGAGGACGGTCCCGACCGCGTCCTCTTCGATTTTGGACCGTCGTTCAGCCCCCGCTACGACGAATTCTTCGTCAACTACCTCGCCCCACGGATGTCGGTCAGCCCGGTCAAGGACCTGCTCGAGTTCGGCCTCATCCCCCGGGTCCCGGGGTTGTTCTCCCGGGAAGCGCTCACCCACAGCGACCTCCCCCACCAAGCTCCGGACGTCCACGCCGTCTTCGTGAGCCACGCGCACATCGACCACGCGGGATACCTGCCCCTCATCGACCCCGAGATCCCCGTCCACGTCAACGAGGGTACTCGCACCCTTCTCCAAGCGATCGAAGGCTCCCGGGGAACGAAGTACGGCGAGCATCCCTGGAAGATCCTCGCCGACCGGAAGCCGGTCAAGGTCGGGAACCTCGAAATCGTTCCGCATCCGGTCGACCACTCGGTTCCCTGGGCCTCGGGATTCCTCATCCACACTCGCGAGGGGACGATCGCCTACACCGGCGACTACCGGGCCCACGGTCCCCGGCAGAAATTGACGCGCGATTTCGTCGCCGCCTCCGGGGAGGCCGAACCGGCGGCGCTCGTGATCGAAGGGACGCGCGCGGGGCCCGACCCCCGGAAGAACTTCGACGAAGCGGGGGTCCGCGCGGGGGTGGACGAGGTGTTGGCCGCGGCGGACGGGGTGGCGCTCGTCTCCTACTATCCGCGCGACGTCGATCGCATCCTCACGATGTACGAGGCCGCCCGGGCCGCTGGGCGGACGTTCGTCGTTTCGCTGAAGACCGCCCACTTGCTGACGCGCATCCACGACCTATGGCCCGGGGGCCACCTCCCACGGCCGGGGACGACGCCCGATCTGCTCGTCTATCGACGGCCCAAGCTCCGATTCGACAACTGGGAGAAGCCGTTCCTGGACGCCGCGGTCGATTCCGAGTACGTCCGGGCCCACGGTCGCGAGCTGCTCCTCTCTCTCGACCTGGTCCACTTCGCGGAGCTCATCGACCTGCGCCCGCCCGCGGGGACGCCGTTCATCCACTCGATGAGCGAACCGTTCAGCGAGGACGACCTGGACGACCGGGTGCTGCACAACTGGCTCGACCATTTCGACCTCCGATTTCACCAATTGCACGCTTCCGGCCACTGCTCGGAGGCCGAGCTCCGATCGACCGTGGAGGCCGTGGGCTCCGCCACGGTCTTCCCCGTTCACACGGAGCACCCGGAAGCGTTCGCCAAGTTCGGGGCGACGAGCCGTCCTCCCGAGCTCGGCGAACCGTACGCGATCGGGACCGAGCGACGGCGGGGAGAGCGTTAAGGCGCGGCGGGCCGTCGTTCTCCCCCCATGCCGGTCGAGCGACTCGCGACGGGCGTGGGGGCGCTCGACCGGCTCTTGGGAGGCGGTCTCGAGATCGACAACGTCACCGAGCTCTTCGGCGAGGCGGGGAGCGGGAAGACCATCGTCTGCGTCGAAGCGGCGCGGCGCGTCGCGCTCGCGGGACGTTGGGTCGTCTACATCGACACCGAGGGACTCTCCGTCGACCGCCTGAGCGCCGGGACGGCCGACCGGCTCCCGGACCTCCTCCGGCACTTGCTGATCGCGACCCCGAAGAGCTTGGAAGAGCAGACGCGGGCCGTCCGGACGGGGTGCGGCCTCGCGCGCAACCGGAAGCGCCCGATCGGTCTGATCGTCCTCGACTCGGCGACGTTCTTCTATCGTTTGACGCTGGGCGCCGACACGGAGGACGAGGGCCGCCAGGCGCTGACCGAAGAGCTGGGGCTGCTCGTCGCGACGAGCCTCTCGGAGCTCGTTCCCGTCCTGGTGACCAACCAGGTCTGGCGGAATCTTCGGGACGGCTCGCTCGAGCCGCTGGGGGGTTCGTTCCTCAACCACGCCGCGAAGACCATCGTCCGCCTCGAACGACTGAGCGGGGACCGGCGTCGCGCGGTGCTGTTGAAGCACCGCTCGCTTGCGGAATCGTCGGCCGACTTCCGCATCACCACCGGCGGGACCGCGTAGCCGGGCCGCCGACACAAGACCCATATCTCTGTCCCGCGTCCGGGCGTCGGGCCATGCCGGACCGCCTCGAGTACTGCGACGTTCCCACGCCGATCGGGACGTTCCGCATCGTCTATCGGGACCAGGTCGTGTCCATCGTCGACCTTCTCGAGCGTGGCAGCGACCAGGTCGGCGCTCCCCCGGAGGCCTGGCACCGGCGGAGCTTGGGACCGCCCGCCAGCCCTCCGCGCCAACTGTCGGAGTACTTCCGTCGCCGACGGGAGACGTTCGACGTTCGGGCCGAGCCGGTCGGGGCTTCCGCGTTCGACCGCAGTGTGTACGACGCCCTCCTCCGAGTTCCCGCCGGCCGCACCATCACCTACGGTGAACTGGCACGACGAACCGGCCACGCCGGCTCGGCGCGGGCCGTCGGGGGAGCGATGCACCGGAACCCGATCCCGATCATCATTCCGTGCCACCGGGTCGTCGGCGATGACGGTGGGCTCAAAGGGTTCGGCCTCGGGCTGTGGCGGAAACGATGGCTGCTCGACCGCGAGGGATCGTGGCCGTTGCGCTCCCGAAGCGCCGAAGGGCCGCGCGATCGCGCCCAGACCACGCTCGACCGGGTCGCGGTCGTCGCCAGCTAGCGAATCCGAGGCGCCGCGCCGGGCCCCGAGGGTCCGGCGACCCCCGCGATCCAACCCGGGTAGGTGGCTACGGTGCGGTAGCCCATGCGCGCATAGACCGGCACTCCCAACTCGCTCGCCTGGAGGTAGCTCGCCCGACAACCGTCGCGCCGCCCGCCCATCACGGCCCTCCAGCTGAGCGCCGTGCCGTACCCTTTGCCGCGCTCCTCGGGGAGCGTTACGACGTAGTAGATTCCGGCCACACCGTGGTAGGAGAGCCCGAGGCTCGTCGCGACGGGCCGCTTCCCGACGTATCCGATGTAGCCCCGGACGATCGAGGTGAGGTAGGATGGGCGCCACATTTCGGAGTGCTCCGAACGTTCAGCTCC
Source organism: Thermoplasmata archaeon (assembly GCA_022749895.1). GTDB lineage: Archaea > Thermoplasmatota > Thermoplasmata > Lutacidiplasmatales > UBA184 > Lutacidiplasma. The sequence continues at coordinate 7,087 of JAKIWS010000030.1, forward strand.
TATCTCGGTCGATCCCACCTTCACGAGAGTGTCCCATTGTCTTCGGGTCACGGCCGCGCGTATCCGGAGTTCGGGCGGGGGCGGGGGAGCCCGTGCGGGCATCGGCCACAGGAGCATTCCCGGGATGGGTCCACTGGGGCTCCATCCGGCCCTCTCGGCGGCCTCTACGAGACCGGTCTCCGCGCCGGGCGAGGCCTCGAGTCTCCATCGGGAGACGCCGGCCTCGGCCATGAAAGCGGCCGACCGCGCGAGCACGGCCGTGGCGTCAGCGCGGGGTTCGGTCACGAAGACGACGTTGAAGGCCACGGAACGGGTCGGCGTGGCGATCCGGACGACGCCCGGTTCCTCCTCGATACGCGAGTGGGGCAGGCCTCGGGAGACGTTCCGGATCGCCTCCACGATGTTCTCGTGACACCGCCGTAGGAGGCCCTCCGGGACCGGTTCGCGCGGCGCGTCGACCGAGGGGGGAAGCGGGTCGACCACCTGGGACGAATCAGCCCGGAGTAAAAGAACCCCGCCCCCCGAGAGAGGCAGCGCGGGAGTAGGGGGGCCGTTCGGCCGTCCCGCCGCGGCTGGCGGTGGGCCGACCAACAGGGGCCCGGGAGCCCCGGTGGAGATCTCGGGCGTCAGCCCGAGTAGTACGCCGCGTCGTAAGGCTCGGGCTTGAGACCCCGTCGCTTGCGAACCTCGCCGACGACCGTGCCTTGGAGCTCCTTCGGGATCAGCTCGAAGCCCATCGACTCGGTGGACCAGAGGACCTTGCCGGCGGTCGCGCTCCGAATGTCGCTCGCGAACCCGAACATCTCGGCGACGGGCACCTTCGCGACGATCGTCTGGAGGTCGCCCACGCTCGTCATGTCGAGGATCTCGCCCCGCCGGCGTTGGAGCTCGCGGGTCGCCGCGGAGAGGATCTCCTGCGGAACGTTCACCGTGACGCGCTGGATCGGTTCCAAGAGGACGCGCCCGCCGAGCACCATCGCCCCGTAGACGCCGCTCCGGGCCGCCGGGATCGTCTGGGCCGGACCGCGGTGGATCGAATCCTCGTGCAGCTTTGCGTCGACAAGGCGGGCCTTGAGCCCGTAGACCTTTTCGTTCGCGAGCGGGCCGCGGTTCATCGCCTCCTTGAACGCGTCGACGATGAGGTCCATCGTCTCGTTGAGGTACTGGATCCCCTTCGTCACGTCGAACAGGATGTTCGTCCCCTCGACGGCGGTGATCCCGCGGCCCTCCTCCCGGGAGATGCCGAGCGCTTCGAGCTTCGTGACGAGGGTCTTCGTGTCCTTGAACGACTTACCCTGTGGGATCTCCCCTTCCTTGATCGCCTTCGCGACCGCCTCGGGGAGCGGCTCGACCTCGAAGTAGAACTTGTTGTGCTTGTTCGGTGACTTTCCTTCGAACGGTCCGCCGGAACCGCCGACGGTCTCCCGGTAGACCACGATGGGGGTGGAGGCGGTGATCTCGACCTTGTAATCGTTGATGATGCGGAACTGGGTGATCTCCAGGTGGAGTTCCCCCATCCCGGAGAGCAGGTGCTCGCCGGTCTCCTGGTTGATCTCGACCTTCAGGCTCGCGTCCTCCTTGGCGATCTTGCGCATCGTCTCGATCAGCTTCGGAAGATCACCCATGTGCTTGGGCTCGATCGCGACCGTGACGACCGGTTCGCTCACGTGACGGATCTCCTCGAACGGGACCATGTCGACGGCGTTCGACATCGTCGTCCCGGCGAACGCGTCGGTGAGCCCGATCACCGCGGCGATGTTCCCGGCGGTGACCTCCTCGACCATGAGCCGCTCGGGGCCCATGAACAGGCTCACGTGCTGGACCCGGTTGTGGGCCTTCGTCCCGATCACGTTGAGCTCCATCCCCTTGGCGATGCGCCCGGAGAAAACGCGGCCGGTCGCGATCTCGCCCGCATTGGGGTCCATCGTGATGTCGGTGACCATGAACGCCGTCGGGCCGTCCTTGTTCGTGTCCATCATCGCCTTGCCGACGACGGAATCGATGTCCCCCTTCCAGATGTTCGGGATCCGGTAGCGCTGCGCCGTGTGCGGCGTCGGAAGGTGCTTGACCACCATGTCGAAGACGACGTCGTTGATCTTCGCCTTCTGGGCGATCTCGCGCGAACGGCCGGTCGAGACGTACTCGATGATGTCCTTGAAGTTCACGCCGGTTTTCTTCATGTAGGGAATGCTGATCGCCCAGTTCTCGTAGCCGCTCCCGAAGGCGACCGAGCCGTCCCGAGGGTCGACCGACCACTCGTCGATGAACTCGTCCGGGGCCATCTTCCGGATCAGCTCGTTGACCTCGGCGATGATCGTCGTGAACCGTTTCTGCAGGGACTCGGGGGTCAGCTTGAGCTCCTTGATCGCCCGGTCGACCTTGTTGATGAACAGGACCGGTTTCACCTTCTCCCGGAGGGCCTGCCGGAGCACCGTCTCGGTCTGCGCCATGACGCCCTCGACGGCGCAAACGACGACGACCGCCCCGTCGACGGCGCGCATCGCCCGGGTGACGTCCCCGCCGAAGTCGACGTGGCCCGGAGTGTCGATGAGGTTGATCAGGAACTGCTGGCCCTCGTACTCGTGGACGATCGTGACGTCGGCGTTGTTGATCGTGAGGAGGCGGGCCTGCTCCTGCTCGTCGAAGTTGAGGTAGAGCTGCTTTCCCGCGAGCTCGTTCGAGATCATCCCGGCGGCCGCCAGCAGGTTGTCGCTGAGCGTCGTCTTGCCGTGGTGGATGTGCGCGACGATGCCGATGTTCCGGATCTTGTCGGTCTGGCGCATCATGTCGGGGATGGCCTTCGCCAGCTCGCTTCGGATGTGCGTCATCGTTGCGCGCCCTCCTCGCGCGCTACCGCGCCGACTGCGCGACCCGCTCGACCTCTTCCTTGCGGCCGACGGCGTAGCTCGTTAGGTCGCCTTTGGCCGCGAGGCCGATCTCCCGGGCGAGGCACGAGTGGATCGCGGTCGTCGACTTGCGGGACGCCGTGATCGCACCCTGGGCGAGGTTGCGGATGGCGACCCCGACCCGGCGCGCCGGCGAGGCGTCCACGGCGCGCGGAACGGAGATCCCGCCGAACTGGAGCCGGGTGACCTCTTCCCGGGGCGCGGCGTTCTCGACCGCGTCGACGAGGAGCTGGAGCGGGTTCTTCTTCTCCTTCTCGTAGAGCTCGTCGAAGGCGGACCGGACGGTCGCGAGCGCTTTCGACTTCTTGCCCGTGAACTTGCCGCCCTTCATCAGGTGGTTCGCGAGCCGCTCGACGAGGTGCATGTGGGTCTTCATGAACGGCCGGCCGGAGAGCTTCCCCTCCGAGTGCGGCGCGTAGATCGGGTGGAGGTAGAGGTACGGCTGCAGCCCCGGGTCGTGGACCTCGATCCCCTCGAACGAGTACTTGCCGAACAGGGGCGGGATCGGGAACGGCGGGGGCGGCGGGGCCACGGGGCGCTGAACGATCGGGCCCGCGGTCTCTTCCGGCTCCAGGCCCGGGAGGGTCGGCGTCCCACCCCTCATCGCTGCGGCTTCTCCTTGCGCCCGCGCACGAGCTCATCGAGCGAAACGGCGTTGACCTGGATTACCTTGTACCGGACGCCGGGGATGTCGCCGTAGGAACGGCCCATGCGACCGCCGATCCCCTCGACCATCACTTCGTCGTGTTCGTCGATGAAATTGATGGCGCCGTCCCCGACCGCGAACGCGGTGATCTGGCGCCCGTTCTTGATCAGCTGGACCTTCACGCACTTCCGGATGGCGGAATTCGGCTGCTTGGCTTCGACGCCGACCTTCTCGATGACGATCCCGCGAGCCTGCGGGGCCCCTTCCAAGGGGTCGGATTTCTCCTTGAGGTGGAGGATACGTCGCTTGTAGTACCGGTCCGACCAGCGTCGCCGCTGGCGGAGGGCCTGAAGACGGCCCGCCGTATTCAGTCCGGACGGCGGTGGAGACATCGATTTCTCTCGGAGGGAGGCGTCCCACCGGGCCCCGGTATTTAAGATTCGTGCCGGCGAGATTCGCGGTGCACGGCGAGGGCGGAGCGGAGGGCGACTCTCGGTTGCGCCGGGGCAACGATGAAAGCTCGACCGCTACTCCGGGGCCGATCATGCGTCGTCCCAGTCCGACTCCGGGGAGCCTGCCCGGATCCAACGGAGCGCGGTCGGCCCTGGATGCCGAGATCGCGGCCTGTCGCCGTTGCCCGCTTGGATATCAACGGACCCAGGTGGTCGTCTACCGCGGCCCGTCGTCGCCACGAGTGCTCTTCGTCGGGGAGGCACCGGGCGCCGAGGAAGACCGTCAGGGAGTCCCGTTCGTCGGACGGGCGGGCAAGCGATTGGATCGGGCTCTGGGCGAAACCGGAGTTCAGCTTCCGTCGGTGGGGTACCTCAACCTCATCAAGTGCCGTCCCCCGAACAACCGCTTCGACCGCGCGGCCGCGGCCGCCTGCCGACCGTTCCTCGACCAACAACTGGCGACGCTAAGGCCGGAGGTCGTCGTGCCGCTCGGGGCTCACGCGCTGAAGGCCCTCGACCCCTCAGCACCGGCCATCACGGTCGCTTCGGGGCATCCTCGGAGCACCGGAGCGGCCGAACTCTTCCCCCTCCTACATCCCGCGGCTCCTCTTCACGACCCACGACTCCGGAACCGCTGGCTCGACGATCTCGGGGCGCTGGCGCGCTTCCTGGGTGCGGCCCGCCGCGAAACGGTATAGGGACTGGCCCGGTCCCGGACCGTGGTCGCGGTCGACCTCTTCCTCATCGGCGGTACGTACCGCTCCGTCGAGGGGGGCGTCGTCCTCGAGCTGTTCGGCCGCTCGAAGACGGGGGAGAGCATCGTCGCACGGTACTACGGGTTCCGACCGTACTTCGTTCTCGTGGAGCCGGACGCGGACGCGCGCGCAAGGCTGGGCGCCGACGCTCAGGTCAAGGAACTCAAAGAGATCGAGACCTGGGTCGGCGGGAAAGTCCGGCCGGCGCTTCGGGTGACCGTCACCAACCCGTGGACCGTCCCGGAGTATCGCGAACGGTACCGCAAGAGCGGCGACGAGCCGAACGTGATCGCCTGCGACATTCCTTTCGTCCACCGGTTCCTCTACGACAAGGGACTTGGGCTGACGCTCCGCTTCGAGGCCGAGGACGAACCCGCGGAGATCGTCGCGCAGTACCCTTCGGCCCTCAGGGTGCTCCGCGTGGTCACCTCCGAGGACCGCGACATCGCGCCGGCGGAGCCGTTCCGCCCGCCGCTGACCGTCCTTTCCTTCGACATCGAGAACGCGATCCGGGAGCGGACGATCTTCACGATCTGCGGCGTGGTCCACCGGGGCGGGACCCCCGTGAGCACGTTCCGCATCGCCAACGTCCCGGAACGGGAGATGCTCGAGAAGTTCGCAAGCATCGTTGAGAAGGAGGACCCCGACGTCATCACGGGGTACAACATCGGCGGGTACGACATCCCGCTGCTCCTCGAGCGTTCCGGGGTCGCGGGGATGCCGAACCTCCCGCTGGGGCGGGACCGGGGTCCGGCGCGGGACGCCGGCGAGCGGCTCTGGCGGGTGAGCGGGCGGGTTATCGCGGACGCCTGGTGGTCGGCTCGCCGAGAGCTGCACCCCAAGCAAGAGAGCCTCGACTACGTGGCCCGGACCCTCCTCGGCGAGAAGAAACTCGACGTCGACCGGCGGAACATCGAAGCCGAGTGGGCGAAAGACCCCGAGCTCGTTCAGCAGTACTGCGAGAAGGACGCCGAGCTCGCCCTCAAGATCCTCGAGCGACTCCGATCGATCGACAAGGCCGCCGACTTGGCCACCGTTGCGCATCTTCCCCTGGAAGAGGGGCTCAACGGCCGGACCTCCCTCTTCATTGACGCCCTGCTGATTCCGCGCGCCGACCGCGCTCATATCGGCGTGCCCCCGAATCGGTACAACCGGCGCGAGGCGCCGATCGAGGGTGGTTTCGTTTACGAAATCCGGCCCGGTCTGTACCGGTGGGTCGTTGTGCTCGACTTCAAGTCGATGTACCCGAGCATCATCATCGCGAAGAATCTCTGTTTCACGACGCTCTCGCCCGAGGGCACGACCGTCGCCCCGTCCGGCGCGAAGTTCGTTCCCAAAGAGGTCCGCGAAGGCTTGATCCCTCAGATCCTCGGGGATCTGCTCGCCCAACGCGACCGGTTTCGGGAGCTCGGCCGAGCGGCGACCGCGCCGGAGTTGCAGACGTACTATGACGGGCTCCAGTACGCGGTCAAAATCCTGATGAACTCCTTCTACGGGGTCCTGGCCTCGAGCTTCTATCGGTTCACCGACAAGACCATCGGTTCCGCGATCACCTCGTTTGCCCGGGAGGCGATCACCACGATCATCCGGTCGCTGGAGACCGACGGTTACGAGGTCGTGTATTCCGACACCGACAGCGTGTTCGTCCGCTCCCCGGTCACCTCGGCCGAGGGTGCGAAGGAGTTCGGCGAGACGATCGCCAAGCGGTTCACGACAGGCGGGGCCACCTTCGAATTCCAGTCCGTCTACGAGGCGTTCTTCTCGCACGGCGCCAAGAAGCGGTACGTCGGGCGGACGATCTTCCCCAAAGAGGAACTGGTCATCCGCGGCTACGAGAACCGCCGCACGGATGCCTTCGATTACCAATCGGCCTCCCTGCTCGAGGTGTTCGACCTGGTCCTCAAGGGCGACACCGATGCGGCCGTCCGCCGGGCCCGCGAGCTCGTGGAGCGGTGCGCGGCGGGCAAGGTGCCCGTGGCGGAGCTCGTCATCGCGCGAACGGTCCGTGCGGAGGAGCAGTACAACGAATCGACCCGGGATGCCCTCCCGTTCCTCCGGGTGTTCAAGCAACTGAAGGCGGAGGGCTACGACGTCATCCCGGGCATGAAGGTCGCCTGGATCGTCACCGACGCGAAGAAACGCCCTCAGGAGATCGTCCCGTGGATCGCCGGTCGCCCGTTCACCGGCCAGCCCGACTTTACGTACTACGCGGACCGGGTCGCGCAGACGTTGGCGCGCGTGACGGAGGTGTTCGACTGGGACGCGGAGGCCTTGCTCCGGGGCAGCCACCAGAAGCGGCTCGGCGGGGGCCCGGGGAGCTCCCGCGTCCGCGACGACGAGGACGCCGTGACGCTCGACACGCCGGTGACCGAGGTCGCGAAGCCGCCGACCCGCCGCCAGACGACGTTGTGAAAACGACGCCTCCACCCCGGGAAGTCGGCCGCATCTCTCGCGGGCGCTGAGCGTCCGCCCGGAGGCGGTATAAACCCCCCCGATTGGACGCGGGAGGTACTGATGGTGGTCGTTCTCGCCGTTCCGAAAGAGGGCGCTCCCGGGGAGCGGAGGGTGGCCCTCGTTCCCGAGGTGGTGGCGAAGCTCACGAAAGGCGGCGCCTCCGTGGAGGTCGAGAGCGGGTCGGGCGGGGCCTCGTACTACCCCGACGCGGAGTACGCGCAGGCGGGCGCGAAGCTCGTTTCGGACCGCACCGCCTTGTTTGCGTCGGCGGACGTCCTGCTCGTCGTGCAGCCGCCGCCCCCCGAGGAGCTCGACCGCCTCCATCCGGGAGCGATCGTCGTGGGTTTCCTGAGCCCGTCCCGCAACCTCGAGACGGTGAAGCGGATGCAGGCGCGAGGTCTCTCGGCGTTCGCGGTCGAACTGATCCCCCGTATCACCCGCGCGCAGAGCATGGACGCTCTCTCCTCCCAGGCGAGCGCCGCCGGGTACGTCGCGACGCTCCTCGGCGCGGAGGCGTGTCCGCGATTCCTCCCGATGCTGACGACCGCCGCCGGGACGATCCGTCCGGCGAAGGTGCTCGTGCTCGGGGCGGGCGTCGCGGGACTCATGGCGATCGCCACGGCGAAGCGCCTGGGCGCGGTCGTGGAGGGGTACGATGTTCGGCGGGCGGCCGGTGAACAGGTCCGGAGCCTGGGGGCGAAGTTCCTCGAGCTCGCAATCAACGCCGAAGGGGTCGGCGGCTACGCGCGGGAGCTCACCCCGGAAGAGAAGGTGCAGGAACAGGCGATGGTCGCGACCGCCGTCGCCCAGGCGGACATCGTGATCACGACGGCCAATGTTCCCGGCCGTCGTGCCCCGCGGCTCATCGGCCGCGACGTGGTCGCCAAGATGAAACCGGGATCGGTCGTCGTCGACCTCGCGGCCGAGTCCGGGGGCAACTGCGAGACCACGCGCCCGGGCGAGAAGATCGTCGAGCACGAGGTCACCGTATGGGGTCCGCTCAACCTCCCGAGCCAGGTCGCCTTCCACGCGAGCCAGATGTACGCGCGGAACTTGCAGGCGTTCCTCGGCTTGCTGCTCGGGGCCGACGGAAAACTCGTCCCGACCTTCGACGATGAGATCCTCGCCGCCAGCCTCCTCGTGAGCGGCGGCGAAGTCCGCCACGCGCCGACGCGGGAGCTGCTCGCCGGGGCGGCCAAATGATCTCCGACCTGTTCGTCGCCCTCTACATCGGCATCCTGGCCGCGTTCACCGGCTACTCCGTCATCTCGCGGGTCCCCGTGCTCTTGCACACCCCGCTCATGTCGGGTTCGAACTTCATCCACGGGATCGTCCTCGTCGGGGCGATGGTCGCGCTGGGGCTCGCCCAGACCCCGCTCGAACAGGTCGTGGGGTTCGTCGCCGTCGTCCTCGGCGCCGCGAACGTCACCGGCGGCTACGCGGTCACCGTCCGCATCCTCGGCATGTTCGACCGCTCGAAGGCGAAGAAGCCGGGGTCGGGATGACGTCGGATATCGTCGAGGTGATCTACCTCGTTACGGTCATCACGTTCGTCGTCGGGCTCCAGCGGATGAGCCACCCGCTCACCGCCCGGAGCGGGATCGTCTACGCGGGCGTCGCGATGCTGATCGCGACGGGTGCGACGTTCTTCCTTCCCGGCATGGGCAACTTCGCCCTCATCGCCATCGGGATCGCCGTCGGCGGCGGGATCGGGTGGATCGCGGCGAAGCGCGTCGCGATGACCGACATGCCGCAGATGGTCGCGATCTACAACGGGATGGGCGGGGGCGCCGCCGCCGGCATCGCCGCGGTCCAGCTTCTCACGCCCGGGACCGCGTTCTCCGATTCCTCGCTCAGCGTCGTCGGGGGTCTCATCGGAGCGGTGTCCTTCGCCGGGAGCCTCATCGCATTTCTCAAACTGCAAGGTTGGCTGCGCTCCCGCCCGATCACCTACCCGCTCCAGCAGCCGACCAATCTCGTGGTCCTCGCCGGGGCGATCGGGCTGGGATTCCTGCTGCTCGACCCGGCGGTAGGGCACCTCCTCCCGTTCCCGCCCTTGCTCCCGTTCTTCGTCCTCGCCCTCGGCTTCGGGTTCCTGATGACGCTCCCGATCGGCGGGGCGGACATGCCGGTCGTGATCTCGCTCTACAATGCCCTGACCGGCCTCGCGGTCGCGATGGACGGCTTCGCCCTGCAGAACTACGCGATGGTGGTCGCCGGCACCCTCGTGGGCGCGGCCGGTTCGCTCCTCACCCTCCTCATGGCCCGTGCCATGAACCGCTCGGTGGGCAACGTATTGTTCGGGGCCTTCGGGGCGACGGAGGAGACCGGCACCACCATGGCCGGCGCCATGAAGCCGATCGACGTCGAGGACGTCGCGGTGATGCTGGCGTACGCCCAGAAGGTCGTGATCGCCCCCGGGTACGGGATGGCGGTGGCGCAGGCGCAGCAGAAGGTCAAGGAGCTCACGGACGTCCTCGAGGCGAGGGGCATCACAGTGAAGTTCGCCATCCACCCGGTGGCGGGCCGCATGCCCGGCCACATGAACGTCCTCCTCGCCGAGGCTGGCGTCCCGTACGACCGGCTCTACGACCGGGACGAGATCAACCCGGAGTTCGACAGCGCCGACGTGGTCCTCGTGATCGGGGCCAACGATGTCGTGAACCCTGCGGCCCACCGTCAGGGAAGCGCGCTCTTCGGCATGCCGATCCTGGACGTGGAGCGGGCGAAGAACGTGATCGTGCTGAAGCGCGGTCAGGGCAAGGGGTTCGCCGGGATCGAGAACGATCTCTTCTACCGCGACAACACCCGCTTGCTCTACGGCGATGCCCAGGATACCGTCGGCAAGACCGTCCAGGCGCTCAAGAAACTGTAAGAACTACTTCGGGTCGGGCGCGACCTTCGCGGCCCGCCGGTACTCCGACCGCCACGGCGCGTTGACGCCCTGGAGGGCGAGGATCGCCCCAACGAGCGCGATCGGGATGCCGAGGAGCGCGAGGATCGGCGCTCGGAATCCGAGGAGGGGGACGGAGAGAATGACCGTGAAAATGGGGATCGACGCCATGAGCATCGCCGGCAGGATCAGTCCGGCGCGCTCGATCGCCCCGAAGTACAGCACCTCCGCGAGGAAGAAGCTCGTGAGCCCGAGCGCCGCGACCAGGCCCAGGTCGATCGGGGACGGGATCGCGAGCGACGCGGCGCCGCCGGGGAACGCGAGGGCACCCACCAGACCCAGGAGTCCGCCCCCCACGATCGACTGGGAGACGACGGCCGACGACGGAAGGCGGCGGCTGGCGTGGGCCGCGGCGAGAAAGTAGAACGCCACCACGATCGCCACGAGGGGCGCGACGACCCACGCGATGCCCGTGAGTGGCCGGGGGCTCCCACCGGCGACGATGGTGAGGATCGCGCCGACGGAGCTCAGGGAGACGCCGAGGAGGAACGCCGGCGAGCGGGACTTCTCCCGCCCTTCCCGCAGGAGGATCATCACCAGCAACGGGGTGAGGACCACGTCACCGACCAAGGAGAGGATCGACGTGTCGATCGCCCCGGCCAGGTACGTCGACGCGAGCACTCCGAGCTGCATCGCCAGGATCAACCCGACGCGGGCCCAGGCCTCCCAATCGGTGAACAATCGGAGCCACACGCGCCCGTGGCCCTGCGCGACGGTGAGGGCGGTGTAGGCGGCGCCTCCAAAGAGGAACGGCCAGACGATCAGCGCGGCGGGCGCGACCCGCGGGGTCACCGCGAGGACGAAGAAGTAGTACGACGCCCACAAGACGGCGGCGAGGAGCGCGGCGATGGAGGCGACCAGCGCGAGACGGCTCACCGCCACGACGGGCGGACGAGGATACCCGATTTACCGTTTCGTAGGCCTTGCGGTCGGAATCTACGCGAGGCCAGCGTAGTCGGCGAACGTTACGTCGTGTGCCGGGACGCGCACGCCACGACCGGCTGCCACGGATCCGATCCGGATCGCGTCCGGGGCCCCGGCCGCCCGGAGCCGTTGCAGAACGGAGGTGGCACTCCGTCGCCCGACGATCACGATGAATCCGATCCCCATGTTGAATGTCTGGAACATCTCCGAGGTCGCGAGGTCCCCCAGCGAAGCGAACCACTGCTCGAGCCCACCGACCGGGGGCCAGTCGCTCAGCTCGAACCGTACCCGGGTGTTGAGGCGCAGGAGGTTGCGGACCCCGCCCCCCGAGATGTGCGCGAACCCGTGCACGCCGTGCATCCCCGCCACGGCCTCCACGGGACGCACGTACGTTCGGGTAGGGCGCAGGAGCTCGACGCCTACCGGGACCCGGTGGCCCGGGCGGGGTCGAGTGAGGTCGACCCCCCGCGCCTCGAGCACACGGCGGATGAGCGTGAATCCGTTCGCGTGGAAGCCGGACGAAGGTACGCCGAGGATCTGATCGCCTTCCCGGATCGCCGCTCCGGTGACCGGGCGCCGACCCGGCGGGAAATGTCCGAGGGCGGTCCCGCCGAGGTCGATCCCCCGCACGATCGATGGCACGATCGCCGTTTCGCCCCCCAGAAGTCCGCACCCGGCGGCCTGGAGACCCCGCCGGAGTCCCTTCCCGATCTCGCGGAACACCGCCGCGTCCGGCGCGGGACAGGAGATGCAGTCGACGAGCCCGATCGGCCGCGCGCCGACGGCGGCGAGGTCGTTCACGTTGATCGCGACGAGATCCTCGCCGACCTCCGCCCAGCGGTGCAGCGCGCCCGCGACGAGGACTTTCGTCCCGACGGTGTCCGTCGTCAGGGCGAGGGTCTCCCGCCCAACACGGACCAGCCCCGCGTAGTGACCCGGAAGGGCCACGGGGCGGCCGAACTCCGGACGGCGTGAGGTTCGTGCTGCCGCGAGCAAGGCACGAAGCGCGGTGGCGGTCGCGCCACGGTCGACCCCGGCCCGAGCGTAGGTCCACCCGGACGAACGCGCGGGGGAGGTCATGCGCTCCCGCATCGCCGCCGCCCCGATATCAGGGTCACCCCTTCAGGCGGCCCGGGCCAAGGTTGGCCTATATGGGGCCGGCCGGTCGGTCGCACGGTGCCGGGCCGGGCGCGCTCACGATCAGGGAGTTCAGGACCTCCCGCCGAGACCGCCCAACTCGTCGTGGCCGGGCGGGCTTGGCTGCGCGGACGCCTCCAACCCATCGAGGTCGGCGTCGGCGAGGGGGGACGGATCGTCGCCGTCAAGAAAAGCGTCACCGGTGAGCGACGGCGCGATCTGGGCGACGCTGTGTTGATGCCGTCCGCGACCGACCTGCACGTCCACTTCCGCGATCCGGGCGGCCCGGACGAGGTCGAGGACTTCGCTTCGGGGACCCGACAGGCGGCGCTCGGCGGGGTCGGCCTCGTCGCGGACATGCCGAATACGCGTCCGCTCATGGACCGTCTCTCTCGTCTCGAGTCCAAGGTCGCACGGACCCGGGGGCGTCTCGCGGTCGATGCCGCGCTGCTCGCCTCTGCCCAGCGCGCGGGACGGATCCCGATCCTGGCCGCGGGGTCGGCGGGGTTCAAGCTGTACCTGAGCCCCTCCACGAACGTCGAAGCGACGCCGGACGAGACCGAGCTCGGACCTATCCTCGAGAGCGTCGCACGATCGGGACTTTCGCTCACCGTCCACGCCGAAGACCCCGCCCTGTTCTCGGAGCTCGACCCGGCCACCACCTCCGCGGGGTGGGATGCCCATCGGCCGGCGCGGGCCGAAGCCGCCGCGATCACTCGCCTCGTGGCCGCGGTGCCGGCCGGATTGAGGCTCGACGTCGCCCACGTGACCACTGTCGACGCTCTCCGTGCGGTCGTGCAGGCGGGCCACGCGTCCGAGGCGACCGCGCATCACCTGTTGTTGGCGGCCAGCTCCAGCACGGATGCCCGGCGGAAGGTCAACCCCCCGCTCCGACCGGAGGTCGAGCGCGCGAAACTGTGGGAAGCGTTCCGCGCAGGAGAGATCCCGTTCCTGGCGAGCGACCACGCCCCCCATTCGGCCGCGGCGAAGGATCAGCCCTATGCCCTGGCACCGAGCGGGATGCCGGGCGTGGAGACGACCGTCCCCCTCCTGCTCGCCCGGGTCCGGCAGAGCGAGCTCGCCTTCGCGACGCTCCAAGCCGCCGCGTGCGACCGTCCGGCGCGGTGGCTGGGGCAGCCCGAGGGGCGACTCGCGGTTGGCCACGATGCGAACTTCCTCGTGGTCGATTTCCGGAAACGGCGGCGACTTCACGCGCGGGACCTTCACGCCCCGTGCGGGTGGACCGCCTTCGAAGGTTGGGAGGCGATCTTCCCCCGGGAGCATTACCTCCGAGGCGAACGGATCGTCGAGGGGGGCGAGTACGTGGGACGGCCCATCGGTCGTCTGGTTCGGCCCGAGTACGTCGACCGTGCTCTCGTTCCGTCGTCGCCGGGTTCCGAGCGACGATGAGCGTGGGCGCGTCGAGGGGACGGGAGGAGCCCGGTCCCGAGGTTACGGTCCGGTCGATGTCGGAGTCGGTTCCGGTTCGGGGGCGCCCGGTGCCGCAACCTTCGGCGCCCTCCGGGGTGGGAACCCCGACGTGATGACCCCGCGCCAGCGTAGCAACAGGTAGACCAGGGCGACCACGATGAAGCCGGCCGCGACGTAGTCGAGCTTCTGGAAGTACGGCACGATGTCGTGCCATCGTTGGTTGAGCACGTAGCCTGCGTACATCAGCACGAACGTGAACGGCGCGGCTCCGATGGCCGTGTAGATCCCGAACCGGCCCGGCGACATCTTCGCGGCCCCCGCGGGGTAGCTGATGTACGCGCGGACGATCGGCACCAGCCGAGCAAACAGGACCGTCCCTTCACCGTGCCGCGTGAAGAACGAATCCATCGACGCGAGATGCTTCGGGTCGAGCCGGATGAACTTCGGACCTCGGACGAGGAACTTCCGCCCGTAGCGGCCGACGGCGTACCCCACGTACGACCCGGTGACCCCCCCGATGAGCGCCGCCGCGAAGGCGGCCGGGAAGGAGTACGTCCCCGCTGCGACCAGGAACCCCGCGAACGGGAGGATGATCTCGCTGGGGAGCGGCGGGATGCCGAAGCTCTCCACGGCCATGAGGGCGAACAGGCCCGCGAGGCCCGCGCTCATCATGATGAACGTGATCGAATTGACGACGGTCTCGATGATCGGAAGCGAGATCATCGTCCGCCTCGGGCGGGAGCGGTGCGTCGGCTCACGCGCCGACCGGGGGAGCGAGGATAAGGCGGAACGGTTCGGCCATGCGGGCGTTGGTCTGCGCCGGGATGCCCTGGAACTCCAGCGGCGTGGAGCAGCCCCCGCAGGTGACCGCGGGCCGCCGCTTCCCGAGGGCGATGGAGAGGCCAATGCCGACCTCGATCCCCTGGACGGGCCGGGGGGCGTGCGCGATCGCGGCCGCCAGCTGACCGAGTAGGTCAACCTCGCCCAGCGCGGACGCTGCGACGCTCATCACCAAAAATACCGCGGGAGGCGTATTAATCGATGGCGGCGGGACGCGACACCCTAACTCGGGGGCGGCGACCCGCCGGAATCCGGGATGACCGGCGGGGTCTTCGTGGGGGCTCCCCGCTTGAGGATCTCTCCGCTGATCGTGTCGAGCTCCTTGAGCAGCGAGTCGATGTCTCCCTCGCCGTCCGTGGGCGGGGGCACCGGGGGGGCGGGCGGGGCGACCGGTGGTGCGCCGATGTCCTCGGGCGTCTCCACGTACGGCGCGATGATCGGGGGCTCGAGCGGGGTCATGCCCGGTCCGCCCGCGATGGAGGGCCCCATGGCTCCGCTAGGTGCTTCGCCCGGTGGACCGCCCCGGTTGCGGCGGCGGAGGAGCAGCACGGCGAGCAACGCCGCGGCGAGGAGGATGATGACGACGAGGGCGATCTCCCAGGAGGCAATGCCGTTGGAGGCCGTCGGGCAGACCCCGTACGGGCACGTCGTCTGGGCGGGAGCCGCCCCCGTGTTGGGGGATAGCCCCGCGGCGATGATGACCCCCAGCATGCCGAGCCCCAAGGCGATCGGGACGGCGTGCTTTTTCCTAGGAGAAGCGGCCATGGACAGCGCCGATACTGCGCTAGTTCTCCGACGTGTCGCGGCCTATGTAACCTTGCTGGGTCGCGCCGACCCACGTATAACGAAGGGAGTCTTCGGCACCGCCGGCGCGACGACCCAAGAGCCGATTATCCCCCTCGGCTCTCCCCGTTCCCATCGCCGCGTTTCCCTACACGGAATTGTTCCTCGTACTGCTCGTCGCGTACCTGGGCTACTCGCTTTGGGCGCGGCTCGATGGGCGACTTCCGATCGTCGCGGCCCTCGTGCTCCTCGCGGTGACCGCGGCGGAGCAGGCCGCCGGGGCCGTCGACCTCGCTAACACGCTCGCCGTGTACGTCTTCCTGCTGATGGTCGGCGGCGTGGGGCTCCTCCTCGTGGACCGTGTGCGTCCGGACGCGGGCGTCCGACCGTCAGGACGATGGCGGTCGCGGCCTCCGCCAGTTGAGGCACCAGGCGCCGACGCGACGCACGAGGGTCAACCGCCGACCCAGAAGCCGCTCGACGGCGTCGAGCAACAGGCGGTCACCTTCGTCGAGGCTCCCGCTCAGAAGGACCACGAGGACGAACAAGGCCACGACCCCGAACGCCAGCAACGGTAGCGACCAGATCGGCGGCGCGACCAGACCCGTCGCGAACAGGAGTCCGAGGGGGATCCCGGTGACCGCGAGCGGGACGAGATAGTGGCGCCGGAAGGGGTGGACCCGGCGGAGCGCCGCGAGCTCCACCATCGAGAGCACCGGTTGGAGCGCCGCGGCGACGGCCCACGCGACCGCGGCCCCGGCGAGACCCCAGACGGGGATCAGGACGATGCTCAGGCCGACGTCGGCGACCGCGCTCGCGATCGTGTTGTAGAGGAGCAACCTCGTCTGCCCGTACGAGACCTGCGTCGCCGTCGCGGGACCGACCAGGGTGCTCAGGAAAGCGCCGGCCACGAGGATCTGGAGCGGGACGGTCGCGGTCGTGTATTGAGA
>JAKIWS010000031.1 GCA_022749895.1 Thermoplasmata archaeon
ACCCGACCGCGCCACGATCACGAACATGTGCCCGGAGTACGGGGCGACGTCCGCGCTGTTCCCGATCGATGACGCCACGCTCGAGTACCTACGGGCCACGGGACGGGAACCGGCCCACATCGCCCGCGTCGAGGCGTACGCGAAGGCCCAGGGCTGGTGGCCGACCCCCGAGGATCCGCCGCTCGAGTTCTCCGACCACCTCGAGTTCGACCTCGGTGCGGTCGTCGCGACCGTCGCGGGGCCCAAGAACCCGGAAGAGAGCATGCCGCTTCCCCAGGTCCCTGCTTCGTTCCGACGCGCCGTGGACGGCTACCGCAAGGGCCACCCGGCTCGGAGTTCGCCCCCGCCCGCGAACGGCGTGCGCGACGGCTCGGTCGTCATCGCCGCGATCACCAGCTGCACGAACACGTCGAACCCCGTCGTGATGCTCGGGGCGGGCATGCTCGCGAGGAACGCCCTCGCGCGCGGTCTTGCGGTGCCGTCCTATGTCAAGACCTCCCTCGCGCCCGGGTCGAAGGTTGTGACCACGTACCTCGAGCGCGCCGGGCTGATGGCGCCGCTCAGCGAGCTGGGCTTCCGGCTCGTCGGCTACGGCTGCACCACCTGCATCGGCAACAGCGGTCCGCTGCCGCCGGAGGTGGCGAGCCGGGTCGCGGAGGACGATCTCTACGTCGCCGCCGTGCTGAGCGGCAACCGGAACTTCGAAGCGCGCATCCACAACCAGGTTCGGGCCAACTACCTCGCCTCCCCCCTCCTCGTGGTCGCCTACGCGCTGGCGGGGAGGGTCGATGTCGACCTGACTCGGGAACCCGTAGGGCACGACCGGTCCGGCGCGCCGGTCTTTCTCAAGGAGATCTGGCCGGCCGCCGAGGAGGTTCGCCGCGCGGTCGCGTCGTCGATGGACCCGGCCATGTTCCGGGACAAATACCGGGAGATCACTGTCGGCGACCCGCACTGGAACGCGCTCGAGACCGTCGATTCCCCCGAGTACCCCGTCGATCCGGCGTCGACCTACCTCCGGATACCTCCGTACTTCGACCTGCCGCCCCCGACCGACGGCGGGGCGGGGGACCTCGTCACGGGGGGGCGGATCCTCGTCATGCTCGGCGACCGGGTCACGACCGACCATATCTCGCCCGCCGGCGAGATCCCGATGGAGAGTCCGGCCGGCCTCTACCTCAAGGAGCACGGGGTTGTGGAGTCCGAGTTCAATACCTACGGGGCGCGGCGCGGCAATCACGAGGTGATGATCCGGGGTACCTTCGCGAACGTCCGCCTGCGCAACTCGATGGCCGGCGGGAGGGAGGGCGGATGGACGGTCCACCAGCCGAGCGGCGACCTTCTGACGATCTACGACGCCGCCCTCCGTTATCGGGCGGAGCGGACGCCGCTCGTCGTGATCGCGGGCGCGTCGTACGGGCAGGGGAGCTCCCGCGACTGGGCCGCAAAGGGGCCGCTGCTGCTCGGGGTCCGCGCGGTGATCGCCGAGAGCTACGAGCGGATCCACCGGAGCAACCTGGTCGGCATGGGCGTGCTCCCCCTCCAGTTCCTCGAGGCGGGAACGTGCCGGAAACTCGGGCTCACCGGGGAGGAGGCGATCACGCTCCGCTGCGACGGGACGGGCGGGCTCGCCCCGCGATCGATCGTTCACGCCCGTGCCCGAAGGAACGATGGAACCGTCGTGGAGTTCGACGTGCGGTGTCGGATCGACGCCCAGGTCGAGCTCGATTACTATCGCGCCGGCGGACTGCTGCCCTACGTGCTCGGGCGGATTGCCTCCTCGGGGAAGAAGTCCCCGGATCGTTAGCCCCTCGACGGCCGGCGGGGGCCGGTTGGGGCGGGCTACGCGAGGGGCTGCTTCGACTCCAGGAGGAGGGAAGCATAACCGACCACGGTCGACATCGGCTCGACCTCCCCGGAGTGCCCCCAGCGGAGGAGGCGAGCGGTGAGCCCCTCCCCACCGATCGCCGCGAGCAAGCTCGTGGTCGGCGCGACGCCGCACATCGAGATGTCGTCCTTGAGCACCGTGTCGTAGAGACCGCGCGCGTCGAGCTCGAGGATCCGGTCGATGGCGCGCCGGTCGAGGGCCTCCGCACGTGCCGGCGGAATATAGTGGGAAAAGTCGGTCGAGGCGATCAGGAGGACGTCGCGGTCCCGGACCGCCTCGGCGACGATCCGCCCGACCTCTTCGAGGAACTCGAAGTCGCCGTACCGGACCATCAACGCCACGAACCGAGGATGGGGCAGCACGTAGTCGACGAACGGCAGCTGGACTTCGATCGAGTGTTCCGGGAGGTGGGTCGCTTCGTCGACCGTGATCGGCCGCCGGGCGAGCGCGTTGACGAGGGCATGGTCGGTCTGTACGGGACCGAGCGGCGTCATCCAGGCGCGATCCGACAGCGCGGCCGGCGCGCCCTCTCCCGCATGATTCACCCCGAGGATGAGCACCGACCCCGGCGGCCGCTCCGCGGCGATGGCGGCGTACGCGTGCGCGGCAATCGCCCCGGAGTACGCGAGCCCGGCGTGGGGTACGACCGCCGCCCGGATATGGCGTTCGGGGCTCCGGTGGCGAACCGGAAGGCTCCCGGGACCGCGGGGGTCCACGAAACATTGTTCGATCTCCCGCGCGAGATCGGCGCCGTCCCCCGCGTAGAAACGACCCGCCACCGCCGGTGGCCGCGGGGGAAGTTGCCCCGTCACGCGGCTCCGAGCACGCGGACGAGTTCGTGCGCCTCATCGGCGGCCAGGGGCGCCCGGGCCGTACCCGCGAAGGGATTCTGACGATCGTACCGTGGGATCACGTGAAAGTGGAGGTGGAAGACGATCTGGCCCGCGAGCGCGCCCTGGTTGAGGGCGACATTGTAGTCCCGGCTGAGGCGCTCCACGCGCCGACAGACCTCCGCGACGCTCGCCAAGAGGGCCCCGGGTTCGCCGTCGCGAAGCCCGGTGAGCCGGTCGACGTGCCGACGGGGGACGACGAGGACGTGGCCGCGGGTGAACGGGAAGATGTCGAGGAAGGCGATCGCGGTGTCGTTCTCGTACACGATGTAGGCCGGCGAACGACGGGCGACGATCGGGCAGAACACACAATCCCCGGGGCCCGGCCCGGCGGTGGCCATCGGAGGTCGAACGTTCCTCTCCACGTAAAAGCTCGCACCCGTCCCGCGCGGTAGGTCGGGGTTATCTCAAGCGCCCGCGTTAATTCGTCGTGCGTCCACCGGTGGCCAGCCCGGTTCCTACCGTCCTCCTCATCGGCGTTTTGCTCGCCGTCGTGTCGGTGCCCCTCCGGGGAGAGGCCGGTCTCGCCGGGCGGAACGTGGTCGCGAGCGACCGAGCCGCGGGCGGCGCGATCCCGATCTCCGCCCCGCCCCTGCCACCGGCGACCCCGATCCAGATCACGGTCGTCCTTCGCCCCAACGATTACGCGGGGCTACTCCAGCTCGACCGGTCACTCGGCGCGAGCTCTGCCCATGCTACGACTTCGTACCTCTCGGAACAGCAGTTCAGGGACCGTTTCGCTCCGGATCCCAGGGCGGTCTCCGATGTAGAACGGTACTTCGGCGGTTTCGGAGTTCACGGTTTCGTCCCGCTCGGCGACCGTCTGGGGATCCAGTTCGTCGGCCCCGCTGCGTCGGTGGGAAGCGCGCTCGGAACCCATTTCGTGACGACCGGCACCTTCGGCTCCCACCTTCGCTACGCCGTGCGGGAGGCGCCGACCCTGCCAAGTTCCCTCGCGGGCGAGGTGGTTGGGATCGGAGGTCTGAGCAACGTCGGACCGGCCCACCTCGCTCTCCACGCGAGCTCGCTACTGGACGGCCCGCGTCTGGTCGGATCCCGCGTGACGAACTTTGTCGTGAACCCGGGTAGCGGCGACCAGTGGTTCCTGGGTTCCGACTATACCCAGCTCCTCAATGTTTCCTCCGAGTTCCCGGGTAGCCCGGGCGTGGCGAACGCGACGTTCGCGACCCACGAGGCCGTGGCGACGCTCCTCATGAGCGGCTTCAACGACACCACGCAACAGAACCTCCCGCCGTTCGACCCGGTCGCCGTCGAGCAGTACTTCAACGACACGTTCCCCTCGGCGTGGCCCCATCCGACGATCGTCGGGGTTCCGGTGGCGATCGCGGGCGTCGCGCCTCCTGCCCCGGGCTACTACAACGGGTCCAGCGACACGACCCTCGACGAGGAGGAGAATTCGCTCGACCTCGAGATGGCCGGAAGCATGGCACCGGGGGCCACGATCGTGAACTTCTATTTCGCCGCCAGCCTGTACGACGCCGCGAGCTCGAATGCGTCGGTCGGCACGCTCGCGGACGATTTTGGGACGGCCCTCGGCACCGCGCTCGACCACAATTATGCGGGGGCGCGACTCGCGGCGGTCACGAATTCGTACGGGCTTCCCGACCTCAACGATTCGCTCTGGAACCTGGAGTTGCTCCACGCGCAGGCCATCGGCGTGACCGTGGTCGCGGCGAGCGGCGACCAAGGGAATGCGCCGAACGAGGTGAGCGGCCGGTTTCAGGGGCAGTGGCCGACGTGGCCGGCCACCGTGGCCTTCAACACGAGCGGGACCATCGCCGTCGGCGGCGTCAGCCTCGGTGCCGGCGGACCCAGTGAAGGGACGTTCGACGGCACGAATCTGACCGCCGGCTTCGACCGCAACATGACCGGGGTGACCTCGCGGTCCGCCTGGTACGAGACCCGCGCCGGATTCGGCAACATCTCGGGCTCGGAAGGCGGCGTGAGTGCGGTGACCCCCGAACCGAACTGGCAGTTCCGCTCGGCCGCCCAACCGACGATCGCCAACGTGTCCGCGGTCCAAGGCGTCAGCGTCCTCGGACGGGCGGAACCGGACCTCGCCTTTCCCGCCAACGCCACGGTCGCCTACGTCGCCCGCGACGCGGCGGGCGTCTACTTCGACGTGCTCGAAGGCACGAGCGTCGCCTCCCCGATCTTTGCGGGGATGCTCGCGGAGATGGCCGCGGTCGCGGGCCATCCGTTCGGGTACCTCGACCCCGAGCTGTACCGCATCGCGAGCTACTTTGGCGCGCACCCGGGGGCCGCCGATCCGTTCGTCGACGTCACCGTCGGCGCGAACTTCGTCTTCGCGGCCCTCCCCGGGTGGGACGGGACCACCGGTTGGGGGCTCCTCGACCCGGCCAAGTTCCTCGCGGCGGACGCGAACGCGAGCGTGCGCGACTATCGCTACGCCGGGCCTTCGCCCGGGATCCCCCCCCACCCGCCCCTGTTCACAATCGGCCACCACCCCCCGGGCACGCTACTGCCGCTGGTGACGCTGATCATCATCGGTCTCCTGGGTGCCGTGGTCGTCGTCCTCGCGATCGTCGTGGGGCGCCGGCCGGCCTCGGCCCCACCCCCACCGTACCCCGCGTATGGGACCTACCTGCCCCCGCCGCCCGGCGCGACCGGCGGGTATGCCCCGCCCCCGCCGACGACGAACCCGTTCCCCCCCGGTATCTGGACCTTCGCATGTCCGTACTGCGGCCGCATCCGGCCCGCGGAGCCGATCCCGTGCCCCGCGTGCGGGCGACTTTAGAGCGACGCCGGGGCGGCCCCGTTCTCGCGTTCGTCCAGGGCCAAGGCGGGCGACGCGTCCGACGGCGTATCTAGGACGGCCCCCTCAGTGGGCACGGTCGAGGGTACGACACCGAGCTTCTTCTCGAGGAACTGCCGGATCTCCTCCGGCCGGGTCGAGGGAATCCCGAACTGCTCGGCGAAGAGCCGCGTTGTGGTCAACTCTAGCGTGGAACCCTTGGGCTCGGTGCGGATGAGCCCCGCCGACCGGAGCCGTTGGACCTCTTCGTAGACGGCGTCCCCGAGCATCTTCGCGAGCACGCTCTGGAGCATCGGTTGGTGGTAGGCGATGAGGGTGAGCGTCTTCAGCGTCCGCGGCGCCATGTCGAGCGGCGTCACCACCCGGGCGACCGCGACGAACGGTTCCCGCAACTGGATCGCGTACCGGTCCCCCACGCGCCGCAGCTCGAGCGCCGTCTGGCGACCGTCGTACGCCGCAGCGAGCGATCGGAGCGCGGTCGGGATCGACCGGCTGTCGGCGTGGCCCAGCGCGTCCGAGAGTTGCCGCACCGAGAGGGGGCGCCCGCTCGCGAACAGGAGCGCCTCCAGCTTCAGCACCAGGTCGTCGACCTTCGAGGGCATCGTGATTCACCCCTCGGCAACGGCGGCCGGTCGGACGTCCGCGATGCGGGTCACGAGGAGAGGGCTTGCACCGAGCTGCTGCTGCGATAGGTCGATCACACGCTCGCGCGCGAGGAACAGGACGGCGAGGAACAGGGAGACCAGCCGGTCGCGGCCCTGCGGGGCCCGCCAGAGCGACGTGAACTCGAACGGTTGTCCGAGCGCGTGTGGGAGACTTCCCTCCCACGCGTCGGCAAGGTCCTGCTCGGGGATGTCGCCGTGCACCAGCACCTCCGGCGACGTGCGTTGCTCTTCACGGAGCCTCTCCCTAAGTTCGTCCACGCGCAGCGACTGCCGCGCCTCGCGTTCGGCGGCGCCGAACGCCTGGACCAGTTCGAGCAGACTCACCGGACGGGTCTCGGGATGCCGGACCATCTCCGTCAGCGGCGGGGCCGAAGTGGCGTCGAGCACGGCGGTCGTGACGTCGACGGCTTCCGGGGTGCCGAGGTCGCTCAGGTATCCGTCGTCGAGCGCCGGGGCGTCGAGGGTGGCCGGGTCCGGGGGATTCTCGCGGTGGGCGAGGATCTCGCGGGATTGCAGGTTGAGGATGCTCCACGCCATGTAGACGAGTCGGCCCGTGACGGCGAAATTGAGCCCGCCTTGGTCCCGGATCCTCTCGTAGTACGCCTGCGTGAACTTGACGAGATCGATCTCCCACGGGTCGAACTCCTCCTGCATCACGAGCTCGAAGAGGAGCGCGGTCGCCTTCTGGTACGGGTCGGGGATCACGATGTGGACCCCCTCTTTGAGGCCCTTGACCAGCGTCAGGTACCGCTCGAGGAGGGCGCCCGGGCCGTCGGTCTCGCCGAGGAGCGAACGGTGGAAGACCAGGTAGTCGAGCACGCGCTGCGCGGCCTCTCGGGGCACCGTCTCGGCGGGAAGGCTCCGAGCCTCGGCGGCGCTGATCGTCATGCGGCCCCCGGGGCGAGGGCGACCTTCGGCTCGGGGACCCGGTCCCGCTCGTCGACGTCGACGATCTCATCGAGCTTGAGCCCGACGACGCGCGAGCAGCCGTCGCCGTGCATCGTGACGCCAAAGAGGCGGTGAGCGAATTTCAGCGTCACCTTGCGGAGCGAGATGACGATGAACTGCGCCCGCTCGGCGTTGCGCCGAAGATGCCGCCCGACGTTCTCGGCGTTCACGCCGTCGAGCGACATGTCGACCTCGTCGAAGACGTAGAGCGGGCTCGGGTCGTACCGCTGGAGGGCGAAGATGAAGGCGAGGCTCGCGAGCGACTTCTCCCCGCCGCTCAGCTGCTCGAGCCGCTGGACGTTCTTCCCCACCGGCCGGGCCTTGATGAGGAGACCGCCGGCGAGGGGGTCGTCACTGCTCTCGAGGACGACTTCGCCCTCACCGCCCCCCGAGAGGTCCGCGTAGATCGCGCGGTAGGAGATGTTGACCGCGTCGACGACCTCGCTGATCTTGACGCGTTTGCGCTGCTCGACCTCGTGGACGAGGCCCTCGAGCTCGGTGCGCTCGGCCGTGATCCGGTCGACTTCGCCGACGAACTCGTCGAGCCGCCCCTTCTCGCCATCGTACTCCTCGATCGCGCGGAGGTTGACCGAGCCCATCCCTTCGAGCTGGCTCGTAAAGCCGGCGATCGTCCGCTTGAGCTCGTCGAGGCTGAGCGGTTTCTCGTCCGGGGCCGGCGCGGGGAGGTCGGCGAGGGCCGCCTCGACTTCGGTGAGGTGGAGCTGCGCCGTCGCGAGGCGCGTCGATTCCTGCTGCTCCATCTGGACCTTCGCCCGGAGGGTTTCTTGGCTGCGGGCGAGCTGGTCGACGATCTTGAGCCGCGCCTGGTCGAGTCGGGCGCGCTTCTCGGTCTGACCTTTGACCGCCTCGAGCTGCTTCGCCTCGACCTCCCGTAGGGCCTCGAGCGCGCGACCGGCCTCTTCCCGGTTGCCGTTGAGGCTCTTGGCGAGCTTCTCCTTCTCGGCCCGCAATCGCCGCGTCTCGGTGAGATCGCTCTGGAGCTTCGCAAGTTCCGTCGCGGCCTGTTCGGCCGAGCTTCGCGCGGCTTCGACCTCGCGGGTCAGCGCGACCCGGTCGTTCGCGAGCTTCTCGTTGGCTTCCTGGAGGGAGCGGAGTTTCTTTGAGACCGAGCCGGGGAGGTGGCCCAGATACTGCTCCTGCAGCTCCGCCATCGCCTGCTTGGTCGCGTCGAGCTTCTGGGCGAGTTCGCGGGACGCCGCGGTGGACTCGGCGAGGCGCTTTTCGGCGGCCACTCGGGACGATTCGGCGGCCGAGATGCGCGCGTTCGTCTCCTTCGCGCGCTCGCGGGCCTGGGCGAGCTCCTTCTCGACGACCTTGAGAGCGGATAGGTCGGCCTCGTCGCGGGCCGAACGCTTCGTCAGCTCCGTGCTCAAAGTCCGGACCTTCTCCTCGAGCCCCTGGAGCTCCGCGCGGGCGTCGGCCTCGGCCGCGCTGCGGGCGCGCAGCTCGTCGCCGAGCCGCTTGAGCTCGACCGCGGAATCGGCCCCGCGACCTTTGTCGCTGGTGTCGATGAACCCGCCGGTCATCGCCCCGGTCGCCTCGATGAGATCGCCCTGGAGCGTTACGAGTCGGACTCCGCCCATCGCGGAGCGGGCATGGCCCAAGTCCTGCATCACGACGGTCTCGCCGAACACGTACCAGAAGGCGGGCTGGAGCTCGGCGTCGTAGCGTACGAGGTCGAGGGCGAAACCGAGCGAACCTTGGGCCTTAGAGGCGACGAGCGAGCGACCGTGGGGCCGCCCCGGGAGCATCTTGTTGAGGGGGAGGAACGTCGCCCGCCCGCGCTTCTCGGTGCGCAGCAGCCGGATGCACTCCTCCGCGACCTGATCGGTTTCAACGACGAGGGCGTGGAAGCGGTTGCCGGCCGCGAGCTGGAGGGCGACCTGGTGCTCCGGGGAGAACTTGCACAGTTCGTCCACGGTACCCCGGATTCCGGGAATCTTCCCGAGGTTGCGCTGCGAGAGCAGGAAATCGACCGCCGCCAGGGCCCCGGCGCGACCCCCGTCGGCCCGTGCTTTGAGGCGGGCATCGAGCGCCATGTACCGCCGATTCAGCTCGAGGACCTCGAGCGCGAGTCGCTGGGCGTCCTCGGAGAGCTGCTTTTCCTTCGCCTTCGTGGCGAAGAACTCCTTCTGGAGCGCGGGGGTCGACCGCGAGTCACCGCCCGGGCCACCCTTCGGGGGCCGGACCTGGATCTCGAGGTCCTTGAGCTCGAGCTCGCGATTGCGATGATCGTCTTCGGCCTGGGCCAACGCCTGCTCGGAGGTGCTGAGCCCCGCCTTGGCCGCTTCGAGCTCTTGGACGACCGACTGCCACTGCTTCTGTTGCTCGTCGAGCGCCTTCTGGCGCTCGAGGATCTCCCGGCGCGTCCCGGCGAGTTTCCCTTGAGAGTGATCCGCGACTCCGGTGGCTTCCGCGAGCTCTTTCGAACTCCGCTCAGCCTCGGTTTCGACCTCGGTGAGCTTCGCCGTGAGCCGCTTCGCGTCGGCCCCGAGCCGGTTCGCCTCCTTCGTCGCCCGGGCGATATCCTGCTCGAGCGTCGTGGCCCGTTCTCGCAGCGCGTCGAGCTCCTCGTTCGCTTGGCGGACGTTCTCGTCCAACCGGGCGACGGTGATCCGCCGGTTGTCGAGGTCGTCTTTGAACTTCGCCGCCTCGGCGCCGCCCCGGCGGGCGATTTCGGTTTCGAGGGTCTCCTGCTCGCCCTGGATCTTCTGCCCTTCGGCTTCGAGCCGGGTCGCTTCGCTCCGGAGCTTTTCGAGCTCCTGGCCGAGCTGGGCCAGTCGGCGTTCGCAGGTCTCGACCTCCTGCCGGGCCATCATGTGGCCGGCCCGGGCGAGCTGGGCCTCCGCCCGCCGCTTCTGGTCCTGGACCTCCTTGAACTGGATCGCCTGGAGACGCTGGGATTCGAGGGCGCCGAGCCGGCTCCGGATCTCCGTGAGCAGGGTCTGGATCCGGTCGAGGTTCTGGGCGAGCTCGGTCCGCTTCCCTTCGGCCCGAGCCAATTCATCGTCGTACTGGGCGATTCCCGCCAGGCGTTCCACCAGGCCCCGCCGCGGGACCGGCCCCATCCCGACGATGCGATTGACATCCCCCTGCTGGACGAGGTTGTAGCCGTCGCCCGAGAGTCGGGCGTGGGACAGGATGGCGTCGATCTCGGTCTGGGTGCTCCGGCGGCCGTTCACGTAGAAGTACGAGTAGTAGCCGTTCGGGTCGCTCGCGACCAGTTTGACGTACCGGGTGATCTCGACGTCGTCGGATTCGACGGGAAGCATCCGGTCGATGTTGTCGAACACGAGCGCGACCTCGCACTCGGTCGCCGGTTTCTTCGAGGCTCCGCCGTTGAAAAAGAGGTGCGTGAGGCGGTCGGCCCGGAGAGCTTTCGAGCTCGGTGGGCCGAGCACGAAGAGGATCGCGTCCGAGATGTTCGATTTGCCCATCCCGTTCGGGCCCGCGACCCCCGTAAAGCCGGGCTGAAACGGGATGTCGGTCGTTCCCGCGAACGATTTGAAGTTGCGAAGCCGGATCCGCTTGAGATGCATCGGTCTCTTCCTGCGTCCGCCGGTAGCCGCCTGTCCGGCCGGCCCTGCCTGTTTGTCAGACAGATGTCAGCGGAAGGGTCCCACCTTGTCCGCCATATTTAATCGTATTCGCGGAACGGCAGCCGAAGGGATCGAGGCGCGCGGGTCGCCGCTTGCCCAGAGTCGGCTCCGGAGTAAGCGGCCTGGGAGGAGGATCCTAGGAAACCCCGAACTCGGACGCAGTGGGCGGGCCCCGCCTCGCAGCCTGCGCGCTCGTGCGCGAAGGGACCTCGGCCGCATCCGCTGGGGTGGCCGGCGGCCAACTTCCGGGAACTTCGGTCCGCTCGATCCGTCCGGGACGACCCGCACGGCGCACGGCGAGCGGTGAAGCCTCTCGCCGCGGTCAACGAAGTCCGGGCCGCCTCCTATCTCCGAAAACCCTTATAATGCGGAAGACGGTGGACACATACAGATGCGCCTCTCGTCGCGCGGAAGGTAATCCTCCGCCAGTATCGTTCGAGTCCTTTCTGAGCCTCATTCATGGAACTTCTGGACACCATACGGGCGTACCGCCCCTGCCGCCAGTTCCAAACGCGACCCGTTCCGGCCGAGAAGATCAAGTCGGTTCTCTCGGCGGCCCGGCTGGCCCCGTCGCAGAACAACCTCCAGCCGTGGCGGTTCGTCGTCGTACAAGATGACGAACAGAAGCGCCTGCTTGCCCAAGCCTGCGTTCGGGGCAAGCCCGTGTCGGAAGCCCCCATCGCCATCGTCGCCTTCTCGGTCGAGGAGGACATGCCGGTGACGATCGGCGGCTACATCTCCGCCTACCCGCTCGACGTCGCCGTCGCGATCGATCACCTCCGGCTCGCGGCAACGGCGGAAGGGCTCGGCACCAGTTGGATCGTCGATTTCCACGAGGACAAGCTACGGACGCTGCTGGAGGTCCCGGAAGGGATCCACCCGATCGCAGTGATCCCGATCGGCTATCCGGCCGAAGCGAACGGCGGGACCCACGTGCTGTCGGCCCCCGAAGGGCGCAAGAGCCCGGACGAGATCATCGCCTACGGCCGCTACGCCTGGTAGCATGGACGTCCGGTTCGTCACGTCGAACCGCCACAAGTACCGGGAAGCGAAGGCGGTCCTAGCTGAGTTCGGGATCGACCTTCGTTGGAGCCGGCGAACGCTCGCTGAGCCGCAAGCCGACGACCTCGCGGCCGTCGTGCGGGCGAAGCTCGACGCGGTGCGAGGCTTGTCCGGCCTTACGCTCGTGGAGGATTCCGGCCTCGAGATTCCCGCCCTGGCGGGCTTCCCGGGCGTGTACTCTTCCTACGTCCTGCGGACCGTCGGCTTGGACGGCGTGCTGCGGCTCCTCCGCGGACGACCCCGATCGGCGGTGTTCCGGGCCATCACCGGCGTCGCCCGCGGTTCTCGGTCCTGGGTGTTCCCGGCGGAGACGCGGGGGCGGATCGCGACCCGGGCGCGTGGGTCGAACGGGTTCGGGTACGACCCAATTTTCGTGCCCGCCGGTTCGACGAGGACGTTCGCGGAGCTCGATCCCGATGCGAAGAGCCGGCTCTCGCACCGGGGACGGTCGCTGCGGGACGTCGGCCGGGCTCTCGAAATCGGGCTGGGTCACTCGACCCGGTAGAAAAAATCGGAACCCTCCGGGGGTCGGACGGACCCCCGGAGGTGGGAATAGGTTCGGGTAGTTGGGGACGGCTCTAGTCTTCGCCGAAGTCGCCGCCGCCCATGCCGCCCATGCCACCCATGCCGCCCATACCGCCAGGGCCGCCCGGGCCGCCGCCGCCCGGAGCGGGGCCGCCCTTGGAAGCAATGACGTCATCGATCCGCAAGATCATCACCGCGGCGTCGGTCGCGGACTGGATCGCTTGCCGTCCCACCCGGATCGGCTCGATGACGTGCAGGCTCTGCATGTCGTCGACCTTCCCGAGCTTGACGTTGACCCCCGCGTACTTGTGACCGCCCTTGTGCGACTTGCGCAGCTCGATCAAGATGTCGATCGGGTCCAGGCCCGCGTTCTCGGCGAGCGTGCGGGGAACCGTCTCCATCGCTTCCGCGAAGCTCTCGAACGCGATCTGCTCGCGTCCGCCGACCTTGACCGCCTCGTCGCGCAGGTGCAGCGCGATCTCTTCGGCCGCCGCGCCGCCCCCGTAGATCATCCGGCCGTCTTCGACGGCGACGGCGACCACGTTGAGCGCGTCATCGAGCGACCGCTCGATCTCGTCCAAGACGTGCTCGGTCCCGCCGCGGATGAGGATGCTCACAGCCTTCGCGTTCTTCGAGCCGGAGACGAACGTCAGCGAATCCTCGCCGATCTTCCGCTCCTCCACGAGGCCCGCGTTCCCGATGTCCTCCTTCGTGAGCTCAGAGACCTTGCTCACGATGTTGGCCCCGGTCGCCTTCGCGAGCTTCTCCATGTCGGACTTCTTCACGCGGCGCACCGCGTAGATGCCCGCCTTCGCGAGGAAGTGCTGCGCGAGGTCGTCGATCCCCTTCTGGCAGAACAGCGCGGTGGCGCCGCTCTTCACGACGGAGTCGACCATCCGCCGGAGCATGTTCTCTTCCTCCGCGAGGAAGGCGTTCAGCTGCGACGGGTCGTTGATCTCGATCTTGGCGTCGATCTCGGTCTTCTTGATCTCGAGCGCCGCGTCGAGGAGCGCCACCTTGGGCTCCTTGACATGGGTCGGCATCCCGGTGTGGACCTTCTCCTTGTCCACGATGACGCCCTCGATGAGCTGGGTGTCGGTCATCGAGCCGCCCTGCTTCTTGATGATCTGGATGTTCTCGAGGTCGACGTTGTACCCCTTCTCGCCCTTCTCGGCGACCGCACGGATCGCCTTCACGGAGAGCTCCGCGAGGTGTTCGCGGTCGTACGAGACGGCCTTGCTGGCCATCGCCGTCGTGGCGATGCGCTGCAGCGTCTCGATGTCCTCGAATTTGACGGGGACCGAGATCGAGTCCAGCACTTCGAGGGCCTTCTGGGACGCCAGGCGGTAGCCCTGGCTGATGAGCGTCGGGTGGATGTTCTGCTCGACGAGCCCTTCGGCGCGCTTGAGCAGCTCCCCGGCGAGCACGACGGCCGTCGTGGTGCCGTCGCCGCACTCCTGGTCCTGGGTCTTGGCGACTTCGACGAGCATCTTCGCGGCGGGGTGCTCGACGTCCATTTCCTTGAGGATCGTGACGCCGTCATTCGTGACGACGACATCGCCCATCGAGTCGACGAGCATCTTGTCGAGCCCGCGCGGGCCGAGGGTCGAACGGACCGCATCGGCGATCGCTTTCGCGGCCGCGATGTTGTTGCCGAGCGCGCCCCGTCCCTTCTCCCGTCGGGTTCCTTCCTTCAATACCAAAATTGGCGTTTGTCCTGTCAACATCTTTCGATTTCCTCCCGAGTTCTCACTGGGTGGTTGATTGCACTGAGCGAGCGCTTGTATTTAAATACAACGGTTCGACCGCCGTTGGGATTTTTTTCAGACTTCCCGCCCAGGGTCCGGCGGTCCTTTCATCGTTCACCGTTCACGCGTCGCGGCGACTCCATCCCCCGGGACGCCAGCTGACCCTCTATCCCAGCGTCCGAGGTCGTTCGGGCCCTCGCCCTGCCCCTCGCCGAACCCCTCCCGGCACCCGTGCTTTCCGTCTGTTCGGACTTCCGTCTTCTCGCCAATCTCGCCCTTCGGGAGGCCCTGACATCCGGCAAGACCGCCCGGGGCTCTCTCGCTCGGTTCGCGAGCCAACAGGCCAAGCTCCTCCACCTCAACTTCTACCATGCTCTGGCCGCCACCGACCTCGCCGTTGCCCTGGCTCGCGCTCATCGGGGTCGGCTCCGACGGCATCGGGCCTCGACCGTCCCGTACCTCCGCCGCCTGTTCCTGCGAACCTCCCATCACTGCTTCCACTTCGACCCCCAGACCGGGAAGCTCCGCCTCTCCTTGCGCTCGGGAGAATGGATCTCGTTCCAAGTTCACGTCGCTCCCTACCATCGCTCCATCCTCGCCAAGCCCGGCCTTCGTGTGACCCAACTCCATCTCACCCCCGAGCGAGCGATCCTGATCTACGGTAAACCCGCTCCCGAACCGTACGCTCCGGAGTCTCTCCTCGCGCTGGACACCAACGAGGGCACGCTCGACGGGGTCACCGTAGCGCCCAAGGAAGGCACCCACGCTGTCCGGGTCGACTTTTCCGAGATTCCGACCATCCAGTCGTGCCACGCGAAACGCCGCCGTCACCTCGCCCGTAAGAAGGCGACCGATCGACGGGTCGGAAAGCGCCTGCTCAATCGGGAGGGTCGGAGGGAACATGACCGGGTCCGCTCTCGGCTCCATCCGCTCACCAAACAGCTCGTCGCGGTAGCAGCGGCTCACCGCGCCGCCTTGGCGATCGAAGACCTCTCTCAGATGCCCCACCCCCGCCGACGGGGTCGCCTCGCTCGCCGGAAGCCATCCACCCGACGCCGACTGTCGAGCTGGCCGCGCGGTGAGCTCAACCGTCAGCTCGCGTACAAAGCGGCCGAGTGGGGCGTCCCGATCTATTGGGTCAACCCCTTCCGAACGTCACGAACCTGCCCGAGATGTGGGGGTATCGCAGTTCCCCGAAGCAGGGTGGGGCCGGTGTTCGTCTGCCCGCAGTGCGCCTGGAGCCTCGACCGCCAGCTGAACGCGGGGGCGAACATTGGAAGAATCGTTCTGCGGGAAACCAAGGAACTCGGAGGTCTCCGACTTGACCTCGACGCCCTTCTCGATGAGGCGATGACTCCCCGCTACCCGTTCGAGTGCATCGGACGGGCACGGGAGGAGCGGACGGGAAGGGAGGGACGACCATTGAAGGACAGCGTGCAAACGCTCCTTCAATAAAATCCCAAAGCCGGTTCGACCCAGACGGTCGAAGTCACGGGATCGTCTCCATCCTCGCCAACTCCCATCAACCTGCGCGCATCGGCTCGTTGGGTTCTGAAAACCGGCGTACGGGTCCCGACATGGGATTGTTCCCTCGCGGACGGGAACGGGATTCAGGATGGTCGGGCGGAACGGAGGCCCTCGACGTCTACCCAGTTCCGGGGCGACCCGCCGGTTCGCTTCGCGGTCCGGGCCCCGGGGCCGATCCTGGTCTCGCGGAGCTCCCGCGGTGGTCGCCGGGGCCATCCTCGTTCGGATGATCACGCCGGCGCTCGGCCACTCCAATGCCCCGTCCGTCGGAGTGACATTGAAGCCTCCTTACGGGGGAACCACGATTCTCGCGAGTTCCGGGGGCCATCATGGCTGCAATTGGCACACGACGATCAGCCAAGCTCCCGTCTTCTCCAAGTCGACCGGAATCGGACGCGCAGCAGCGAATTCGTCCGCGGTGGCCCGTGGAGGGGCGGCGAACTTCAGCTCCGGCGGCGCTTCGCTCTAGGTCGGATTGAACAGCACCAATTTCTCCGCCCCCGCGGGCCTCCACGTGGTCGTGGCCCACTGGACCGTGGCGTGGTCGACCCACGTCCGGGCCCACCCCCATCCCGCGACGACGGGCCGCGCGACGGCGAACGCGGTGCTGGTCCTGTACGCGTAAGTGGACGACCGGACGAGCGGGGCGTACGACTACTCCAATTGGATCAAGAAGAATTTCACCTCGAACGGGAACATCTCCTGGCACGAGCAGGATAAGGTCAACCTCACGGTCCACAGGATCTTCAACGCCACACACGTCTAGTACGTGGCCACCTGGCTGCAGCCCTCCGAGGGCGTGTCCGCGATGGGCACGGGCGCGTGCACCGCGTCGTCGGGTCTCAATGTTGCGACGGGTGGGGACTTCGCCAAGTTAGCCGCGATTTACCGCCCGTAGTATCGGTGGGTCTCTTCGGCCTCGGGCTTCGGATCCCGTCCGCGCCGTGGTGGTCGCGAAATCTATGCCTGCGGGCCGACCGTCCATTTCCTCGACGGGTCTCCCGTTTCTGCCATAAGGGGGCCGCCGTTCCCGGGGGTGAGGTCGCGATGGGGGAATTCGTCGCCATGGGCCCACCGCCAGGAGCGCCCTACGCCTA
Source organism: Thermoplasmata archaeon (assembly GCA_022749895.1). Taxonomy (GTDB): domain Archaea; phylum Thermoplasmatota; class Thermoplasmata; order Lutacidiplasmatales; family UBA184; genus Lutacidiplasma. The sequence continues at coordinate 16,768 of JAKIWS010000031.1, forward strand.
TCTCGCGACTCCGTCGAGCGGACGCGGGCGGGGCGTCGTGATCTTCCATGCTTGGTGGGGACTCAATCCGTTCTTTCGCGAACTCGCCGACCGACTGGCCGGCGAGGGTTACACGGCGCTCGCCCCCGACCTCTACGACGGCAAACTCACCGGCGATCCTCGGGAGGCCGAGCAGCTACGCACGCAGCTCGATTTCGACCGGTCGGCGGGGCGTGCCAAGGCCGCGGTCGATTTTCTTCTGACCCACCCCGCGGTTTCCGGGGCTTCGGTCGGGACTCTCGGCTGCTCGATGGGCGGGGCGTGGGCGATGCTCCTCACGGACCCCAAGTATCGGGCCGACCGGGTCGACGCCGCCGTCACCTTCTACGGGTACGAGGCCGGGATCGACTTCCCCCGGACCACGGCGGCCTACCTCGGCCACTTCGCCGAGGACGACCGTCTCTACCCGACGGAGAAGGTGCGGGAATGGGAGCGCGATCTCCGGGCGACCGGACGGGACGCCACGTTCCACATTCATCCGGGAACGCGGCACGGATTCTTCGAGGCGGATCGTCCGGACACGTTCCATCCGGGGGCCGCGGCTTCGGCCTGGACCCACACGCTCGATTTTCTGCGGACGCGCCTGCCGCCCCCGCGAAGCCCGTAACTCCGCGCCGACCGGCGAAGTACCGTCTCCCGGGCCCGGCCGACGCGCACAGCCGAAGGCAGTCGACTACTCGCCGTAGCGACGCTGTCGGTCCTGGAACGCGCGGATCGCTCGTAGGAAGTCGAGCCGGGTGAGCCCCGGCCATAGAACGTCGGCGAAGTACAGTTCGGCGTAAGCCGATTGCCACAGGAGGAAGTTGGAGATCCGCTCCTCCCCGCTCGTACGGAAGATGAGGTCCGGGTCGGGAAGGTCGGCGGTGTACATCTCGCGCGATACTGTCTCGGGTCCGATCGACTCCGGCTCGAGCCGCCCTGCTCGCACCTCGCTCGCGATCCGACGGATCGCGCGCACGATCTCCTCGCGGCCGCCGTAGGCGATCGCCACGTTGTAGTGGTAGTCGGTGTACGCGCGCGTCGCCGTCTCGGCGACCTCGATCGCGTCGCGGACGAACGGCGGCAGGAGCGCGAGATTGCCGAAGGCCCGTACCCGGATCCGGTTGCGGTGGACCCGCTCGTCGACGGCGATCTCCCGGAAGCTCGCGGCGAAGAGCTCCATGAGCGGGTTGATCTCCGCCGGCGGGCGGGCCAGGTTCTCGGTGGAGAGGGCGTAGACGGTGAGGATCCGTACCCCGACCTCGAGGCACCAGTTGAGGAGCTCCTCCAGCTTCTCTTTGCCCTGGACATGCCCGTCGTGGACGAGGAGGCCGTTGAACTTCGCGTACCGCCGGTTGCCGTCCATGATGATCGCGAGGTGGCGAGGCACCGGCGCGGACGTGACGAGGTGGAAGAGGCGCCGCTCGGTCGCGTCCCGAAAGGCGCCGGCGAGCACGTGGGAAAGATACGGCGAGTTTCCCCCCGTGCCTCGGCTTTCCTTGGCCACGGTTGACCAAGGAGGGCGGCGGAGTTAACGGTGCGCCGCGGAGGGGCTCTCGGCGGGTGCGGGGCCGCGCAACAGGGCCGGAATCTCGACCGCAAGGCTATGGCGGCATGGGACGCCCAGGAGCTGCTCCGTCCGGCGGCGGTCTACGGCGAATTCGGGGGCGAGTAGCTCGATGCTCCCGCGAGGGTTCGGGACCACGTCGATGCGGAGGGGAGCGGCACTCGGTCGCACGACCCTCCACGCTGCGGCGACCCGGTCCGCGAGCTCGAGAACGGAGGCTGCTTCGCCGCTCGCGACGTTGAACATGGTCATCGTGGCCGCCCCCGGTGATCGCGCGAGGAACCGCGCCACCGCGACCCAGTGGTCGACCACGTCCTCGAGGTGGATGTAGTCCCGCCGTTGCGTCCCGGGGGCGTTGACCCGGAGCGCCCCCCCTTCCGCCTGACGGGCGAACTCGTTGAGGACGTTGCCTTTGACGATCGGCCGCTCTCCGACCTGGTAACGGCCATACACGTTGCTCATCCGAAGCACCGCCCCCCCGGCCCGTCCGCGCCCGACCGCCGCGGCGAGGAGCCGCTCGCCGTCGGCCTTCTGGCGGGCGTACTCGTGCGTCGGGTTCGCCGGCGTCGCCTCGGTGATCGGGAGATGCGCGGGGATGCCGACCACGGCGAAGCTGCTCGCGAACGCGACCGCGATCGCTCGCTCCTGGCCGAAGGCGAAGAGCCGCTCGCTCGCGGCCACATTGATCTCGGCGCTGCCGTGGGGATCCTCCACGCACGCCATCACGCCCGGAACCGCGGCCAGGTGGAGGATGACGTCGCAGTCGGTCAGGCGCCGCAGCGATTCGGGATCGCGCAGGTCAGCGCGGTGGACGGGAAGCTCGGGCCGCTCGACCTTCCACGGGCCCGAGAAATCGTCGATCAAACGCAGGTCGAATCCAGCGCGCGCGAGGGCGGGATTGAGCCGGCCGGCGATGTACCCGGCGGCCCCCGTGACCCCGACGACGACCACGGCGTCGCGAGGAGCGCCGGTGCTTAACCTTGGGCGCGCCGAGCGCGACGAGCCCGCTTACTCGACCACGAGCATTATGTCGCGCGCGCCGCTGACGACGTCTCGGTAGGGGCCCGCGTGCGCATCCTTCGGATCGACAGCTGGGACGGGCGCCCCGGCGGGGCGCAGGACTACGTGCGCGAGATCGGGGTCGAGCTCGCCCGGCGCGGTCACGTCACGAAGGTCGTGAACCTCGTGAGCGAGCCACCGCCCGCGTCGGGGTCCGACAACGCGTACGTCCCGGTGCCGAGCGCCTGGGGTCGCCGCTTACCCCACGATGTCATCGCGGCCCCGCTCGTGGAGTCAACGATCCGGGACGCGCTGCGCGAGTTCCGTCCCGACCTCGTGCACCTGCACCACTTCGACGCGGCTTTCGCGTCGATCGCGCGCATCGTTCCCGAGCTCACGGTACCGCTCGTCATGACGTCGCACGACGCCGAGCTCGTTTGCCCCATCTCGACGCTCGTGCGGCCGGGGAACATCGTCTGCGAGGGGGGGATCGAAGTGCGCTGCCTCTTCACCGGCTGCCACGTCGGGTTCGGCGGGTTGTACAATCTCTGGCAGCGGCGGGTGTTCGACGCGGAAGTCGCCCCCAAGGTCCGTGCCTACCTCGGGCCGAGCTACTCGGTCACCAACTACCTCGACGCTCACGGATACCGGCCCGCCATCCATCTACCCTCGTTCGCCCGGATTCCGCCCGAGGTGACGGCCGCCCCGACGCCCGCGCCCCCCGACTCGGTGCCGCCCACCCTCGGGTACCTGGGCCGGCTGGAGTGGTACAAAGGCGTCCACGACCTGATCGACGCGCTCGCGATCCTGCGGCGTGAGGTTCCCACGGTCCGGTTGACGATCGCCGGCGACGGACCGTTCCGGGGGGCGCTCGATGCTCAAGTGGAGCGATTGGGCCTGCGGGCCGCGGTGAGCTTCGTCGGCAGCGTCGGAGGGTCGAGCAAGGAGGAATGGTTCCGCGGGATCCACGTACTCGCTACCCCGTCCAATTTCTGGGAGAACTTTCCCCTGGTAGCCCTGGAGGGTCTCGTTCGCGGACGTCCCGTCGTCGGCACCCAGATCGGTGGGATCCCGGATATCGTGGAGCCGGAGGTCACGGGGTTGCTCGTACCGATCGCCGACCCGGTTGGCCTCGCGGCTGCCCTGGGACGTCTGATCGGCGACCCGGGACTTCGTTCCCGCCTCGGCGGGGAAGGCCGCCGCCGGGTCCTGGCGCGGTTCACGCCGGAATTGCACGCCGACCGTCTCGAGGCGGTGTACCGGGCCATCCTCGACGGACGGAACCTTGCTTCGCGTAGTGAAGCCGAGGCCCTTCGGTCGGGCGGTAGCGGCTAGGGCCGTCGGGTGGACCCCCACCGGATTGGGGGCGGCGCCCTGGTCGGGAGTTCCGGCCCCGCGACGATCGCGCGACTTTCGAACCCGAGTCCCAAGCTCGACAGACTTAGATCCTAGACCACTAGACTACCAGGGCAGCGCCCGAGCGCGGTACTCCCCTCCCCTCTTGAACGTTGCCGAGGGTTGGGGCCCCCTCGCGATCACGCGCACCGTCCACGTCGAACGGGGCCCGGTTATACTCCGGCCGAACCCCGAGCCGCGGGGACCATCGCCGAGGCGCGCCGGCTGCGGCTTCGACGTGGGGGTTTAAGTCCGAGAACGAGCGCACTCCGGTTCCGCGTGGGAGGTCATCGAGAATGGGAGCAGTACTGGCCTGGAGCACGACCCTCGCCCTGCTGATGGCCGGCATGGTCGCGTTGCAGCGACTCGGCATCGCGATCGGCCCGATGGTCACGAGCATCGTCCGCGGCATCGCCCACATGTTGGGTCATCCGCTCTGACCCCGGGCGTCGGAGGCGGGGGCGGCGAGCTCCCGGAACAGGCGATCGTAGGCGTCCATGGTCACGGCCTGGCTGCGATGCATCAGGACGTCGCGCCGACCGGCCTCTCCCATCGCCCGCCGAGTTGTGTCCGAGGCAGCAAGTTCGTCGAGGCGGGTGGCAAACTCCTCCACGGTCGCGACCGAGTACCCGGCGCCCGCGGCCGCGAATTCCGGGATGGCGCCGGTCGCGAAGGCGACGAACGGCTTCCGGACCGTCATCGCCTCCTGGACCGCACCGCCGTAGCCCTCGTACGAGCTCCCCTGCGCGTACACGTCGCAGGCGAGGAAGGCACGCACCACTTCCGCGCGGGGCACCGCCGCACCTTCCCCGAGCCACGTGGCGCGAACGCCCCGTCGTTGGGCTAACTCGCGACAGTGTCGAAGGTCGCAAGGGTGTCCGGGCCAGTCGGACCCGGACACGACCAGGTGCCAAGGCGACGTCGCGCGCGCGACCGCCTCGATCACGCGGTCCATCCGCTTGTTCGGGGCGTACCCTCCCGCACTCAACAGGAGATTTTCGCCTTCGAGAGCGTGGTCGGTCCGGAACCGTTGACCGAGTCCCGCATCGAGAGGGAACTCGCTCACGTCGACCGTATGCGGGATGAGCTCGATCCGACCCCGGTACCCGAATCCCCGGAACTGCTCCCGCTCTTGGACCGTCTGGACGACGTACGCATCGACCGCCGAGGCGGCACGCGGAAAGTACCGCTTCGCGTAGAA
>JAKIWS010000032.1 GCA_022749895.1 Thermoplasmata archaeon
CCCGACGCGCTCGTCACGGTCGACCCGGATCTGATCATCACCGACCTCAACGAGCAAATGGTCCGGCTCTCGGGCGCCACCCGCAAGCGGCTCGTCGGGAGCAGCTTCCCGGATCTGTTCACCGATCCGCACCGCGCCGAGCACGGTGTTCGTACCGCGCTCGCCGACGGGACCGTCTCGAACTACGAGCTGCTGCTCCGCAAGCGGAGCGGACAGAAGATCCCGGTGGCGTTCAACGCCGGCACCGCGTACGACAGTGAGGGAAACGTCCGGGGTGTCCTCGCGGCGGCGAGGGACATCACCGAGCAAAAACGGCTCGAGTCCCAACTCCGCGAATCCCAGAACTACAACCGACGCCTCGTCGAATCCAACATCGACGCGTTGATGACCACGGACGTGCTGGGGCTGATCACCGACGTCAACCGGCAGATGGAGGTGCTCACCGGTCTCTCCCGGGACCAGTTGATCGGAACGCCGTTCAAGAAGTACTTCACCGACCCCGCGAAGGCGGAGGAGGGGGTCCGCCGTGTCCTGAGTGAGGACCGCGTCACCGATTTCGAGTTGACGATGCGCACGCCGAGCGCGCAGACGATCGACGTCTCGTACAACGCGGCGACGTTCCGGGACACGGAGGGCCGACTTCGGGGCGTCTTCGCGGCCGCGCGCGACGTGACGGAGCAGAAGCGGCTGCGCGAACAGATCGAGCAGCGGAACCGGGAGCTCGAGATCCAGAACCAGCGCGTGCAGGAAGCCAACCGGCTCAAGAGCGAGTTCCTCGCCAACATGTCCCACGAGCTGCGGACGCCGCTCAACAGCATCATCGGCTTCTCCGACTTCCTCCTTAACGAGGACGCCAAGGGGCTCTCGGAGCCGCAGCGGGAGTATCTCGGCGACATCTACAATTCCGGTCACCACCTCCTGCAGCTGATCAACGACGTGCTCGACCTGGCCAAGGTCGAGGCCGGCAAGATGGAGCTCTCGACCGAGCCGCTCTCGCCGCTTCGCGCCGTCGCCGAGGTCTGCTCGGTCACGAAACCCCTCGCGGAGCAGAAGCGTCTCCGGGTGACGACCTCGGTCGCGCCGGAGCTCGACGTCGTCTACTTGGACCCGTTGCGGTACAAGCAGATCCTCTACAACCTCGTATCCAACGCCGTCAAGTTCACCGACGACGAGGGTCAAGTGGGGATCACCGTCACCTCGAAGGACGACCGGTTCTTCCTCACTCAGGTCTCGGACTCTGGGATCGGGATCTCCCCGGCCGACCTACCGCGGCTGTTCCGGGAGTTCGAGCAGCTCGACGCGGGTCCCGGTCGGCGGTTCGAAGGCTCGGGTCTGGGCCTCTCGCTCACGAAGAAGCTCGTCGAGCTCCACGGGGGCACGATAGAGGTCTCGAGTGAGGTTGGCAAGGGGACCACGTTCACCGTGCTACTTCCGATCCACGCCAACGGCACGCCCGATTCCGGGACGGTCGCAAGTGGGGCCATCACCTAACGATCATCGAGGTCTGTGTAATGTCGAAGATCCTGCTCGTCGAGGACAACCCGCAGAACATGAAGCTCGCCACCGTCATCCTTCGCAGCGCGGGCCATGACGTCCACCCGGCGGTCGACGCAGAGGAAGCGGAGCTCGCGATGGAAACGATGATGCCGGATCTGATCCTCATGGACCTCGGTCTGCCCGGCAAGGACGGCTACACGCTGACCCGGGAGCTCAAGCGGCGACCGCGGACCGCGGGGATCCCCGTGCTCGCCGTAACGTCGTATGCGATGAAGGGCGACGAGAGGAGGGCCCTCGAGGCCGGGTGCAGCGGCTATCTCTCGAAACCGATCAACCGCCTGGAGCTCCTCAAGGTGGTCGAGTCGCTCCTCCGCTCGGTCCCGGCCGGGGGGATGGGATGACCCCGCGTGTCCCGGCGCCCGAACGATCGTTCGATGACGACGACGGCGGTCCGGCCCGGCCGAGGCGTGGGGGGGGACCGGTGAAGATTCTCGCCGTGGAGAACTCCGCCTCCGCGCAGCGGCTCATGCAAGCCGTCCTTCTCAAGCTCGGGGTCCAGCTGCCCGACCTTCGCCTCGCCTCAAGCTCCTCGGAAGCGATCCAGACGTTCACGAGCTGGCGCCCCGACGTCGTCTTCGTCGACCTCGACCTGGGTGGCCCGAACCCCGCCCGACCCGCCGGCCCATCCTCGGGGGGCGAGAAGGCGCCGAAGGAGGTCGACGGCGATGACCTCGCGAAGCTCCTGCTCGTCCGGAACCCCCAACTCCACGTGGTGGTGGTGACCGCCTACGACCGGGATCATCCCCGCGTGCAGGCGCTGCTCGCCGGCGGGGTCCGCGACGTGATCATGAAACCGCTCCGTGCGGCGCGGGTGGAAGAAGCGCTGGCACGGTGCCGGAGCCCCCCGAGCGCCCGGGCCCGCTGACGGGCCCAGGCGAGCGTCCGCCTGCGTTCCCGACCCTACGAGCGCCGGGCCCGGCGCCGACGGTACTGGACGAGCTCGAGCGCTACGAGGACGAGCCCGATCGCGAGCAGGGTCCATCCGATCCCCAGGTCCAGCCGGTCGGCGTTGCGCAGATAGAACCACGACAGGATCACGAAGACGAGCCCGGCGTAGACGTACCAGTTCACCCGTCGCGTCATGGTCGGGCGCCCCCCGCACGTTCGGGGGATATCTTAGCTCGCGGCCCGTCGGGCGATCCGTCGACGTTCCCCTCCCGGCGGCGGAGCCGCCGCACCGTTTCGCACGACCCGTCGACCCCGATCGCCGGCCGCCGTTCCCGAACGACGGAGCCGGGTCGGGGAGCCTACCGGATCCACGCCGTGTAGTAGAAATAGATCAGGTAAGCCCCGACGACGACGAGGACGACGGCGCTGACCTTCTTGATCACCGGCGCGAACGCCTTCAGCTGGTTCACGTACTTCTTGCCGGCCAAGGCGATCACGACGGTGACCACGATCATGAGGAGGGCGGCCGTCGCGCTGAAGATCAGGATGCTGATGATGCCGCCAGTCAGTCCCAGGGCGAGCCCGGCGATCACCGCCGAGAAGACGACCGGGGCGACGCATCCGGTCGCGGCCGCCGCGTACCCCATCCCGTAGCTGAACAACTTCACGTAGAGTCCTTTCCCCGGAGTCGGAGCGGTGCTCACGACCGGCTCGTCCGGCCCGAGCCCCCGAATCCTCCGGCCGAGCCGCTGCAACGGTTTGACGATCCGCCAGTACTGCAGATTGGTGAGGAGCAACGCGCCCAGGACGATCAGAACGACGCCGACCGCGATCAGGAGATCGGGGATGTAGCCGCTCACCAGGCTGGCCGCGAAGATGAGGATGACCCCGATGACGAGGAAGACGAGGATCATGCCGAAAGCGGTGACGGAGCCCGCAAACGCGGCGCGGCCCGCCGCCCCCCGGTAGGTCCCCTTCGCGGACGTGGACGACTCCGCCTCGCGGGCATTCAATCCCAGAAAGAGACCCATGTACCCGGGGAGCATCGGGAAGGCGCAGGGGGAGAAGAACGTCGAGACGCCCGCGAGGGCCGCCAAGGCGAAGACGCTCACCGTCACCAGCGAGATCGCGGTCGCCGTCCCCGCGAGCGCCGCCGTGATCGTCGCATGGAGCCGGTTGTCGTCCTGCACGCCGGCGACGTTGTAGACGACCTGCCCGTGCTTGTCGATGATGAACACCGTCGGGAGGGCGGTGACCCCGTAGGCCCTGGAGACCGCCAGGCTCGACGTATCCTGCGCCATCGTCCAGGTGATGTTGTTCTTGTCGTGGTACGTCCGCAGGGCGGGGATCGAGTCGCCGAACTGGGGCTCGGTGTAGACGGAGACGATGTGGACCTTGGTGGTCCCGGTCGCATTGTACGAGGCGTACAAGGAAGCGAGGCTCTTCTCGACGATCTGGCACTCGCTGCACGAGAGCGCGGTGAACTCGGTCACCACGACCGAACTGTTCCGATAGTTGGAGAGGCTGAAATTGTGACCGTAGATGTCGGGCACCGAGAACGTCGGCGCTAGGTCTGTGGACGGCGCACTCGCCCTCGCCGAAGGGAGCAGGTAGAGCGCCGCGACCGCGAGGGAAAGCGCGAGGAATAGGACCGGGAGAAGGGTTCGGACGCGCATCGCGTCAGCCTCCCTCCCTGCTCCAGCTCCGCCCTAGTCCGTGGTGGGGTTTCGGAGTGGCGTTGGTCTCGCTCCCGCGGCTCGGGACCCGGCCGAGTTCGACCTCGCGCCGGGGCACCCACGTGATTCTCGACCAAAGAGGACGGCAACGCACGGTCGGCCGCGCCCCGGTCGTGACCCGCGTCATCGGGGTGGCTCACTGTGAAGGAGGCGGCGCCGACTCCCTGGGGGAAGACGAATCACTCCCCGGGCGCACGGACGCGCCCTTTCGGGCTCGAAACACCGCGAAAGCACCGACAGCCAAGATTCCGACCAGTACGGGTAGCAGCACGAGCGGGCTCACGCCGAGGTACGGTAGGGGCGAACCCCAGGCCCCCCACGGCGACTTGGAACCACCCGGATGGATCGGTACCGTACTGTTCGCCACCGCGACATTCTGGGTCGCATCGTGTCCGGAGATCGCCACCGTCGCGTTGGTGCTCCGATAACCGTGGAACGAGACCGAGAGCGTGTACGTACCGTTCACCAGCCCGGCGAACGAGTAGCTCCCCGCCGCATCGGTGGTCGTCGTATTGGTGCCCGGCGTCAGCGCCACGTGAGCGCCAACCAGGGCCCGGCCCGTCGTCGAGTCCGCTACGATGCCGTGGAGCCCGAAGACGAGAGGGCTCACCGTCATCTGGAACATGAATTCGCCCGTGACCGAGGTCGCAATGGTCAGGTTCGCGAACGGGTTCGGGACGGTTGGTTCGGTCACGTTATGGTTGTCGCTGTAGACGATCGTAATGTTGTATCCGGCCCGGACGCCGTCGATCATCCCCGAGTAGCTCGTCATCGGCTTCGTCGTTCCGACATACCAGTTCGAGCCCTGGGGGCTCATGATCACCGGCGAGTAGCACTTCGAACTCGTGAGCTGGCAGAACGTGAAGTACATGAACGTGATCCCGGAAGTGTCCCCGACTCTCAGCGAGACCGTGAAGTTGTCGTGGACCGTGATGTGGCTTGTCTGGTAGATCGCCAGCACGACGCTCGGCGAACCTCGCGGGGTCTCGGCCGCGGCCCACCCGGTCAGCCCTAGCGCGAGGAGGCCGACGACGGCCCAGCTGGCCCAGAACCCCCACCGATCACGCATGGCCGGCGGGCGCGTCGACCCGACCGAGCCTCCCGCGGCTCCGCCCGGAACCTCGAGCGAGGAGGTCACGGGGCAGACGAATCGGGAGCGCACCCGGCCTCACGTCTCCTCGTCTTCCTCGGTTGAGGACGGCTCCGACGGCGGGGGAGTCGCCCTCCTCCGGGTCGGCTGGGCGCGCTTTCTCCGAGCGGTGACGACGATTGCCGCACCGAGAATCCCGGCCGCAGCGATGATCCCGACGACCAGCACGATCGCATCGGTCCCCGAAAGGGCCCCGCCGAAGACCGACGACGAGCCCGGAGTCGAGGGCACCTGCTGGAGCGCGACCTGGACGTCGCTCAGATTCCCCGGGGTCAGGAAGACGGTCGAGGCGTTGGCGACGTAACCGGGCGCGGAGACGTTGAGGTAGTAGGTCCCGGCGGTCAGGGACGAGTCGAACGTGCCACTGGTGAGCGCGACCGCGACTCCGTTCAGCGTGACGGTGGCGGTCGACGGGGTCACCACGGCGTGCAGGCTCGCATACCTCGGCAGGAAGGTCGCGGCGATCGTCAGCGGGACTTGCGAGACCACCAGCGGTCCGGCCGACGCGGTCGCGAGGAACGCATACGAACGCGGGCCAACCTCGTACGAGAAGGAACCGCTCGGGAGGTACAGGGAGAGGCTGCCGTTCGTGTGCGAGCTGAAGTTCGCGGTGTCGATGTCGATCCACCAACCGATGCTCGAGGGAAGTCCCTGGGTGACCACGGTGACCCCGGTCGCCGAGATCACGGTCGTGTTCACTGAAAAGCCGCCGGAATTCTCAGCGCTGACCTTGTACCAGTAGCAGTGGCCAGCCGTCAGTCCGGAATCGACGTACGCCGGGGAGTTCGAATTGCCGATCTCCGAGTAGACCCCGACGAGGCACGTCGACCGGTAGACGTGGTAGAGGAGACCCGTAGCGCCGGACGCCGGTGGGGTCCAATTCAGAGTCACCTGCAGCTTTCCGGGGACGAGGGTCAAGCCGGTCGGCACGAGGGGCACGATGATGGGGTTCACGACGAGCGTGCTGAGCGCCGACCCAGGGGTGTAGCCCGCGGCGGCCACCGTCGCGGTGACCGTGATCGTCGTCGTCGTAAGGACCGTCGGCGCCTGGAACACGGAGACGAAGCTCCCATCGGCGGCAGTAACGCCGCTCGCCGGCGTGAACGTGCCGCCGGCGTTCGATGCCAGCGTCACGGCGGCACCGGCCAGCGGTGCGCCGGTGCTCGTGTTGCCGACCTGCAGGCTGAGCTTGGCGTTGCCTCCCGAGAAGAGCGTCGTCTGGTTCGCCGTCATCGCGGTCGACAGCGTCGTTACGAGGGCCGTGTTCGCGTTCTCAACGATCTTGGTCGAGTTCTCCTGGATGAACGTGATCACGCTCAGGTTCAGGGTATTCCACGTCGACAGGAGGGCCCCCTGGGCGGAGAGCTGCGTGGCCGAACCCGCGACCAGGCTCACCGGGTGGTTCAGCAAGGTCGCCCGGACCACCGAATCGACGTCGTGGGGGCCGTAGCCGTTGCTCTGGTTCTGCTTGTCGATGCGCTCCATGAGGTAGGAGACCGCATTGTAGGTTCCGGTGATCGCGGAATTCACCGTCGCGTGCAGGGTCACGTTGCCCGATACCACCGTCGCGCTCTCCGAGATCGAAACGTTGCCGGGGAAGCGGGAGGCGTTCGCGATGTACTGATAGTACTTGGTCTGCGTCTGGGCCACCGTACCGACCGCCCCGCAAATCGAGTGGTCGCCGTCGAAGAAGACGTGCGGATACCCGCACACGTTGTAGAAGAGTCCCCGAGTGTCGGACGTCTTGTCCGGTGGCACGTAGTTCTCGAGGCACGGCCCCGAGCCGGGAGGGAAGGCGCAGACGTGCAACTCGGCGATGACGACCGCGGTCCGTGGGGTGCTCAAGTCGATGTAGTGCAGGGCTTGCGTCTCCTCCGGACAGAAATGGCACCAGACGCCCGTGAACGTCTCGATCAGCACCGTTCGCGGAATGGTGACCAGCGGGGTCGTGGCGGCCAAGGCTCCGACGCCGGGACTCGCACCCATCGCGGGACCCGTATGGGGTGCGGAGGGAGTGGCCGAAGCGTGAATCGACGCGCCAAAAGGCGCGGGAGCCATCAGTAGAATGACCGACGTGAACACCAAGACCAACGCGGCTGCAAAGTGCCTCTTCTCCATGTGTTATACCTCTACCCAGATCTCCCGTTTCTTCGAATCGCCCCGAGCACTGCCAGAGCCGGCGACCCTCGCGTCTCCTGGAATCGGGTTTCTCCCATTCCCGCTGCCTCCGCGTGCCCGGGGAAAGGGGCGAACCCCGCCCGGGTGAACGTTGGGGTCTCGGATCTTCGTGAATTGCCACTTGGCGCGAGTACTTAAACCTCAGGCCCGCTCCGACGCTCGGGACCGCCTCACTGCCGAGGGGACCCCGGCCAGGGGGCCGGCCTCGATCTGCCCCGCTCGGTCGGTCCGTCCGCTCGGTCGGTCGGTCCGCTCGGTCGAAGGGTGCGCGAACCGTGCCGACCACGAACTACCTCACCTCGGAGGATGCGGGACGGATTTCCGGGCCAGCACGCTGTACGAGTAGCGGGTGAGCCACTGCGTCCCGATGGCCCCGACCCATACCAGCTCGGCAGCGAGGACGCTCACGAACGAAACGCCGATCGAAATCGCGAAGACTATGGGAGTCAGCAGAAATCGCTGACGAAAGTAGCGAACGGTCGCTTCGGGTACGTCGCGAGCGATCAGTCGGTGACGCCAACTGGCGTAGAGCCAGAGCAGCGAGACGGTTAGGCCGGTCGCGATCTGGATCAGAGCGAAGAGGATGACCGCGACCTGGGTGTCCGAGAACGACGCGTAGATCCGAAGCACGAACGGCATGACAGCGATCTCGAGCAGCAAGACCAGATTCAGCACGATCAGCACGTCGTCATACCGGACAATGTACCGGAACAGTCGGTGGTGTCCCACCCACCAGACCGCGATCATCACGAAGACGAACACATACCCGGTGAACGTCGGGTACTCCTTCCAGAGGGCGTACCCGAGATGCCCCGAAACCTGAGATGGGGTGAGCCCGACCGTCGTGAGATCGGGGACCACGAGGGACAGCGCCAGGAGCGTTAGCGCGAACGCAAAGACGCCGTCGGTCAGGGCGATGATGCGGCTCAGATCTTCGCCGCGCGATTCTTGACCGGGCCTATGGGGCATCCACGGTCCGGTGGGACTCCCGGCGAGGTCATCACCCGCCACGCCGCGGCCACGGTCGGGGGGCTACTTGTAGCGATTCCCAATCGCCTCGCCCGATTCGACGGCGAGGGGCCGGTTCGGACCTTCGATCGGCGGTTGTCCGGACTTGGGCCCACGCTCGCTACGCGACGCCGACGAGCGTAAGTTCGGAATCGGGAACCAAGCTGCGGACTCTGCCCGCAAAGCCGTACAATCGCCCCCCCTCAACCCGGACATCATGAACCCCCTCGCCCACCCCGAGCCCGAACCGCTGGGACTTGCCGTCGGTGTCCATCGCGTCGACGTTCCGGAGCCGCACGTTGCTGGTCGACGTCCCGGGCGATGCAAAGATACCGATGCCGGAGGAGAAGACCCCGCCCCAGCCGAGGCCGCAGTCGCGCGCCACGATCCCGTCGGCCTCGAGCCCGGAGATGTCGTCGGTCTGATACTTCGGATCCCCGTACTCGAACGCCTGGGCTCGACAACGTCTCCCCTCGACCTTCGACACCGTGGCGGAGGAGGCGACCACCGCAAGGGCCACGTTGACCCCTTCCCCGTAGATGTCGGAGACCGTGACCCCGACGCAGCGTCCCACGTCGACCCCGTCGACCAGGGCGAGAGTGTTCCGGATCCGGCATCGCGCCACGGTGACGTCGTGGATGGGAGGCTGACCCTTGGCGGATGCCACGTAGACGGGAGACGTCGTGGCCAAGACGTTGCCGCCGTCGATGTCGATGTCGTGCAGGTAGATCCCGCTCGTCGGTCCGTGGGCTCCCGTGCAGATCACACGGACGATGCTATCCCCGGGATCGAGCCGGTACGGTCCGGCGTGGACCCCGCCCACTTCGAGGGACGAGGAGTCCGTCGCAAGGACCAGCCGACTGTCCGAGCTCCGCATCCCTCCCAGAACCTTCCCATTCTGACACCGGTCGAACAGCAGGAACTGTTTGTTAGGTGCGATGCCCGAGACGTCGACCCGGGTCTCGATCGAGAGGTCCGACGTACCGTAGAAGCTGATGCCACCGAAATCCCCGCGATTCCCGACGAACGCGAGGTTACCGATCAAGCGGACGCCGTGCGTGCCAGGGAGAGTTTTCAGGAACAACCCCGCATACCCTATCCGAACCGTCACGTCCTGGAAGTCAACGGTGGTGTTGCTCGGAATCACCGCGGGCCCTTTCGCGAAGTACGTGCCTTTGGTCAGATGCACGGTCCCCCCTCCCCCGCTGAGACGTTGAAGCGCCGAGGCGAGCTCGCCGGTGCGAGGATCATCGGACCCTCCCGGCGGTTGAAGTACGATGTCCGGCGCGACTACCATTCGACCTAGCAAGTCACCCGCGGGCCATTACGGCTCACATCACTCGAGTAGCGTCTCCGGTCATCGGAATGCGTCGAGCGTTCCGCGAAGGCGGGGCATTGCGCCGGGAGGTCGGCACCCGGTCCCAGGGAGTCCCCACGGGCTCGGAGCCGGCGTAGGATTGAACCCGCCGGTACCGGGGGACGCGTCGCGGGCTACCCGGTCGCGTGCTGGGAAGCGAATCGACAGAACTCGCCGGCGACGACCGCAAACTGGTCGGGGTGAGTGATGTGCGGGAAGTGGCCGGCGCCCTCGAACGAATATCGCAGCGCATGATAGAATCCCGTCGCTACATGCTCGTTGATCGCGGCAAAGCCCTGCGCGCTCCGGGATCCCCCCGTGAGAACGATCGGTTCGCGGTGCGTGGCGAACGGAAGGAGCTCCATCTGCCGTAGCGCCGCGTCCTCGAGCTCTCGAAGGGTCGCCGGAGCGTTCTGGACGAACGACGCTTGGGACGCCGGAGGGAGCTGCGCCCAGCCTCCGGGCTCGGCCGCGGCGCCGTTGACAAAGGCTTGGGCCGCCCCGAGCCGATCTCCGGCCCGAAGTCGGCTCACGACGCTCGCATCGAGCTCGGTCAACGTCTGGAAGGCCCTCACGGCGGTCGGGTCGCCTTCGAGCAAGCCCGCGAGCGTGGGTTCGTGGAGGTTGAGGCTAAGCACCTGCTCGGGGCGAAGGAGGGCGAGCCTGAGGGCGATCGTCGCCCCGGTCCCGGTCGCCACGACATGGAGCGCCCCCCGGCCCACCATGGAGATCAGCTCGGAAAGATCCGAGACCTGTTCGGCCAGCGACACCGTCTCCCGGGCTATCGGGCTGGCACCGTGCCCGCGCCGGTCGTACGAAATGACCCGATAGGATGCGGCCAGCTTGGCGGCCGCCGGATCCCACTGGTGGCGGTCTCCCCAGGAGCCATGCACGAGGGCCATCCGTTCTCCGCCGCCTCCGGACTCCTCGTAATCGAGTCGGAACGTTCCACGGTCGAGCTTCGGCATCCGTCCCGCGCCGGGGTCGAACCGGAACGCCCACCCGCCGTTAAACATGCTGTTGGCAGCTTGGACGGCATCGCCTCCGCATTCGCGCCCGGTTCGAGCAGCCTGGCGGGGCGACCCGAGGACAGTGGAAGTCGGCGGCCGCGGATGTTCGGGCCAAGGGCGCGGGGGCGCAGGGGGGCCGATCCGTTCATCCGGCCTCCGGGATGCGGGGTTCGGACGCGGGCGGTCGGCTTCCGCTCGGAGCCCTCTCCCCCCCGAGCTCGTATCCAACGAATTTGCCCGGGTGCGGTTCCTCCTGGGTCCGTCGGCCGTCCTTGGTCGCTTTGGACCACCGGGCATTCCTTGCCTTGACCCGGACCAGTTCTCGCGCAGATCGGAAGGCACCGACGTCAGGGAGGATGTCGACCGCGTAGAGCGCGCGGACCCGGCTTCCGTCGGTGCGCGGTATGATATGATGGAAACCCCGGGGCTCCGCTGCCCGGAGAAGTTCGGCGAGTTCAACGGTGCACGGCCGGCCCCCGGGGTGCTTCATGGACGCTCCAGCTACCGAGGATGAGGGGCGGAAGGCCGGGGGAGGACCCGGCCCTCCGAAGGTGTTGGCACGCTGAGTGGTAGGGAGAGCTTGCCGGTCGGTTGTCGAGATAACCGGGCGCCTTGGCGGCGCAGGGATCGCAGAGCGTCGGTTGCCCGAGTTCGGGCCAATTCGGGCCGGACCAAATCGCGGAGAAACCGCGACTCTCTGACGGTGGATGGGCCTAGTCGGAATTCATGTCAAATGGGTGTAAACCCAGCCATTTTTCGATTCTTCGATGCGTGTGTGGGAGGTTTCGATCAAGTGCTTTGTCGATTCTCTCACGTCAGCCGCTGCTCGCTGCTGAAAACTTCGGCCGTTCGACCGGTCGAAATTGGGGCGACTCTGGCGGGGATCCACGTAATGCCGAGGGTCAAGCAGCTTTCCCGGTGCGGGTCCCTGGCGACGGTTCAGCTGCTTGATCAGGCGTCTATGAGCACGCTTCCGGGAGGATAGGGTGGGTTTGGTAGGATAACGGCTATGATTCCGAGACCGGGCGTGACCCTCGAGGAGCCGGAAGCGTGTCTTCTCGAACCATCTCCGCATGGGAAACGGTGCTGACCTGGTCCACCTCATGTGCGTGACGGTTGCCCGAAGCAACAGAACCCCGTTCCTGTGGGCGGCGGCGACGCGGTGGGCGGTCCGCCAGCTCACCGGAACGCCTCGGCTGGCGAGGACCGGCGTAGATTCGCATCGCCTCCCAGGAGGGGTGCCGTCGCCTAAGCTGGAGGATGCGGTTGGCAATATTCCCGTGGATCCGGTTCGGGCTGAGGTGAGGACGGCGAGACTTGTACCGGAGCCCCTCGACGCCTTCCTCCCGATAGTTTCTGCACCAACGGCGTAGCGTGGCCTCGGAGATCCCGAAGACCCGGCAGACTTCGGCCGTCCGGGTCCCTCGCTCGAGGTAGGGGCGAACGACCTGCAGCCGAACTCGGACATCACCCTTGACCAAGCTGACCCATCCCGGGGCCGGTCCTATGTCCTGTCAGTTCAGCCGGTCAGAGGTCCCGCCACACCAGAGCTAGCTAGTCTGCCAGAAGTGAATCACGATCCCGTTTCCGGCGGTCGAGCTGCCCTCGATCCAGATCTCGAAATTGTGGGCCGCCGTGTCGGTGTTGGCGAATGCGTAGGTCACTCCGACACTGCTCGACGTGGTCGATGTGACTGTGAACGAGAGGTCCGCACTGACACCCACGGAGGCCCAGGACGGACCAATGCTCGCGGACAGGGTTACGTCGAGTCCTACAGACAGCGCGAGACTCCCCGAGAACGTGACTGATTTTTGGTACGTCGGAGGGACCGTGCAGGGAGTCGAACAGCCAGCCACGTTGCTGCAATAGGGATTGACGCCGTTGCACGCCGGTGCCGAGGTCGGACTCGCCGAATCCGTGGCAAACTGCGTGACCGTGTCGGGATTCGGGCTGTTCGAGGTGGGTTGGATGTAGGTGAGCGAGAGGAGGCTCCCGACTCTTCCCGCTGTGGCATCAAAGAACCACGTCCCTGAGGCCCAGAATTGTTCTCGGACTTCGAAGTTGTGGCCGTTCCCCGAAGAGATTGTCTGGCTCCCCGACACCGTATTCGAGGCGGTCATCCCGTTCCCGGCGACGTTCCAGGAAGTCGTCGTACTAACATCCGTCGTCTGCGTGGCTGAGAACGCAACGTACGGAGAGTTCGTGAACATGAGGAACTGTGGGACCCATACCTGAGAGTTCGAGGGCAGGACCAAGTCGACCTCTCCTCCCCAATACACCTTGTCAGTGAGATTCCAGTGCCCGGCCCAAAGCGTGGGGTTCGGGTAACTCCCGCCCGACGGATCAACCCCGTTGTACACGGCAACCTGATACCAGGAGCAATAGCCGAGATCCCACTGGAACCCCGTATTGCTCGCCGACCAGTAGCCGGTAGAGCTGGTCGTCGTGTACGCCGATTTCATTCCCAGACCGTTCGTCATCCAACAGTCGATTTCGATCACCATCCCGGAGGGCGCGGTGGCCAGGTTCGAGTCGTACACCGTTCCGTAGAACGTTGGCTGAGTCGACGTCGAAGCTGTGGAGGTGGTGAATGATCCCGTGTACGTCGCTGACGAGTAACAGTTGTGGATCCCATCGGCGGAGGCCATTATTTTGTAATAATAGGTGGTAGAAGGTTGCAGCATCTGAAGCTGATAGGCCGGGATATCGTGCCGAGGGGTAGGCCCGGGGACTAGCGAGGGGTAGGAGTATGAGGTACTGAGGCCCCAGGAGAAGACATCGAGGATGGGCCCGTTCGCCCACGGAGAGTCCGTCCACGATACGGCGGCATTCGTGGCCCACACAGCGATTACAGGGGCAGAAATTGTGATAGGCCCTTCACCGCACGTTCCTGCCGAGGGAGCAGCCGAAGTCCAGAAAGATCCGGTCGTACTCGCACTCCAGACCGAGCCGGCACAGCTAAACGACGCGGCGAGGGTGTACGCGTAGACCTGGGGGGAGAGCAACCCCGAAATCGACTGAGGATTGGTTGCAGCGTTGATTGTCCAGGAGTTCGTCGATCCCACCTGGGAGTAGGTAAGAGCCGTAGCCGTGGCCGATTGTCCGCCAGCGGCGCTGAAAACCCAGGCGATTGTCACAGTGCCCGCAGTCGCTCCGGAGGTCACCGCCACCGAGCCAACAGAGGCGCTGCAGTCTGCGATGTTTGCGGTAAGCGTTCCGACTCCAGAGACCGTCATGGTGGTTGCCGAGCTTGTCGAAGATGACACGGTTACTCCCGCCGTCGCGGTCCAGGACGTGAACACGTGGGAGGAATCGGCATAGGCCACAATGTTCGACGAGCCGGTTTTCGACGCGGCGGTGACCTGCTGGTGGGTACACAGGATCGTTGGGGGAATGGGGTGACCAGGCGAGGGAATTTCGATAACGCCGCCCAGGCAAGAGTAGGTCACGGAAAGGTCATTGAGCGTCAACGAGCTCGTGAGAATCGTAGTGGTCGACCCGGTAATTTTGAAGGTGGGGCTCGTAGACGATGTGCTTGAGACAGATGAGGAACCTCCGGCTGCCCAACTTCCGAAGTTGATGCCCGAGTCCATGGTCTCGGTCGCCGTATACGAGCACGATCCGCTTTGGGAGCAGAATGTGACTGGGCCGGCGCTGGTTTGATCTTTGCAGTACTGCGTGCTCCCGAGAGAAATAGTCCCGTGCGGACAGTAGAATGTTACCATGTTCCCTTTGGGGCAGTGGTAAGGACAGGCAAGGACGTCAACATGGGAATTGGCCACCAGAGGTCGGGTGAACGATACCTGCGGGCCGAACTGTGCCGAACTTAGGATCGCACCAAACAAGACTAGAGAAACCACGGCGAGGATTGCAGGGTAATTCAGCGCGGTTCCCACGGGGCGCAGCCGACTCGAGGCGGGGGACGCATCGTTAGTCCATCGCTCAACGAGTAGATTTCTGATTCGCGAGAGGGGACGCTTCGACATCGCACTCGCCCGGAGGGCTTTGGATGCTTAATGGTAGGTGTCGCGAGGATTCACTTGACCTCGCAAGGCTCGATGAAATCGAGTCATGGGACAACGCAAAGGTGTTCGGCGCGGCGGTCGGGGGAAACTCAATTCAACGCCTCCGGGTCCAGATTCGTGGTGATTGGCGATACTCCCGGGGGTATCTGGGCCCAGTCGGATTTGAACCGACGACCTCCCGGTTATCAGCCGGGTGCTCCAGCCAAACTAAGCTATGGGCCCCGCCATCGGCAAATCCTTGCCCACTTGAGTCTTTCACAGCGGACCCCTCTGCTCGGCCCCTCCGACCTATCAGTCGACTCGACGTTTGTTCGTCGGGACCTTGACGGCCGTACGGGACAATCCGGGTTCATTTCGTTCGACCCGTACTTGAGGACGGTCGGCCTCGCCTTTTCGACCCCATCCGCCGCTTGGCCTCGGCCTCCAGTCGGCGGAAGAGGGGAAGGATCTGCTCGAACTTCGCCTCAGCGTCGAGGTACCCCCAGTCGAGTGGTCCGACGCGGCTGAGCGACGCTGCTTGGCGATGGAGTGCGGCCGAACCTTCCCGGCTCGACCGGACGAACGCGTAACGGAGTCGGAGGAGATTCACATCTTCGAATTCGAGCAGGGGAAGGTGAGCCGTCACCGCATTTTCTCGAACTCGAGCGCCCCGCCCCGACTTCGACCCGACGAGTCGGGGACCTGAGTTCGAACCGAAGGAGTCTCGCCATCGAACCCCGCCCGGGCGGGATCGCCGCCGACCGACGTTACGTCGAACCATCGCCGACAGGGATCGCACGAGGCCGGCCGCCGCCGGTGGCTACGCCGTGGCGCGGATCCGCGCCCGCTTCGACCGGCCGCGGCGGGCGGGGGGAACGTGGGCGACGTTCGGGTAGCTCGTTCACGGGCGGTAACGTCGATGGGGTCGGCTAGAAATAGGCCCTCGCGCCACGTCACGATGAACGCCGCCCCGCTCGCCGTTCAGCGCCCGACGCAGCGCCGATGTATCCCGCCGCGACGGGCGAGGGGCGTCGGCGTGTCGGAAAGGACCATGAGCGCGCCGACGTATTCCAGGACGCCCGCAGTGCCGCGTCGCGGTCCGCCGGCCCTTGGTCCGCGGACCCTCGGGGCGCTGGCCCTGTTCGCGGCGATCGTCGCGCTCCTCCCCACCGGAATCAGCGTCGGCACCGGGGCGGGTCCCGGTGCGGTGCATTCCCTCCGGATCCCCGTCGTTCCCGGCCCGCCTCCGGCGACCATCCGGCCGACCAGCTTCCCCACCCCGATCCACCATGTGTTCACGATCTTCCTCGAGAACGAGGAGTTGTCCTCGGTCACGAGGAACGCGCCGTTCGAGGTGAAGCTCGCCCAGGAGTACGCGAGCGCGTCGAACTACTACTCGGTCTGCCACCCCTCCGCTCCGAACTACCTGGCGGTAACCTCCGGGGCGACCTGGCAGTGCGGCAGCGACGCGGTCCGGTCGCACGCGACCGAGAACCTCGGCGACCTGGCTCAGAAGGCCGGCCTCACCTGGAGCGGGTTCTTTGAATCGATGCCCTCCTCCTGCGACCGCTCCGACGCCTATCCGTACATCGCCCACCACAACCCGTTCGTCTACTACCCCGATGTGTACGGCAACACTTCGCGGTGTCGAGCGCACGATCAATCGTTCACCGCGTGGAGTCAGGACGTCACGGCCGGGAGGATCCCGGCCTACGCGTTCTTCGCTCCGAACATGACGAACGACGGCCACGACACCAGCACCTCGTACGCCGACCGGTGGCTCGACCGGTGGATCTCGCCGTTCCTCAACGCCTCCTGGTTCTCGAGCACGGTCTGGTTCGTGACGTGGGACGAAGGTACGTCGAGCTCCGGTTGCTGCGGTTTCACCGGGGGCCACCTGTTCTTCACCGCGGTGTCCCCCTACACCCGCGGCGGAAGGGTCGTTGCCACCAATGCGACGCACTACAGCCTTCTGTCGACGACCGAATGGTTGCTAGGGCTCCCCGTGGGTGCTTGCGGCCACGCGGACAACTCCTCGGCGTACGCCCCGCTCAAGGGCCTGTTCAACTTCTCGACGCCGCCGACGACGAACTTCTCGCTGCACGGGATTGTGAGCTCGGCGGGGGACGGCCGCCCGCTCGTGGGCGCGAACGTAACCCTAGGAACGGGAGCGTGGAGTTTGACCGACGCAGCCGGCGACTACTCGTTCGAGGTGGCGAACGGTTCGTATCTGGTGACCGCTACCGCGTCCGGCTTTCTGGCGCAATCCACGACGGTCATGGTGTCGGGGGCGTCGGCGGTCCAGGATTTTGCCCTCGTCGCGGCGACCGCGCCGGAGTACCCGGTCGTCGGTACGGTGACCTACGCATTCAACGGTTCCTCGGCCACGGCGGCCTCGGTCAATCTCGTGGGCGGCGCCTCGACGTGGACCAACTCCTCCGGCGGTTTCGCCCTGACCGCCCCCAACGGTAGCTATGCCCTCACGGCGTGGCAGTCCGGCTTCACCGTCGCGCGGGCGACGGTGACCGTCGCGGGAGCGACCGTGGTGCAGAACTTCTCGCTCCGACCCTTCCTGTGGAACCAGACGGGCACCGCACTCGACGCCACAACCGGCGCACCGGTCGCCGGCGCCCTCGTCTCAGTCGCCATCGGCCCGGTCGGGATCCAAAGGTCGAACGTGACCGGGTCGATGGGTGAGTTCCGGCTCACGCTCTCCAACGGCAGCTACTTCCTCACGCTCGCCGCCAATCTCTATCGCACCGGGACCGAGCCGCTCTCGGTCCGAGGGTCTCCGACCCCGGTCCGCGTCCTTCTCGTGAGGGTCGCGCCCGTGTACGCCGTCTCCGGACACGTGCAGTTCGGGAACGGTAGCCTCGCGCCGGCGGGGGTGGAACTCCGGTTGAACTCCTCGAGGGTGGGGGTGACGGACCGGAACGGAAGCTTCGCGTGGTGGAGCTCGAACGGGTCGTATCTCCTGGACGCGCGATCGGCCGGTTGGTATTCGACCCCCGTGCCGATCATCGTGGTCGGTCGACCGCTCTCTCGGATCCTCACGCTGGTCCCGTTCACCTTCCCACTCTCGGGAACGGTTCGATTCGCGAATGGGAGCCCCGTCGGAGGCGCGGTGATCTCACTCACCCCACTCAATAGTTCGACGATCACCGCCCCGGACGGGCGTTTCGTATTGAACGTCCCGAATGGGACCTATTCCCTCGCCGTCATCGTCGGAGGGACGACGGTCGCGCGGACGACGGTCGTTGTGGACGGGGGTGCCTCGGTGCATGACGTCTCGCTGCCGTCGGCGACGGGCACCGCTTCGGCCCCTTCGGGTCTCGCGCCTATCCTGCTGGTCGCGCTCGTCGGAGCGGTCGTCATCAGCCTCGCCGCCCGATGGCGGCGGTTTCGCCGAGTTCGACCTCCGACCTCCCCATACGATTCACCTACCTAGCGCTGCTTCACGGTCGTTCGCCGTTCAGGGCGGCTGCGGTGGACGTTGGTCGCGAACCTGACCCCGGCCCGTTCTACGCGTTCGGTGGCGGACCGCGTTCGCCGGGCCCCGGGCATTGCGCCCTGGGTTCGATGGTGGGGGAGCCGAGCTGAAGGGCGGACCGTACGACGATGGCCGGGGACACTCGCGCGGAGTTGAGGGTCGAGCCTCAGTGACTCGCCGCTTTACCACCGAAAGGATCTCCGTAGGTCCCCCCGCGGCCCGAACCGAATCCAACGACCGAACCGCGAGGGAAGTGGGGGGTCGGTTGGTTACGACCACGATTAAGCGGGTCGTCGGAGAGTTTCAACACGGAGGGCCCGGGCCGCATCCAGCGCTAGCCTGAGGAGATTGTCCCCATGAAGCGAATCCACCGGCGGATTCGAACGGAGCGAACCGGTTCGGCCTCCGCTTGGATTGCCCTCTTGGTCGGCCTGGTCCTGGGCGTGATGAGCGGCCTCAGCGTCGTGCCCACGGCCTCGAGCCGGCATTCCGTCGCGCCGCCAGGGGCTAGTGCGACGGCGAGCGGGTGCGCGCCCAGCGGGATTCGTTCTCCGGACTCCCTGCTCATCCCCACCGCCGGCCCGCGCGCGAGCCTGGCGGCCGGGAGCTCGGTCCGGGCGAGCTATCAGGCCCAGCTTCTGACTGCCCCACCGGGCAACCGCGCATCGCTCTTCGTCCCATCTGTCCAAGCGTCGTTCCCGACGACGACCGGAGGGCGGGTCCAGATCTACCTCCACCCCGCCTGGCTCCCAATCACCGGAACCGGCTGGTCGAAATCCGTGACGGCGTCGACCAAGATCTCGTCGGCCGTGGGCTTCCCCCACGGTAACGCGACGCTCTCCACGGCGTGGCTCGCCGTGATGGCGAACACGACCTACGGGGGGTACCAGGTCCAGTTCCGGTGGATGTGGGCGACGACCAACGCGACCGGGGGGACCACGAAGAGTCCGTGGAGCGGCGCCGTCAACGCTTCGACGTCGAGCCAGCAACCGACCCGGTTCTTCCCAGCCCCGTACGTCGGCGTAGTCTCTACGACCCCGCTCACCGGGGCGGCCGGCGGGTCGACGTTCACCGCGAACCTCTCCGGTAACGTCTCCTCTACCTTCTTCCGGATCCTCACCGAGTCGGGGACCGGCCATGAGCTGAATTCAGTGTGCCGAACCACGGCGGCGGGCCTGACCACGTTCAACGCGTCGATCCCCCTCGACTATGCGAACGGCACGGCCTTGCCATCGGGAAGTTACATCGTTCACATCCACAACGAGGGCGGGGCGATCGTAGTGTTCAAGCAGGTACGGGTGCGGTGAAGAGAGTCCGCGCGGGCTGAGGTTGACTGAGCACTAGGGGCCGCGGGTGGAGGGGCCCTCCGAACTCGAGAGTCTCTCCCGTGCCGCCGAACGGGCGGTCCGGTCGGCACCGAATCGTGGGAGGTCTTGAGTCAACCTCGCGCGGGCTCACGGCGAGCCGGTACCCGAGCCCGTCTCGACGCCTTCTTCGCCGGCGCCTCGCGGCGTTGCGACCTCGCCTACGGCTCCGAGGCGTGCGGTCCGGCGGCCCGTCCCGACTTCGATCGTCGACGCGGGGGTCGACGTCCCGACCGAGCGACCGTCACACCGAGGCCCGCCGCCCCCACCCCTGCCCCGACCAGGACCCAGGCCCAAGGCGGCATCGCACCGAGGAGGGCGAACGATGTCGGCGACCCCGAGGCGGAGGCGTTGGCGACGCTGAGGACCAACGTTCCGTTGCCTTCGACGCCGGAACGATCCCGGACGATGACGTCAATCCGGTAGGTCCCCGCGGCGACGGCCCCGAGGTCAAGCGTCGCCCCGCTGCCGTTCACGAAGTGCTGGTTGATGGTCCAGCGGTATCCGGCGATGGAGACGTTCCCCGCAACATTCGCCGCGATCGAGACGCGATCCCCGGGGTGAGGGGAGGGGGGCGTGGAGGTGAGCCGAACCTGGAGCTCGGAGGTGACCGCGATCGTCAGCGTCGAGCTCGCGGTCGCTCCGGCGGCGTCGCGGGCGGTGAGAAAGATCGTGAAGTTCCCTGGGCGGACGTACAGGTGGCTCGCGACGGCCCCGCCGCCGCGAGCGCCGTCCCCGAAGGTCCACGCGTAGACATACGGCGTCGTCCCCCCCGCGGCGGAGCCGGAGCACCGGACCCAGAGGGGCGCCGGCCCGTTCGAGACGTTGGTGGACGCCTGGAGCGTGAGTCCCGAACCGGGGGTCCCGACGGAGATGCTCGTACGGGACGACGCGGATCTGCCGACGGAGTCGGTCGCCGTGAGCACCGCGACATAGCTCCCGCCGGTGGCGTACATATGGGACGGGTCCGGCAACGTGCTCGTCCCTCCATCGCCGAACACCCAGGCGTACGTGTACGGGGGCGCTCCGGATGTCACCGTTGAATTGAAGGAAACCGTCAGCGGCGCCGGTCCGGAGTTCGGCTCGCCCGACGCCGACGCGACCATCCCGTCGCGCGCCGTCACGGTGACCGACTCACTGTACAGAAGGGAGCCCATCAGATTGTGGAGGTGGACCAGGTAGGGTCCCGTCGCGAGGTGTCCGCACCAGCAATCGAACGCGATGGACACATTGTGGGGCGTTGCGTTGCCGGTCGGCGTCGTTTCACCCTGCGAGAATACCACCGTCCCGGTGGGCGTCTCGAGCTCGAGGAAGAAGTACTGGTGCGAGGTGAATCCGGTGAGCGCGGCCGTGAAGTTGCTCCCGGCCGGTCCCTGGAGGCCCCAGTCGCGGACCAGGTCCACATACGGGGCCGGCCAGAAGTCGCTCGGGCAACCCTGATCCACGGTGTTGATGGCCCACGGGCTGACGGTGCTCCCGCTCGGCGTCGTGGTCGCCCAGTGCCAACGGAAGGAGAGATTCAGTCCCTCATACTGGGTGGTGGTGGCCATGACTGCGAGGAGCTGGCTCGAGAGCTGCGCGGTCGCGGCCGGGGCGAAGTTCGTCGTGCCTCCGAACGCACGGGTCGCCGTGCCGACGGCGGCGCTCGTCCAGCTGCCGTTGCCGACGGTCAATCGCTGCGGGGCCACCGACAGCATAAGCACGCTCCCGTTGGTCAGGGGGAAGGACGCGAACAAGCGTGGGAGGTAGACTGCCAGGGTAGCGTCCACCGCGACGTAGTGTACGATCTCGAACTCATAGGTGAAGGAGAGAGTAGACCCGGAGGAAAGCGATCCCGACGGGCCCGCCAGGGGCATCAAGATCGAGGAGGGTTTCGCGCAATCGGCTGTGGCCGACGCGGGCGGAGGCCGGCCCGACTCAGCGGGGGCGACGCCGCCGGCGGGAGCGACCGCCGTCGCGAAGATTCCCGCCAGGGCCAGGGCTGCCACGACCGCCCACTTTGGCTGCCA
>JAKIWS010000033.1 GCA_022749895.1 Thermoplasmata archaeon
AGGTGATCGTGGTGGACAACAACTGCCGCGACCGAACCGCGGAGGTCGCACGATCGCGGGGGGCCATCGTCGTCGAGGAATCGCGCCAAGGGTACGGCTACGCCTGCCTGCGCGGGATGCAATATGCGTTGGACTCGACGGACGCCAACATCATCGTGCTCGCCGAGGGGGACATGACGTTCTTCGGGGAGGACCTTCGCAAGATGCTTCCGTATCTCGTGAACTGCGAGATGGTGCTCGGCTCGCGGGCGAACCGGGCCCTGACCCGTCGCGGCTCGCAGATGGACTGGTTCATGTCGTGGGGCAACCAGTTCCTCGCGCTGCTGATCCGGCTTCGCTACTGGGACTGGACGTTCCTCGGCCGCGTGCAGCTCACCGATGTCGGGTGCACCTTCCGGGCGATGCGACGGCCGTTCCTGACCCAGCTGATGGGCAAGCTCACGGTCGGCGGGATGTACTTCTCCCCGCACATGATCCTCGCTGCCCTCCGGCTACGGGCCTCGCTGATCGAAGTGCCGATCCAGTTCCGACCCCGGGTCGGCCAATCGAAAGGGGCCGGATACGGCCGGTCGCGGGCGATTCGCATCGGACTGGAGATGCTCGCCGAGATTACCCTCCACTAGGCGGCTCGCCGCTCGGTCGTGGAACGACCGACCGCGCGACCCGGGTCAGCCCCGGGGAAGCGCGGCCCCGGTGCCTCGGGCCAGCTCCTCGGCGAGCGTCCGAATCCCGTCGCGGAACGAGAGCGGGTGCACGTGGAGCCGGTCCACCTCACTCACTTCCAAGCCCCCCCAATGAGGGCGGGGCGCGCGGTTCGGCACCTTCGCACCGTCGTCGAACGCGCCGGGCTTCACGCGGGTGGCGTCCAGGCCTGCGGCCGCGACGATCTCCTTCGCGAACCCGTACGGCGTCGTCGGTTCCGGGGAGGCGACGTGGAAGACGCCACTGCGGTTGTGGCGGAGCACCGCCTGGATCGTCTCCGTCACGTCCGGGATCCAGGTGGGCGTGATCGTCTGGTCCGCGTAGAACGCCGGCAGGGCGTCGGCGGCGTACTTCTGGAGGATCGACCGGGCGAAATCGACCTTGGTCGGGAACACCGAACGGTACGGATGGGCGATGCGGATCACGGCGACCTTCGAGCCGTAACCCACCGCATCGGTCTCTCCGACGCCCTTGGTGTAGCCATACCATGAGACCAGGGGCGTAAGCCCGCTCGGCTGGTCCTGCTCGGCGTACGGTCCGCGCGTTCCGTCGAACACGTAGTCCGTGGAGATGTGGAGTAGGAATCGGCCGGAGCTCGCCGCCCGGGCGGCGGCCCAACCGGGAAAGAGCGCGTTGACGTTCCACGCCGACCCCGAGACGTCGAGCGCGGCCGGAGAAGTGCCGGCCGGACGGCGCTCGGCCTCGCAACCGTCGACATCCGTCCGCCCCGCGAAGTTGATCCAGAGCTCGGCCGAGCTTCGATCGAGGGAACTGGACACCGCGGCACGGTCCGAGAGATCGAGCGGCTCGAACGACGCGACCTTAAGACCGAGCGTTCGAGGGTCCCTTCGACCGGCCGTGTTGATCTCCCAATCGTCGGGGGCGGTCGCTACGAAATGGCTGCCGACCATCGAGTCGGCTCCGAATACGAGCACGCGTTGGCCCATGGCTTCTCCATCGCGGATGCCCGGCCGGAGCTACTAACGTACGCCCCCCCGCAGCGTCGGCCTAGTCCCGGCGAGATCGGAAGGCGGGTCGACGCGTCGGAGCGCCCCAGAGCCATGGGCGCGAGCGCGCTGATGGCGCGCCGGTTAGCCGGAGGGCGGGAGTTGCGCCAAGGTCATCGTGATCAGATACAACGACACGTCCCCCGCGATTTCGATCCCGGCCTCGTTGAAGCTCCCGGGCTTCGTGTAGTTGAACGTCACCGTCACGTTCGCGTCGAACCAGCGGGCCCCGGGGCCCGGGGCCGTGACGTTGGTGCGGTCGAGATTGATCGGCGGGAGCGCGTTCGTGCTGACGTCGAAATGATACCGGTGATTGACCGAGTTCGCCTCGAAGACGAACGGCGTGACCTTGAGCGGCATTTCGGTCAATTGGAGGCGAAGGAGATTTCCTCCGGTCGGGGCCAGGAGCCGGAACCAGAACGACAGGTGGTAGGTGCCCGGCGGCAGAGCCGATTGACGCGGGCCATTCCAGATCACGACACCCGGGCGGTGGTCCGCGGCGTGGTAGAGGGTCGCACCGTACGAGGTCGCCCAGCGCCCCGAGCGCACCGCGTTCGTGAGGGTGAGGTCGCCGCCGGCGAAGGTGGAGAGCGTCGGGGCCCAGACCATCGGAGCCCCGTGCCACCCTCGCTCGTACAGGACGGCACCGTCGGCGCCCCCCACGACCCCGAACTGGGAGAGGTTGCCGAAGTACTGAATGAAGACGGAATCGTCCGGGTCGATGACGTAGTCGACGAGGACGAAATCCGAGCTGTTGATGTACTGCTGCATCCACCCCCAGTACGTCGAGTGCCCGGAGAAGGCGATGCCGTCCGACAGGACGTAGGCGTTCGGGCGGCTCGAGACCTGAGGAAACAAGTGGATCGTCGTGAACACGGCCGCGGTCGGCGGGATCAAGCGAAGCAACGACTCGACCGCCGTCTGATGGGAGGACGGGGCGGCGATACCGAAGGAGTTGTACGGGGTGGCTGCGGCGGGTTGCGGGAGCAACGGGCTCGCGACCGCGACCGTCGCGAGCACCGCTACGACGAGGACGCCCAGCGGAGCGGACGCCAGCCCTCGACGGCGCAAGCGCACCGAGCGCGCCGATAGGGGAGGGTCGGAGGCCGCCTCTCGTGCTTCGCGCGCGGCGAGATAATGTTGCGACCAACGGCGGACCGTGGCCAGTCCGCCGACCAGTCCCACGAACAGGAACGGCACGAGGTAGCCCGGGTACTGCGTGCCGAGGGAGTAGAATCCCGGCGAGTTACTCAGGAAGGCGAAGAACGCCCAAACACCGGCCGTCAGCAGTGACCGGATCTCGCCCAACAGGGGGAAGAATCCGAGGCAGGCGAGCGCGAGCACGAAGTATCCAACCTTGGTCCCCCCCTGGAAGTGGAGCGCCGTCCAGGCCCGGTCCGGGTGGAGGATCGCTTGCGGGATCACATCAGGAATGGAGCGCGCTCCCAGGTCCGAGTACCGGCCGGCGTACCCGGGTCCGTAGGTACCCCCGGTCGGGCTGATATGCGAGATGACCACGAACGTCAGGCCCAGCCAAAGTACGGCCACGACGAGTCCAAGGATCAGAAGCCGTCGTTCCCCACGCAGCGGTAACACCGGCTCGGCACGATGGACCCACCAATCGATGAGCAGTGCAAAGATCGCAAAGGCGATGAGTAGCGGCGCGATCGCTTCGATGACGCTGAGCGCCGCTAGCCACGCGCCGACGAAGAGGACCGTCTGTTGGCGAGCCAGGAAGTACATGGCGGTCAACACGGTGACCGGTAAGAACACCTCGGGGTCGAATCCGTTCCAGTCGAGGCTCGTGATGAGCGGCGTCAGGAGGTATGCCCCGGCGCACGCCACGGCCCAGGTCCGGGACTGAAGTCGGAACTTGGCGAGGGCGTACAGCGGGATCGCCCCGGCGGCCAATCCGAGGTTCTTCAGGACGACCAGGGTCAACGGCCCGGAGGCGAGAGCGTAGAACGGGACCAGGACGAAGAAGAACGGGACGAAGTGGGTGCCGAACAGGTTGCCTGTACTGCCGCCCGGGAGGTTGGTCGTGTAGTAGAAGAATTTTCCACTGTGAACGGTCGTGTAGAACGCCTGGTTGTACGTGCCGAGATCATCGGGGACCGACTGGAACGCCTGGTAGCCGAGGTACTGGACGTAGCTCAGAACAACCGTCGAGACCACGACTCCGACGAGGACCAACGCGAATTGCCACGAGGGGCGGTGCGCGAGCTCCTGCCAGAATTCCCGGAGCTCGCGTCGCAGGCGAACGGACGGCGGCGGCCCCGGGGCCGCGCCCGCTCCGGGCGCGGCGTCGGCGAGGGTTCGTCGTCGGACGTTCGAGCGGGAGATTTCCGGAAATGCCGGCTCGGGTTCAGCATCACCCCTCATTGCAACCGGGACGCAGGCGCGCGGCGCACCAGCCCGCCCATCATGGCCCGGTAGGCCCGCGGAACTTGAGGATTGTCCTTCTCCGGCGATACGAGTCGGCGGATAGAACGCCGCCTCCCGGTGGTCGGACCGGGTGCGCTCCGCCGCGGCCGGGAATCAGCGGAACGGTGGCATGAACGGGCCAATCCGGCGCCTACCGCTCCCCAAGACGGTTGGAGCAACCTACTTCTACCATGACGTGGTCTAAAACCCGGGTAACGAGATGGAGACCAGCGACCCCGCCCCCCGCAAACGGAATCGGCTTCCGTCCGCGGTGCGGCCGCGGCTCGAGGGCATCCTCGTGATCGGCACGGTGGCGGCCTTCACGATCGTGCTGGCGCTCTCCGTCATCACCGTGCCGGCTCACTTCTCGACGACCGTCGCAACGAAGTCGACCGAGCAGTTCCGGACGAACGCTCAGGTGACGTTCCACTGGCAGACCTCCACCAATCAGCCGGCGGCGCTGACGCTCACCAACGAGTACGACAACATCTCGGGCGAGAACGGCGTTTCGTCCCCCTCGCTGGTGGTCTACCAGAGCACGGCGAGCTCCGGCTCGTTCTCGTTCGTGTCCGACGGAGCACCGTACGTATTCACGTGCGCCTGTAGCGCGGCGGGGGCTCCCACCTCGATCGTCCAGGTCGATGGGACGGTCGCGACGCCGTTGCTGTAGGGCCCGCACTCGGACCCTCAGAGCCGATCGACCGCGGTACTCTCCGGCCCCCGCGCTTCCGCGCGCCACCTCGACCGGCGCCCGATTTTCGAGGGCCCGGACTGGTCAAGACTTACATAGACGAGCCTGCTCGTCTCGTCGGGCGTTGGACGTTCGATGGCCTTCACTCCAAGTTCCGCCGGAGAGGCCAGCGTCATCAAGGACATCCGGCGGATCCTCGAGTTCCTCGAATTCTTCCGCTCCGACCTCGATTGGGTCGTGACGAACCTCAAGGAGCAGCACGCGCTGTTCTACCCGCAAGCCCCCCCGTACCTTCCCGGTGCCTGGGGGGAGATCCGCCCTCGACTTCGCGCGCTGGCCCAGGGGCTGGTCGACGAAGGAGCCGGGGCGCGGGGTGCGCTCCACGACGCTGGGCTCACGCGCGCGATGCTGCAGGCCAAGATGCTCGCCGTCTCGATCCACCGCGAGCACTGGTACAATGTGCGGAGGTCGACCGCCACCCCCCGGAAAAAGGCCGAGGCGCTCCGGGACTATGTGATCGCCGTCGACCCGCTCTTTAGCGCGCTCGCGGCGGCCTCGGACGAGGCGAGCGGCATCCATGACTTCATCAAGTCGTTCGTCGCGCTGATCCGGGCCTAGTGGACCGCGGGTCGCCGGTGGACCGTTTTCGGACGATCGCCGTCGAGGTCGTGTTCGCCGCGGGCGAGCCTCCCGCCGGCGCTCCCGCTATTGGATTTGGTACAGGTAGAGGGAGCTATCGTTGAACACCGTGTTGAGGTGGCCGCTCGAAAGGAGCGTATTGATCGAGAACGTGACGAAGTGGTAGCTTTGGACGGCCCCTTTCCGAATTGAGTGGTCCTCGAGGACGTACCCGACCCCGAGCGCCTGCATCTCGGCGAGCCAGGTCGGACTGAGCGTACCGGTGAGGACGCTCCCGATCGTCACGTGACCGAACTCGACGAATCCGGATTCCGGAACGCCCTGCTCCTGGATCAGGATCTCCGTGATGTTGCCCGTGTCGTAATGGATGCTGCTGGTCGGACTTCCGACGATCAGGTCGATCGTGACCCCTACGCCGCCAGAATAGTTGATGAAGGAATTCGACCCCGCGCCGGCCGTGTACCACCCGATCGTCCCGGTGTCGTTGCTTTCGACGCCGATCTGCAAACCGCCGGAGGCCACCAGCGACTGGACCGCCGCCGACGGCGCGTTCGGGAACTGCAGCGCCATCCATTCGATCCCGGTCATGTTCACCCGTTGGGGAAGGCGGTAGAGCTCGGTCTCGACCCCTCGGGCGTTGGCGAACGATTTCGGCGCGACGGACGGTGTCACCGGCGTGGAGTTTCCCCCGGGGGCGACCAGGGTCGTCGCGTTGTTGTAGGCGTTCTGGGTTTGGTTGAGGAAGTACGCGTACGGGCCCCAGAACCCCGGGACGACGACCTGGGAGGGGTAGTTGAAATTGATGTAGAAGGAATTGGCGCCTTGGAAGCCCCAGATCGTCGTGAAGTAGAGGGAGATCGCGGGCACCAGTACAGCGTTCCCGTCGCGGGCCTGCAAGATATTTCGCACGGCGAAGTAGTCGTCCGGGATCGCGAACCCTTTGCGAACCCCACCGCCCTCGACCGTGCCGGCGAAGATCGGGAGGGCGGCGACGAGCACCAGTATGGACACGCCGGCGACCACCAGCGTCCCGGGCAGAGAGAACGTACCGACGGTGCTGCGCCATACCCGCGCAGAGCGGCCCGGGACCTTCGGGCTGGGAGCCTGAGCCCCCTCGGATCCGGCCGCATGGCGACGGGTGTACCACCGACCTACGGCCCGACCGACGACCAGGATCGAGAAGGCGATCATGACCGGGTACAGCTTCGAGAGGACGAGCAGGGAGAGGTAGTACGTCGGGAGCAGGGTGGCGCCGAACGGGAGGGCGTTCACCACGACGCCGGTGAGCGGACCGAGCGGCGGGTTGGTCCCGGTATCCCAGATAATGCACAGTACGATGACCCCCTCGGTCGCGTAGATCCATCGGCGCATGCGGAGGCGGCTGTAGTAGGCGTACGCCGTGGGAACGACGACCGCCAGCAGGGGCCAGAGGTACGAGGCGAGGATGACGATCGGGTTCGTGAGATACAGGGAGGCGTAGATCAGCGAGTTGAAACTGTGCTTACCGAGGAGCCGGACGACGAGCGGGAGGGTGTTGTAGGTTGTGTTCGTGAACACCGGGACGTACGCCGCCGAGACCTGGTGGACCGCGCGCAGGTCGGACGCCCACTGGGTCGCGAGGAGGTACAGCGCGTCGGCGAGGAGCAGCCCGGCGATCGGCAGGGCGACGAGGAGGAGGTTGCGGACCGCTTTTTTCGTCGCGTACCACTGTACGTCGTTGGCCGGGAACAAGCCGTACCGGAGCAGGATCGCGACGACGACCCCCACGGAGATTGCGAGCAGGCGCACTTGGTTCGGGAACGAGTCCGGAAGGGCGAGGCCGAGGCCGAGACCGAGGAGCGCCGCGTCGAACGGCCGGAACGTCCAGCCCCGACTGATCCGTCGGACGAGCCGGACGACCATCGCCATCACGAGGAAGAATCCGGCGGCGCTGAGGAAGACGATCCCGATGAGGCTCTTGTAGCTCGTGATGACCGCGGCGGGGCTCATCACGTAGAACAGCGCCGCCAACCCCTGGATCACCGTGAGCTCTCGCTCCGAGAACGCGGGAGAGAACAGTTCGCGCGTGAACAGCTGGCAGGCGTAGCTCACCAGGAACGCCTCGATACCGAGGGCCAGGTAGAATCCCGCGTAGATGTTGCCGAACGTTAGGCCGACCGAGACCGCGGGGATCAGGAAGTCGGGTATCGGCCGGAGGAGGAAATCCTGGAGAGAATAGATTCCGGGGTAATCCTCTCCATAGAGCAGATTGCCCCGGGTGTAGGCGAGGATCGTGGCCACGAAGAGCGCCGCGACGGCGAACGAGAGCTCGATGCGGGTCCGCCGACTGGGCTCGTTGAGCCACAGGAAAGCTCGATGGGGGAAGTTCCGGAGGCCCGATGGAGGCCCCGGGGGCGGAGAATCCGGCGTCGCCATTCGGTTAGCTTCGGCGCCGACGCCTCCAGAGCGCGGCGCACTTGACCCGTCTATTTGAGCGCCGCCGAATCCGTTAACACTTTCGGGAACGGTGGGAAAATCGGCTTGGGGGACGTGGCGGTTTTCCCATCGGCCCGGTCGGCGACCGGGTTTCGGGCAAAACTATTAGAGGTGTTGACAAATTATCACGTCAGTCTTAAGTAGCAGAAAACGGGCTTTCCAACATGTGCTGAACTCCTGTCGGAGCTGTAGGCATAGATACACACCGGTGCGCGTAGCCATCGCACTCGGAATCCTCCTGCTGTTCCTCGCGGAGACCACCCTCCCGGCGGGTGGCGCGATGCATCCTGGGACCCTGGCGTCGGCGGGGACCGGCCGAGCCGCAGCTGCGGCTCCCGCCCGGCTCGTCGCGGCGGCCTCGGCGTCCCTCGTGCATGGCGCGGGCCCGGCGCGGGGCTCCGCGTCGCACTGCTTTCTGACATCCCCGCTCACGGGCCAGTGCACCGCGCTCAACGCAAGTCAAGGGTGGACGAACCTCACGCTGCGGGACCCTCCACCCCGCTACGGTGCGACAGCAGCCTTCGACGTCGCGGATGGCTACATGGTCGTCTTCGGGGGGGTCACCCGATATCACACGGGAAGCTACCTCCAGGATACCTGGACCTATGTCGGGGGCCTCTGGACCCCGGTTGCCGGTTCGGCGGCTCCTTCAGCGAGGGCCGGCGCGGCGCTCGCCTACGACGCGGCGGACGGAGCGGTGGTGCTGTTCGGCGGCTGCTTTTCGACCGGGATCCTCGGAACCTGCGACACTGCGTTCGGGGACACGTGGGAATTCAAGCACGGCGCGTGGTCGCAACTGACTCCGATCGTCGCCCCCCTGGCCCGAGGGTACGCGGGCATGACGTACGACCTCCGGGATGGGTACCTCGTCCTCTTCGGGGGTCAGAACGCCGGACTCTACTTCAACGACACGTGGAAGTTTGCCGGCGGAGCGTGGACGCTGCTCGCGCCGCACCGAGCTCCGACGCCCCGGGACATGATGGGCCTGACGTACGACGCCTCGGACGGGTACGTGCTCCTCTACGGCGGAGCCACCGCGCCGGCCTTCCGAGACACGTGGAAGTTCGCCGGAGGCGAGTGGACCTTCCTCGCCACCTTGGAGTCGCCGCCGTCGGGCAACGGGATCTCGGTCGTCTACGACGCCGCCGAGGGGTACACGGTCGCGTTCGGGGGGTTTGCCGGTGCCTATTCGGAAGCGACCTGGACGTACTTGGGCGGCATCTGGACACGGCTTACGCCGCCGGTCGCGCCGGCGGCGCGCGGACTCGCCGCCGCGGCGTACGACCCCGTCGACGGCTACGTCGTCCTGTTTTCGGGCGCCAATCCCGCCAACTCCTCGGACACCTGGAAGTTCTCCGGCGGATCATGGACCGTCATCCAGCCGCTGTTCGCTCCCCCGGGGCGGGACGATGCGGGCCTAACCTACGACGCGAAGGACGGCTACGTCCTCCTCTTCGGTGGGGGCGGGGGCGGTGTCACCGGCTGGGGCGGAGGCTTCTATCACGATACCTGGTCGTACGTCGGCGACAACTGGGTTCAGATGTTTCCCGCGGTCGCCCCGCCGGCGCGAGCCGGAGTCGCGATGGTCTACGACCCCGCCGACGGGTATGTCGTTCTCTTCGGGGGTCAGAATGGTTCCGCCGTCCTCGGTGACACATGGACCTACTCCGGCGGCGAGTGGACCTTGCTCACTCCGACGGCCTCCCCTCCGGCCCGCACGAATGCGAGCGTGACGTACGACGCGAAGGACGGGATCGTCCTCCTCTTCGGAGGCCTCGGGAGCTCGGGGAACCTCGGCGACAGCTGGTCGTTCAAGAACGGTATCTGGACCGCGATTACGGGTGGAACCGCCCCATCGCCCCGTTGGGGGGCGGGCCTCACCTACGACGGGGTCGACGCTTACACGGTCCTCTACGGTGGGGTCGGGGGCCTCGGCTACCTCAACGACACCTGGACGTTCGCCGGGGGAAAGTGGACCGACCGCTCCGGAAGCTATCGACCCCCGGCCCTCCAACAGCCCGCACTCCAGTTCGACCCGGCGGACGGCTACGTCGTCATGTACGCGGGGTACAGTGCGGACTTCGTTCAATCATCGTGGACGTACCAGGGCGGCATCTGGATGTACGCCCATGCCGGACGGGCCCCGCCCGCGCGGTTCGCGGCGGGCATCACGTACGACTCCGCGGACGGGTACGTCGTGCTGTTCGGGGGCTACTCGGGGTACTGGATGGATGACACCTGGCAGTTCACCCAAGGGGCCTGGAACGAGCTCCTGACCGCGAACTCGCCCGGACCGTCCATCGCCAGTGCGGCGACGTACGACGCGCGCGACGGCTACACGTTGCTCGTGAGCGGGTATCCGACTTCCGCCCGTTCGGTCTCCTGGCAATTCGCGGCCGGTGCCTGGGGCGCGAATCGCCCGGCGCTCGCCCCGGCCGCCCGCGAAGGCGCCGCCCTGGCCTACGACGCGGCCGACGGCTACGTGGTCTACTTCGGCGGCTTTGATGGGAACTATCTCGGGGACACGTGGACGTACGCGGGCGGCGCGTGGACGCCGCTCGCTCTCGGGACCGCTCCGTCGCCACGATCGGCTGCGAGCGCCACGTACGACGCGACCGACGGCTACGTGGTCCTCTTCGGCGGCTTCAACGGTCAACTGCTCGGCGACACCTGGACGTTCCATGCCGGAGCCTGGTCGAAGGCCGCTCCCTCCACCGCCCCGGCCCCCCGCTCGGACGCGAGCCTGACGTTCGACGCCGAACTTGGGCGGGCGATCCTGTTCGGGGGCACCGTCGGCGGGGGGCTGGCGAACGATACGTTCGAATTCGTAGGCGGGGCCTGGACGGCCGTGCGGACGTCCATCGCGCCCTCCGCGCGGACGGGTGCCAACTTTGGGTACAACGAGGCGTACGGCTACGCCACTCTCTTCGGTGGATTCGATGGCGGATATCCGGCCGACAGTTGGTCGTTCGGGTCCGGCGGCTGGTCGCGGCAGGCGTTTCCGTCGTCCCCGCCGGGCCGCGCCGACGCCGGCTTCCTCTTCGACGCCCACGATGGGTTTGCCGTCCTTTTCGGCGGAACTTCGGGCGGGATCCCGGTCGCCGACACTTGGGGGATGGTAACCCCCCTGCGGGCTTCGGCGGTCGCGGTCGGTGCGGGGACCGACGTCGCCGTCCCCCTCGAGTTCAGGGGGGGCCACACCGGTGGCGTACCTCCCTGGAGCGGCTCTTGGGCGTTCGGGGACGCGCAGGCGGCCGCCACCGCCGATAGCACCCACGTCTACGGGAGCGCCGGCATGTTCAACGCCACCTTCACGGTGAGCGACGCCCGGAACGCCTCGAGGTCGGCCGCCGTTGCGGTACTGGTCAACCCCGACCCGGCCGTGACCGTAGTTGTGACGCCGAACACCGTTGGACCGGGAACGCCCGTCACCTTCGCCGCGTCCGTGCAGGGGGGAACGTTGCCCTACACGCTCGCCTGGAGCGATCTCCCCTCCGGATGTTCGGCCACGCCAACGGCCGCGATCACCTGCACGCCTACCGCGGGACCGGGAACGTACGCCGTTGGCGTGACCATCGTGGACGGGGTCGGCGTCCACGCCGCTTCTCGGACAAATCTAGTCCTTCTGACGAGCGCGGGTACCCTACCGCCGGGCGGCTCCTCCCCGCCGCAACCGAATCCTACATCGCCCGGTTCGCCCACCTCGCCGACGTCACCGAATCCGACGGGCGGTGGGGGCCACGGAGGCGCTCCGTCGTGGTCGTCGCTTTTCGGTGGGGGCCGGACGACGATCCTGTTGATCGGCGCGATCGCCCTCCTGGCGATGGTCAGCGGCGAGGTCGCTCTCGCTCGAAGAACCCGGCGGCAGCGCGCACGCCGCGCGCGGGCCGCGGCGGCGATGCCGCGGCGACGCTAGGGCGCTCTCTCGGAGCGCGTCGCTCGTGCGCGGATCGTTCTCGCTCCGCGCGGGGTCCTTGACTGGTGCGCATCCGCCCGTATCCCTACGGATACTCACCCCGAGCAATCGGTAGCTTTTAATTCTCGACCCTTCGTGGGGTCGGTCCAGCGTACATGGCGATTTACGGAAAATACGCGGGCGCGGGCCCACGACGATGGGTCATGGCGCTTGGTCTGTCGGTCCTGATGATTGCCGTTCCGCTGTCGCTGTCGGCCGGGCCGGCGAGCGCACCGAGCGCCGCTCTCACGTCCCACCAGGTGCGAACGGCGGTGAACACCTGCGGCACCGCCGGTGGCCCGACGCCTGCGGCGCTCTACATACCGAACAAGATACCGGTGGTTGCGCTCAGCGCCGGGGACGCGATGACCGTGGAGTACGAATTCCAGGTCCAAGCCTTCGCGACGGCCGTCGCCGGAGAGGCGGTGCACATTCCGAGCGTCTTTGCCAAGTTCCCCCTCTCGAACGGGACGACCCTTCAGTTCTTCTTCCTACCGCGGGTCATCGTGATCCACAACGGTTCTTGGACCCCCACCTCGCTCGCCACCGACCGGAAGGCCATCCACGCGAGCTGGACGTTCGCGACCACCGGGAGTTCGACGCTCAGCACGGAATTGCTCGCCATTTCGGCGACCAACTCGGCGTACGGCAACCTGACCCTGGCCTTCCGATGGATCTGGTCGATCGACCAGACCTCGAACGGGCACGGGTTCACGAACGGCACGTGGACCAAGCCGACCGCCCACATTTTCCCCCCGAGCATCTTCGAACCCGCCCCCTGGGTGGGGCTCCTCTCCCACAACGGTCCGACGGTGACGATCGGAACCCCGTGGATCGGCTACCTCGTGGGCGCGATCTCGTCGGTAAGCTTCCTGATCGAGCTCGAGTACCCATCGGGGGACGTGTTCGCCACGACGACGGAGCCGACCCCCGCCGGAAACTCGACCCCGTTCAAGGCGCACATCCTCATGATGTCGAACGACAACACGTTGAGCCCG
Source organism: Thermoplasmata archaeon (assembly GCA_022749895.1). Lineage (GTDB taxonomy): Archaea > Thermoplasmatota > Thermoplasmata > Lutacidiplasmatales > UBA184 > Lutacidiplasma. The sequence goes on from JAKIWS010000033.1 coordinate 12,892, forward strand.
ACGAAGGCGCTCGTCCACATCCACGACCACTGCGGGGCGATCCTCTACAGCCTCTCGGTCGTCGCGGTCTATCCATCGAGCGCCGTACTGAACGTGGACGTGGCCCCCTCCGCCTGCGGGCCGGTCACGTTCAACGGGACGGCGTACGCCAACCGTTCCGCCGTCGCGCTCAGCCCCTCGACCGCGAGCTATCCGATCAGCGTCGGCACGTGCTCGGGGCACTCGTTCTTCGGATGGGAGGGCAACCTCGGTGTCGACGCGGACCCGGTCCCGAAACTCACCTCGTCGGTCGTCGTCAGTGCGAACGGCACGCTCACGGCCAAGTTTCTGTAGGTAACCGGGGAACGAAGTGGGTAGCGGGCCTTTTGTAACGGAGGGCGTACCGCGCCGAGGGCACGGCCCCAGAGGTCACTTCGTGCGTCGGTCCGCGGACGCTCGAGCGTCCTGGCCCGCCCTCGCGCTCGTGGTGCTCCTGCTGGCGGGGGTGCTCCCGTCTCCGTCGCTCGGGAACTCCTGGGAAAGCCGTCTCGTGCCCCTCCGGGTGGTGGCGAGCCTCCCCGGCCTCTCGACGGGCGCGGTGGGAGCGCCGCTCAACAGCGACTGGCCAATGTACATGCACGATGTCGGCCGCGATTCCGCCAATCTCAACGACACCGCCCTCTCGGTCGCCAACGCGCACAACCTCTCCCTCCTCTGGACCGACCACCTGCACGGGTCCATTGAGGGTTCCGCGGTCGTCGTCAACGGCACGGTGTACATCGGCACCGGCACCGGGAATTTTTCGGCCCTCAACGTCTCGAACGGGACCGCGCGTTGGACCACCTACATCGGTCGGAGCGTGGGATGCAACGCGACCGGCGGGATCGCGTCCACCGCCGCCGTGCAGAACGGGCATGTGTACATCGCGGGCGGGGATTCCAATCTCTACTCGCTCAATGCCACCACGGGCGCGATCGAGTGGTCGGTGTTGCTCGGCAACACCTCGCACGGGTTCTACAACTGGGGAAGCCCGCTCGTCGCGGACGGATTCATCTACTACGGGACCGCGAGCCGCTGCGACGCTCCGCTCGTGCCGGCGGCGCTCCTGCAAATCGACCCAGGATCCCACACCGTCGTCCGGGTCTTCAACACCACTCAGGGGGGCGCCCTCGGGGCGTCCATCTGGTCGTCGCCCGCCATCAATCTCACGACGAACACGGTCTACGTCACGACCGGCAACAGCGCGAACCTCTCCGGGGCTCCGCCCAAGTTCGACCAGGATTCGGTCATCGCCCTGAACGCCGCCACGCTCGCCCAACTGGGCATATGGACGTTGCCCCGGGCGCAGAGGTTCCACGACGGGGACTTCGGAGCGAGTCCGTCGCTCGTCTCGGCCGGAGGGCGTGACCTGGTCGTGGCGATCAACAAGAACGGGTTCTTCTACGCCCTCAACCAGAGCAACGTCGGCGGAGGACCCCTCTGGGTCGACCAGCTCGGGGCCGGTTCCCCGAACGGCTACAACATCGCGACCGCCAGCGTCGCGAACGGCATGGTCTACGAGGGCGCGGGCCAGACCAACATCTCGGGCGTCCCGACGCTCGGGTCGTTCTACGCGATCTATCCGGCGAACGGGTCGATCAAGTGGGCCCACCCGATGCCCGACCACGTCTTCCGCGCGGCGGCCTACGCGAACGGCCTCCTGGTCACTGAAGCGACGAAGGAGGTCCAGGTCCTCTCCGCCGCCACCGGGCGGGCTCTGTTCAAGACGACCTGCGTGTACCCGATCCTGAGCGACCCGACGATCGCGGAGGGCCACATCTTCATCGGCTGCAACGGATTCCTCAGCGCGTACGGCATCGGCCTCTCGAGCGGGGCGACGGCGATCCCGTCGAGCGGCGCTGCGCCGCTCCCGGTCGCCTTCACGGCGAGCGCCCACGGCGGCACTCCCCCCTACACGTACAGCTGGCGGTTCGGTGATGGCTCGGGGAGCCCCGCGTCGAGCGCTGTCCACACTTACCTAACCGCCGGCACCTTCCATCCCACCGTCTGGGTCAACGACAGCGGCCACAACTTCTCCAACCAGATCCTCAAGGTCACCGTCACGACGACGCCCCCGCCGAACGGCGGGGGGAAGCCGGGGTCTACCCTCGGGAAGTACGGCCTCGCCATCATCGGAGGGGCGATCGCGCTCGCGATCCTCCTTCTGTTGGCGGTCGTCTACCGGAGGTCCCGACGTCGCCAAGCCTCCTCCCCGCCTCCGCCGTGGACGCCTCCGACGCCGCCACCCGCCGCCGCCCCTCCGACTCAAACCGGTGGTTCGCCCGGACGCGTGGCTCCTCCGCCGCCCCCCCCGCCCCCGCCGCGCTGACGCCGGGCCCGCGTCGATCTAGGTTCCGACCAGGCGGTCGACGCGCTCGCCGGTGACGGCGAGGCGGGACTCGACGGTCGCCCGATCCAGCCGGCGCCGATCCGCGCGGACCCGGCCCGCCTCCTGGACCGCGGCCGCCAGCTGGTCGGCTCGTTTCGGGTCGATCAGCGCGGGCCGGACCCCGATCTCCTCGGCGAACTCCCGGATCTGCGGGAGGTCGTACGACGCGACGGGCAGGTCCGTGAGCGCCCCGCAGCTCATCGCGCCGGAGTAGCCTCCGGTCGCCCGGTACGGCAGAAACAACAGATCGTGCTCGAGCGTGAGCTGGAGCACGTCGTCCTCGGGGACCCAGTCGACGAAGCGGAATCGCTCGGGGGGAAGTGCCTTCTCGAGGCGTTCCAGCTCGTGGGCGTACTCGGGAAAACTGGGATTGGCGCCTCCCGCGACGGTGACCTTGATCGAGAGACCCGCGCCCGCCACCGCCTCGAGCAGCCGCACCGCGCCCGCGAGGTCCTTCTGCGGTCCCCACACGCCGAACAGGAGCACCCGCACCGGGGCGGTGGACGGTTGCTCGGGCGGCGCGACCGGCGCGCCGGAGTCGATGCGGGCGTAGACGCTGGGAACGGCCTCGATGTACGGCAGCAGGAACGACTCCAAACGGCCTCCCACCTCTTTCTCGACGATCGCGCGTTGGCTCGCGAGGGGCACCACGACGCTGGCCGCCCGGACCAGACGGGATTCCAGCGCCCGGACGAGGCGACGCACGAGGCGCCCGGGCGTGTAGCCGAGCTGCTCGACGTCCTGGGTCTCCAGGAAGTTGTGCATGTAGACCCGGACCGGTCGCCGGGTCACGCGGGCCAGGACGACCGGCATCATGAGACCAAAGGCGTTCGCGAGCGGCCGACGGCCGAACGACGTGACGTAGATGTTGAACAGGTAGAGGTCGCAGTCGTCCCGGCGTCGGAGCATCCGCACCAACGTCGTCACCAGACTGCCGAGGTCGTCGTGCGCCCAGGTCGCGCGAAGGTCGACCCGGGCCGCGTTCGCCGCCGGCGGGAGGCGGGATCCGCGGGGGGCGAACACGGTCACCGAGCCGATCTTCGAGGAACGGGAGAGTACGGTGACGATCCCCGTCGACGAATTGCCGGCGCGGTGCGGGGTCGGGTAGAAGGTACCGAAGAACACCACGCGCCGGCCGCTCGCCGGCGTGGACGCGGCGTCCGCCGTCGGCGTTACAGGTAGCCCCACGACCGAAGCCGTTCCTCGACCTCCGGAGAGGTCTCGCCCGTCGCCTTCTTCAACAGCTGCTGGCCGACCCGGCGCGCCCCCGCCACGACCGAGGCGAGGCGGTCGTCCGCGAGCGGCCAAAGGTCGCGTGCTTCCCCCGGGTCGCGCGCGATGTCGAACGCCTGCACGGCGTCGTCGGTCAGGTCGATGATCACCTTGTCGTCCCCGTCGTACGCCGCTACGTAGCACCGCTCCCATCGCGCGATGACCGCCGGGTCGGCGAACTTCTTCACGTGCGTCTTCTGATGGATCCCGTCCCCCATCGCGTACACGGGCGTGGGGCGCGGGCGGTCGATCAGCTGCGTCAACGGAACCGCGGACGGGAAGTGGCCGTTGGGCAGATGCGCGAGCTCCAGGACCGTCGGCGCCACATCGACCAGGCTCGCCCACCCTTCGGCCCGCGTCCCGGCGTAGCCGCCGTCGGGGAGTCGGAGCCAGAGGGGGATGCGGACGAGAGGATCCCACAGCTTTTGGCCGTGGAACATGCAGCCGTGCTCCCCGAACGACTGACCGTGGTCGCTCGTGAGGACCAGCACGGTGTTCGACCAACGGTCGTTCGACCGGAGCGCGGCAACGAGGCCCGCGATCCTGCGGTCGATGAAGCGGATCATGTCGCGGTAGAGACGGCGCAACCGACGGGACTCCTCCTCGGTCGGCTTCCAGTCGCCGGTGATGACGCTGGTCTTGTCCATCCGCACGTTGGCGGTCCGGAACCAGTTGCGCAGTCCGTGCACGGTTTCGGGGTCGGTCAGGTACGGCTCGTGACCTTCCATCAGGTTCACGAAAGCGAACACCGGCTTTTCCGCGGGCTGCGTCCGAAGCCACCGGTCGAGCGTGGCCTCGATCCACGGCGAGACGGCCAGCCGCCGGGCGTCGGTCGGGTACCGCAGTTGCTGGACGAACCGGGTGGTCGCGTCGATCACCCACGGGAACCGGTGGGCGTACCACGCTTTGCTCTCGAGCCGGCCCCACCCCGGACCGTTCGGGAGGCGTTGGGTCGGGGGGAAGTTGAGCGCGCGGGGCGGCAGCGTCCGCGTGGGGAGGCGGAGGTACCGCTCCCACCAGTCGCCCCACGTCGCGGCGTCGAACCCCTGGACGAGTCCCATCTCCGGCGAGATGAAGCCGTTCGCGGCGAGGGTGAACGTCCCGTAGCCGTGCGCGCCGAGGAGCTGGGGGAGCGTCGGGATCGAGCTGCGG
>JAKIWS010000034.1 GCA_022749895.1 Thermoplasmata archaeon
ATTTCGACGTCCTGGCCGGGCTCGAGAACACCTCGAAGGGTGTCGTCCTGGGCCCGGACGACGCCGTGGTCCAGGAGTCTCCCGTCAAGGACCTGATCGACCAGCTCGCCACCTTGAGCGCCCCGGCCAAGACCGTGGTGTTCGACGGCGTGGTGAGTCAGCGTCTGCTCGACGTCTCCCAAGAGAAGGGGATCGACACCGTTGTCGCGAGCCGGATGGGCGCCGTCGGGAAGGTCCCAACCGGAGTCCGGATCCTGACCAAGATGGACCTCGCCCCGCCGCAGGGTGCGCGGTAAGCCGGCGCAACCCACCCGCGGGCCCGCCCTCTCACCAAAAGGGCGGCCCGCGACTTTATCCCCCCCTCCGTGGTATTTACCGGGCCGAAGCCTCGGACGATGAGCTCCCCTCCTCCCATCGAGCATCCGCGCGCGCTCCCGGCGTCCCTCGACGAGATCCGGAGCACCGAGGATATCCCCATCCCCTCGGACCCGCTCCAGCGCGTCATCGGCCAGGAGAAGGCGGTCGAGATCGCGCGGATCGCCGCCTACCAGCGCCGGCACCTCTTGCTCGTCGGGCCCCCGGGTATCGGCAAATCGATGACGGCGCAGGCGCTCGCGCTCCATCTTGACCGTCCTCGCACGGAGATCCGGATCGTGCACAATCCGGAGAACCCCGAACGGCCGAGCGTCGAGGTCGTGAGCGGCGACGAGGTGTATTCCGAGGTCGAGCGGGCCCGCGCCATCGAAGGCGAGCTCATCGCCCCCGCCGACGCCCCGGCCTCGGTCGCCGAACGGCTCGGCTACCGGTGCCCACGATGCAGTTTCTACTCGCCTCCCACCGATCGATACTGTCCCAGTTGCAGCAACCTGAAGCAAGTCGTCCCCGGCCTCGGAGGGAGCGGGAATCCGTTCCGGGATCTTGTCGGCGGGATCCTCGAATTAACGGTCAGCCCCGGAGGCAATCCCCAGGAGTCGGTGCGTACCACGCGGCTCCGGAACGGCGTCGAGGAGGTCGTCGCGTACGAGCGGGGTGGCGACCAGATCAAGGTTCTCGACCAACGCGCCCTAGAACGCCGGCGTTCCCTCCAACGCGAGAGTCCCCGGAAGGTGCTCGTCAAGCTCGAGCGCAATACCTTCGTCATGGCGACGGGGGCGAGCGAGACGGAGCTCCTCGGTGACGTCCGCCACGATCCCTACGGGGGTCACCCCCAGCTCGGGACGCTTCCGTACGAGCGAACGATCGCCGGAGCGATCCACGAATCCCACGAGGGCGTACTGTTCATCGACGAGCTCCCGCACTTCGGTCATCTCCAGCGGCACATTCTCACCGCGATGCAGGAGCGCCGGTTCCCCATCACCGGCCGCAACCCGCAATCCGGCGGCGCCGCCGTCCGCGTCGACAACGTTCCGTGCGAATTCATCCTCGTCGCTGCATCGAACATCCAGGACCTGCACCGCATCCTCTCCCCGCTCCGGTCGCGCATCAGCGGCGGCGGGTACGAGGTCCTGCTGGACACGGCGATGCCGGACACCGATCGGAACCAGCTCAAGCTCGCTCAGTTCTGCGCCCAGGAGATCGCGACTGACGGTCGCATCGCGCCGGCCACGAAGGAGGCCGTCGTCGAGATCATCCAGGAGGCCCGCCGTCGCGCGGAGGTCATCGATGGACGACGAAACTCCCTCACGCTCCGATTGCGCGAGCTCGGTGGCCTGATCCGCACCGCCGGGGATTTCGCGACCGTCGCGCGGAGCTCGTTCATCGAAGCCTCGCACCTCAAAGAAGCCCTCGTGCGCGCGCGGTCGATCGAGGAGCAGATCAAGTCGGCGTACGGATCGATGCAAGGCGGTCTCAGCCGCGATGTCACCGAGGCCCAGCGGCAGAACCTGGGGTACTACAGCTGGAACGACCACCCCGATCCGGGCAGTTTTTCCGGCGGGTACGGCTAGGACGCCGGCGGGGTGGCTCGCTCCGTCCGACACCATTAAGGGTCGTTCGACGGTGAGCCGCGCCGCGGGCGCGTAGTCTAGCGGTTATGACGTCACCCTGACACGGTGAAGGTCGCCAGTTCAAATCTGGCCGCGCCCATACTCGGGGACTCTCGCTCTCCGTGCGGGTCGGCTCCCCCGTCGGGGACCCACCCGAAAGTCGGCCCGGGGCGGACTGGGCTCGAGGGGCGCGTCTCGCCGGGACGATTCTTCTCGGACGGCTGGTCGAGAGGGCGGCACAGTTTCGGGTTGGTCACTCGCCTTCCCTCCGATTCGAATTGGGCCTGGCCGCGGTTTCGTGCTCGACCGGACCGTACGTTGGTGCAAGCGCCTGCGAACGAGAAGAAGCCCCCCGACGGCGGTCACGACAATCACGACTCCGAGGAGGGCATCGAGGAGAAGGATTCGGTAGTTCGCAAAAAGGATGGGAGGCGCATGGGGTGAGGAAGCTACGACCGAGAACGAGGCGTTGGCGGTCGTCCGATTTCCCGAGGCGTCCGAGACGACGACTTCCACCGTGTAGTTCCGACCGCGGCGGGGACGCACGACCAGCGCGCCGCGTCGGTGGTGGTGCAGGCCGCCCCGAAGCTCTAGGCAGCGGTAGTGAATCGGGGGGCGGCTGAGGCGAGCGTCACTCCGACCATTCGGTGACGCCGGGCGCAGGTGATCCCCCCGCGGAGATGCCAAGCCCGGCTCTCGCCGCCTTACGAAGGGCCCGGCGCCGTGGAGGGTGCCGGGTGCTCTCCGGGGAGCGTCGCTCTCCGGAGTGCGGTGTAGGCGAACCAGAGACACGCCGCGGAGAACAGCGACCGCGCGATGTTGATGACGAGGACCCCGGGCAGACCGGCCCCGTTCATCGCCCGAAGCGGGTCGTGCCACGAGGCGGCGGCGGGCACCGTGATCTGCAGGAGGTTGACGGTCAACGCCGCGCCGAAGTACCAAGTGTACACGAAGAATCCCAGAATGAGCACCGTGTAGGGGAACACGAGCTTCCGGAAGTCGTTGACCATCACGAAAATCAAGAACGGTTGGGCCCACAGCACCCACTGGACGAGGAATCCGGAAAAGGCGTAGAAGATCAGGAAGGCCCCCAGCGTGAACAGCCAGACTTGATCCGGCGAAGAGCGAGGCGCCCGCTGCGCGAGGAACAACAAGAGCGCGTAGAGCAGGACCACGATGAGGATCGCATCCGGAAGGGCGTCGCTGATGGGGAATCGGGCGGAGTAACCCAGGAACGTGATGATTCCTCCGACGAGCGGCTGCGCGACCATGTCGCGGTTGTAGACGACCGTTCCGAAGAAGCCGTTCACATCGTTGCCCGACAGTGCGAGATTCGCCGACTCGTAGTAGGCGCTTTGGAGCCGCGCGAGCAAGAACACGGCACCCAGCGCGACCACCTGGGAAATCACCGCGAACGTCGCCCGTCGGACCTTTTCCCGTCGAGCGGGAGCGGCCCGCACCCAGTAGATGAGAATGAACGGCAGGGCGAGGAGGCTGAAGACCTGGAAGAACGTCGCTAGGCCTAGCGCGACGAGGGTCAGGTTGCGTCGGTCCCGGACAACACCATAGAACGCCACGACCAAGAACGCAACGGCGATGACGTCGTACTGGCCGACGACATAGGAAATGAAGATCGAGACCGGGTTGAACCACCAGAGAATCATAGCCCGGAACGCGGGGCGATCGGTGCTGAAGAATCGAGGTAAGACCAGCACCACCGCGAAGTCGGCGATCAGGTAGGGGAGTTTGAAAATCGCGACGGCGACGTTGATCCCGGGCGCCCCCGTGGCCAGGTTCTGCAACGTGAGCGACGGAGTATAACTCGCTCCGGCTGTGAAGAGCGAGGTGAGGTCGGGAGAGATCAGCGGGCTGAACAGCAGCTCGAATCCGCCACTGAGGTAGAAGATGGGCGGCGGGTCGTTCGAGCCGATCAGCTGGTGATTCTGGACCAGGACGGTGCTGACCCAGGCTGTGGTCAGGAGGTCGCTCGAGGAGAAGAGGGGCAACAGCACGATTCGGATCGCGAATCCCACGAGCAGCCAGAGCCAGACGCGGTGGGCCTGGACGCGGAGCGCCGCGGGCAACATCCGGACCCAGATCGGAGCAAGCACGGCCACCGAGGACGATCCACCCGCCGGTGCCGACACGGAGATCGCTAGCCCCCGGTGAAGGTGAGCAACGAAAGGTTTTGGAACTGGACCTCGGCCGTGGGGGTTACAACGGATTGCACGCCGCGCCATCCCAAGGTCAGTGACGAGAACTGCATCAAGCCCGAGAATCCGAACGTCCCGAGGTTGACGTAGATCGTGTGCACGTTGGCGTCCGCGAACGTAGAGAGGACGATCGTGGTGCTTTCACCCGCGAACTCGCCGAGTATGATCTGGACCGCGAGGTAGACGCTCGAACTGCTGACGTCGACCGAAAGGAACGGGTATCGGGTCAGATTGAAGGTCGGAAGATTCGAATCAAAAGCCCCGGCGCTGACCCCCGGGACCACCGGGGTAGACGCCCCCACGGTGATCGCAACTCCGGATCGTGTGAGATAGGCGTCCGAGGTGTTCTGCTCTGTCAACTGCCATGACCCGTCGAACCTGGGTATCGACCATCCCACTTGTTTGGCGAGTCCATGGTGGGGAACCAGAATCCCGATGGCGGCCACATAGGCGACGGCGACGATCGCCACAAGGATGATGGAAAATCCGGGTCGAACCCATGGCCCACGACCGAATCTCATGGCCCACAGGGTTTCCTTGCAAGTCCCCGGCGCTGATCTTGGTCCCCTCTCCAATCCAGAACGGGAATCGGCGCAAGCGCTGGGCCCGGTCCCAGCAGCGGGGAGCGCACCCCGGGACGGCGGGACCCCCCGATCGCTTGGTGGAGCCTGGAAGGCGCTCGACGACTCGCCGCCGCCTTGGCCCCTCGCGCGCCGCGCTCCGGCGCCGTTCGGAGAGGGGCGACCGGGACTATCAAGGATGCGTCCTCCAGGGTAGGGGAGGACCACCTAAAGACTTCGGAGAGCACGAGCCTCTTGGTGTTGTCTGCGACCCGGGGGGGACGCCCCCCCTCCTGCCACGCCGCCTCACAAGCAGGCAAACATGAGAGCCGGTTTGCCCTGAGGGGCCTCGTCGCTGCCGGGACAATCGACGCATGTTTTCTCCGGATGAGCAGACCGCCGCGGCCGCCTACGCCGTGCGGGCGGTAGATCGGGCGACGGGCTCTCCGCCCAGGTCCGTATCGGCCCCTGGTGTTTCTGATGGAATCGACCGCTCCGGTGGCACGCTCGTCATGCGCGCCGCGAGACGGTCGAGCCACGCTGCGATTCCGTAGACGCCCCGAATGCCCCGTGCGCGACGGACCCGAAGTACCAGGCTGACCGCCATCACGACCCACAGGACGATGGCGACGGCCCGTCCGAAGTAGGGGATGGCATACATGCGCGGGACCAGCCAGGTCAGGCTCGGATTGATGGTCAGAATCGGTAGGAAGAACGAGTAGTAGCTGACGGTGAACACCGTGTAGAGCAACGCCAGCACGGTCAGCGCGATGAGAAGGACGGGTCGTTCGCGGTTGAGGGCCACATTCACCGCGAGGTACGGGATGATCCAGGTGATGTACTGATTGTTGACCGCGGGGAAGATCACGTAGAACACCAACAGCCCCAAAGCGGAGAGTTCGACCCACAGCCCCGGATCGTTGGTCATGGACCGTTGTCGCCCGATCCACCACGCAAGCCCCCCGATAGCAAGCGCAATTGCGCCGAGGTCGAACCCGACCAGCCAATCGGGTAGGGTTGAGGTTCCGGACCACCGGACAATCGTCCAGATACTCAGATTTCCAACGGCCTGGCCACTCGACGGACTCAGCACCCCTTGAAGATATCCGGAGAAATCCGAGATCAAGAACGGAATCGATACCGCAGCCAGGAGTCCCGCGAACCCGGCGATGAAGCGCAGAAAGGGGCGACCGGTGGGGCGTCGCAGCCCGACGACGAGCGCGAGCAGGATGAGCGCCGGAAAGTACTTCAGCGAAACTGCGACTCCGAACGTCAGGCCGGAATAGAGATACCGACGGTCCAGCAGCAGCACGGAGGCGAGCAACGCAAAGAACGTGGGAATCGCGTCGAACATTCCCCACACGCTGCTGATCCAGATCACGTACGGGTTGAGGAAGTAGAGCGCGAACGCCCGGGTGCCGAGCTCCGGGCGGTCGAATCGCTCGATGACGACCTTGCGCAGCAGGAACGCCGTTGCCAGCGAGAAAAGTATGATCGGCGTCTTGACGAGCAGCAAGAACCACCAATCGGGAATCAAGGGCGCACCGAGCTGGAACGAAACGCCGAGGAGCCCTTGGAGATGGGCGCCGGTGACCGGTTGGGCGTGGAAAGAAGGAGCGAGGGGCGCGTAGAGGCCCCAGACGAGGACGAGGAATCCCGCCCAGGTCGGCGGATAGGCATAGTACCAGAACGCCGGCTGGGGGTGAGGGTAGAGCGAGCCGTGATCGCCGACCACCGTCCGCGCCGTGTTGTACCAAACGTAGGGGTCGAGGGCGTGGGCGGAAAGCGGTGCGACTCCGAATTGGACTAGCAATCCTACCAGGATCACCCGGCGAAGCGTCCAGAATGTCACGTCGCGGGAGTCCCTATCCGTTCCGCTTCACTCGTGGAGCGGCCCGGACCATGTCGGAAGCCCAGAGAGCCAGCGATTCGATCTTCGGGATTCGGCCCGCCCGTTGCCGAGTGCGCACAGGATCGGCTAGGAACTCCAGAAGCGGCCGGGCGGCTTTCGGCCCATTGAAGGGTCCATCCAGAAGTGGTTGGATCCTCTTCCGAGCGGCGTCGATCCGCTCCGGGTCGCTCGCGAGCCCCCCGAGCACCTCGGTCAGATCGGAGCTCCCTGGACCGAATTCGAAGGCGGCGCCGTTATCCAACATCATCCGGGAGTACTCGTCCCGGCCCCGGGTAACCACCGGGAGTCCCCCCCACATATAGTCGACAACCCGCGTTCGCGCGCTGAGCTCGTCTTCCACGCTCTCCGGCGCAACCACCAACGCAACGTCCGCCGTGTTATACAGCTCTCCACGACGGTGAAACGGCACGAGTCCGGAGAATTCGACCACACCTTGGCGGCGGGCCGGCTCGAGGATTCGCCGAACCTTCTCCTCGGTCTCGGGGGATCGAGGGTTGCCCCCCACCAGGAGGAATCGCACGCCTCCCCCGGGGGCCGCTCGGAGCGCCGAGGCCGCGCGGGCCACGGCGTCGTAGTCGTACCACGCCAGGAATGCACCGGCGAGGAGTACGACGAGCGGGGTGGACCCCGGGCCCTTCCTCCTGCTCCTCGGCGGGGGACGCTCGTTCGGTGGGGTCATCGGAAGATAGCGGACGAGAGGATCCCCCGACCGAAAATCTCGGGTCGAGAGACGACCGGAAGCTGCCAAGAGTCCGATGAGATAGAAACGCTCCCGGGCCGTCGTGGTCAGGAACAGGTCGCCCAGCCAGAACGATTCGAGCTGAAGGCGAAGCAACGGGATCGGTACTCGGCCCTCGCCAGCGAATCGTTCGAGCAATCCCGGGCCGACATAGTCCAGAACCGTCGGGATCTGCCGGGTCCCCCGGCCGAGGAACCCAGCCGCGGACCATGGAAGATAGAGAGCCTGAGGATCCCATTCGCGAATGAGTCGGGCGATGGCCGGCGGGGAGGGGTTTGGGCGTTGGATCATGATCCCGTCGGCGGCGACGGGGGGAAGATTGCGTCGTCCCTCGTGGTAACCCTCGTAGAGACTCAGGATGCGTACGTCGTGTTCGCGCGCCACCTCGTGGAGAAGGTTCCACATTCGGAACCCTGGCCCGTCCGTGATCCCGTCGCCGTACGGGAGCGGGGATGTGGTGAGGGCCAGCACTCGTCGGCGGGCCACGACCGCCACGAACCGGTTCGCCCTATTAGTAGTGCGGAAGGGAAAGGGGTCGGTCAAGGCGGGAACGGCCGGAACGACGCCCGAAAGCGTGCGGCCGAAGCAGCTGTATCGTTCGGTTCGGGCTCACACTCCGGATGGAGTGTTCGGCCCGAATGCGCATCATCTTCGAACATTTCATCGATACTGTTCTGACCTCAAAAGAGTCGAGCGAACGTACCAACATGGTTAAATAATGAAGAAATCCACGTCAGTCTCGAGTGACGGCGCGCCTACTCTCGCGTCGTGCTAACGAAAAGAACGAGGCACGAGATCGGTGGACGACGAGGCAAAATGTGACGCGCGACCGCCGATTCCCGTCTTCGCCTAGGTCTGGATTCCCGGGACCCTAGATGTCGCTCATCGACCGCCGACGGGTCGTCGTGACCGGAGCCGGTGGGTTCATCGGGCATCATTTGGTCAAGCGGCTCAAGGCGGACGGCCATTGGGTCCGAGGCGTGGATCTCCACGTTCCGGAGTTTGAGCGTAGCCCAGCGGACGAATTCCTGCTGCTCGATCTTCGACGGGAGGACGATTGCCAGACCGCGGTTCACCATGTGGAGGACGTCTACCAGTTGGCGGCCGACATGGGAGGAATCGGATACATCACTTCGGTGCACGCCTCGTTGACCCGGAACAACGTTCTGATCAACGCCCACATGCTCGAGGCGTCGGCCAACGCGCGGGTGGATCGGTACCTCTACACCTCCTCGGCCTGCGTGTACGCTGCAGAGGCCCAGAACTCCGCGGAGATCGCTCCCCTCAAGGAGAGTGCCGCACTTCCGGCGAATCCCGAGAAAGGGTACGGGTGGGAGAAACTGTTCAGCGAACAGCTCACCACCTACTACCACGAGGAGCGCGACCTCGACGCCCGCATCGTTCGCTTCCACAACATCTACGGCCCGCTCGCGGCCTACGAAGGGGGCCGGGAGAAAGCGCCGGCCGCGATCTGCCGGAAGGTCGCGGAGGCCGAGGACGGGAACGGGATCGAGGTCTGGGGCGATGGGCATCAGACCCGGAGCTTCTGCTACATCGACGATTGCGTCGAGGGCATCACGCGGATCATGGAATCGGGATTCACGTCGCCGCTCAATCTGGGCACCGACGAAATGGTGAGCGTCGACGAGCTCGTTGACCTAGCCACCCGCATCGGTCGGAAGCAGCTTCACAAGATCCACCAGCTGTCGAAACCGCAGGGGGTTCGCGGACGGAACAGCGACAACACGTTGCTCCAGCGAACTCTCGGGTGGGCCCCCGAGATCTCCTTGGCGAGCGGCCTCGCCCGCACCTACTCATGGGTCTGGGCGGAACTCAAGAAAGCCGGTCGCGCGCGACCCCCGATCCCGTCGGAGTCGTTCGTGACCCCGCTCGAAGCCCCGGCGGCGGCCCCGGGATCCGTCGGGTAAGCTACTCGCGCTGGTCCCGAAGGGGAGTGGTCCCCAGCTGTCGAGGTTTCGGGCCGACCTCGGTCGGAACATCTCAAATAGCTACCCCCGAATCACGCGCCGTCTCATGCATTCTGAGGGGGAGAAGGCTACCGCGCTCCGCGGGGCTGGACCTCCGATCGGGCCGGATGTCCTGACAATCCTGCTCCCGGCCCACAACGAGGCCGAGACGATCGGACCCGTCCTGGAAGGCTTCTACCGGGAGGTCGCCGGTCCGACGCACGCCACGCTCCTCGTCTGCGAAGACGGGAGCACAGATGCCACCCGGTCGGTCCTCGAGTCCCTTCGCGCGACCATCCCGTTCGTCCTCGAGACCGAGAACGCCCGCAAGGGGTACGCCGCCGCCGTGGCCAGCGGATTGCAACGGGTGACGACGCCCTACACGTTCTTTGCCGATTCGGACGGGCAGTACGACTCCGCGGAATTCTGGAAGCTCTGGGCAGTGGCGGGCGACGCCGACATGGTCATCGGACGGAAGATGCACCGGGAAGAGTCCTGGCACCGGGTCCTCCTCTCCCGTGGATTCCACCTCCTCGCGAAACTGGTGACCCAAGTGCCGCTTCAGGACATGGACTGCGGTTTCCGGATCGTTCGGCGGGAGGTCATCGAGCGCATCCTGCCGAAGGTGCGATCCCTACGGTACAGTTTCTGGGCCGAGTTTTCGATCCTCGCCTGGGCGGAAGGTTTCCGTGTGGTCGAGGTACCGGTGAGCCATCGCGCCCGACTACACGGTGTGACGTCGATCTACCCTCCCCGCAAGCTCCCGTCGATCGTCTCCGCCCAGCTCGTCGGTCTCGCGGATCTCGGACGTCGGCTGAAGGCGTCCCCCTCCGATCTCTAGCCGCTTTGAGGTCGGCCGTGGAGGCGGACGCGGTGGAATCACCCGCACCTTCGGCGCCCGCTGCCGATACTTCCGCCTCTGCGGAAGTCGCGCGCCTTGTATCGGTGATCGTCCCCGCCTACAACGGGGCCGGATCGATCGCTCGGTCCCTCGAGCGCCTCCGGGCCCAGGACTATCGACCCGTCGAATGGGTGGTCGTAGACGATGCCAGCACCGACGCGACATCCGATATTGCCTCCAAATTGCTCTCCGGCGCGCCCTCGCTGCTCAGCGTCGTGCGACACCCTACGAATCTCGGCCTATCCCAATCACTCAACGACGGTCTGGCACGCTCGCGGGGACCGTACGTGCTCATCCTACACCAGGACATCGAACTCGTCGGGGACGACTGGATCCGGCGGGCGGTCGCCCACCTCGAGGGCGACCCTGCGATCGCGGTCGTCACCGCCTACTACGGCGTTCCCGCGGAGGGGGAGCTCAATTTCGCGATGCGCGCGTTCGGGTACATCCGCCAGCAGTTCCACACGGCCCGCACGGAGGGTCAGGAGGTCGTGACGTTTTCCGAGTTCAAGTGCGACCTCTTCCGACGCGCCGCGGTCGCCGAGCAGGGGGGATTCCCCACGCGATTCCGCATCGCGGGCGAAGATATCGTACTCTCGTTTCGCCTACGTCATCGCGGCTATCGGATCCTCAAATGCTACGACCTTGTCGCCGTACAGCGGTTCACCGGTCACGCAGAGAGCATCGGCGGGAATCTGTACAAGGATTACCGGTTCGGCATGGCAATCACCGGCGCGCTTCGGGCGTTCGGCGCCTATGCATTCCGGCACCTTGAGTCGTCCCGGTACGCGCGTTCCCGGTCGCTCCACCGGGCCTCGCAAGCCGGATTCGCGCTGACGCTCGCGGTCTTGGTAGCCCTCGCGCTCGTTCTAAACTCGGTCTGGTTCGCCGCGGCTCTAGGTGCCCTGGTGCTCGGGCGATGGATCTACTACGTCGTCCGTCTCGGCCCGGAGTACCGCCCGCGAGACCGGCTCCGACGTCGTTCCGTGTTCGAGCTCGCGGCCGCCGCGGCCCTTGGCATCGGGAGTGACCTCGCGTACTCGGCCGGGGTCCTCGTCGGCTCGATTCGGGTCGCGCTCGGTCGGAGCCTGTAAGGCGAGAACACTGCTCGCATCACCCTAGCACCATGCATTGCAGGTCGGCGAACGTGGCGAGATAGTCGACTTGGAACGTGTACACGCAAAGGCTCGGCGGGGGGGTTCCGACCGGAAAGGGGTCCACGACCGTCTCCGATCGGGTGAACCGCGTCCCCGGGATCAGGGTCCAACCTCCGCTTTCGAGCAGGGGGGAATCGTGGAAGGCGACTCCGGTGTCCACTCGGTCGAGCAGAACGTTTCCCAGCAGATTCGCGACCCGGAGGGGGCTCCCGACGTAGAGGACCGACCCGTTGCCGATCATCAACCGGGCGATATTGTTGAATCCGGCGCAGCTGCCCCCGAGAGCGGTGCCGTTGACCGCGGCCAGGCGACTCTCTCGCAGGTCGTCCCCGGGCCAACCGTACGGGTACCGACCCCCCAGGGCGAGGCCTATCCCCGAGAAGTTCGAGTAGGTGAACCCGGTTCCCCCGAGGAGGCCGGGGGGAAGGAACCTCGCTGTCCCGACCGAGCCGATGTACTCGGGGTTCCCCGGCCGCGTGGCGGGGCCTCGATGTCCCACCAACGCCCCGATCGGATCTCCCACCCAGATGAGCTGACCCCCACCCCGTAGCCACGGGCCGAGAAGATCGTGTGACCGGTCGAACACCGTATCCGGCAGCACCCCGGACGCCAGCACCAGGGTCCGCGCGCTCGGGGAGGGGTTGGTCAGAAATCGGGCGAGCCCCACGCCGTCGACCAACGCGACGGCGACCGGTGAACCGTGAGCCTGCTCGACGGTTTGCAGGCGAGCCGCCAATCGAAGCCAGTCATTTGGGTCTGTGTTGCTCGACGGGTAGGCGGGGTCGTAGTAGAACTCAAACCCCGCGGCGCTCGGGGTCTGGTTGTGAAGGAACCAGGCTTGTTGCACGTCCGCCGCGAATGGGGCGACCATCGTGAAATTCAGCTGCGCGGAGGCCGGGCCCCGCTTAGTCAGGTTCGCGTGGAAGGATAGGCTCGGCGCCACGGCCGGAAGCAGGAGGAGCGCCTCGCCGACCACCATCGCCACGAGGAAGATCGCGACGGCGGTACGCCCTATCGTGCGGACCATGGCCGCCTTCATCCGGGGATTCCGCGGGACCGAGGGGTTCGAAGCAAGCGCAACACGAGGGTCCCCAGGAGGGCCGAAGCGGGGAGGGTGGTCGCGAACCCTACCCACGACGAGAAAGGGGGCCAAGATTGCAGCGACTGCACCACGTACGGGGGTGGGGTATGCGGGGGCGGAAAGTACAGCGGGAGTATCGTTGAATAAGGGCCCGCAAAAGCAAGGAGGGCGTAGAGCGACGCCAGGACGGTGATCCCCCACACGAGAGCCACGTCCCTTCGGTTCAGGACGACGACCACAAGATAGAACGGCAGAATCCAGAGGAGGTACTGTGGTTGGACATACGGGACGGCGAGAAGGATCGCCGTCGTCGATAGGGCCGCGGCCCGCCAGATCCGGTCCTCATCGAGTGCTGCGGCCGAACGTGCGACTCGATAGGCAATGAACGCCACCACGGCAATCGCGGTGGCGATGAGCAGTGGAACTACGATGGCGGTCCGCGCACCGAGCGCTACCTCCACGCCGCTAAACCCGGGGTACGAGGCGAAGGCCCAGGGGCCGAACCCTCCGTAGAAGGTGGGCAGCGCGCTGATCGGGCCCCCTTGGGGGAGCACCACCCGTTCCGCAAACCCCTCGAGGAGCGACGGCGGCCAGATCGTGGCCAGAATCGTCGAGGCGACGCCGATTCCGAAGATCCCTTCTCGCCGGATCGCCGCGTTGAGGTTGCGCTCGCCAAGCCGATAGACCAGCACAACGAAGAGCGGGAGCAGGAGGAGCGGAAATCCCTTCAACGAGACCGCAAGGCCCAACGCCGCCCCGGCCGTCAGGACCTGCCCACGAGGGACGCAGTACAGGGCCAGCGCCATGAAAAACACCGGGAGAACGTCGAAGGCCCCGTGGACCGCGCTTTCAACGATCACGAGGGGATTGAGGAACCAACCCACGACGACGAGCTGCGCCGGCCGCAACCGGCCGGTTCTCTCGAGGACCACTTGGTAAAGGATCAGCCCCGTCAGCGCATCGAAGACAAAGAGGGGGGTCTTCTCGACCAGAGAGTAGAGCGGGGAGGCCAGACCTACCGGCAATCCGGTCACTCCGGAGGTGGCTCCGACCATCGTGAGAGCGGGGAGCAATTGAATCAGGCTGCCGGGGGAGGCGATGGCGGCCGTGGATCGGCCGATCAGATTGAGGAGAAGCACCCAGGCCGGAGGGTAGACCAGTCCGGTAGCGTACGGCGGCGACCCGTAGTACATCCCGAGCGAACCCTCGGCGAACGATTCCAAGTCAGGGTCGGCCGAGATGGGCGCGAGGACGAAGCGGATGAACAGTCCGACGCCGAAGACCGCCACCAAGACGGTTTGGGGCCGGAGTCGCGCAACTCGGTGTCGAATCCGGGTCACTCCCGGGAACCACGGTCGGTGGGGCGGAAGTTCGGTGACGCGCCGAGCATCCGGCGAAGGCGTCGGAGGAGCGGGCGCATCCCTCCACTCCGGCGACAAGCCCGTCAACGATGGCGCTCCACGACGCATCACCTCGAGATGGGCGGCGAAATTAGGTTCTCGCCCATTCGCCGCCCGTGAGGCGCGAGCCGGAGTGGGTCGCATCGTCGGGCGCCCACCGATGTCGCATCGATCGCGAAGTGAAGAGCGACCATGACCAACCTCCGCATCGGAAATCGAGGGGGGACATGCAGAGCGGCCCCCGGATGTCTGCACCCCGTAACGCCTCTCGGACATCCGGCGAAGGTGGGTTGAGCGGCCCGTGACCATGAACGACCGAACCGACGTGGTTGTCGTCGGCGCAGGGATTGTCGGGCTTGCGACCGCTCGGGCGATCGTCGCGGCGCGCCCCACAACGCGCATGGTCATCCTGGAGAAGGAACGGGGGGTGGCCCGCCATCAGAGCGGCCGCAACAGCGGGGTGCTTCACACGGGTGCCTTCTACCCGCCCGGGTCGCTCAAAGCCAGATTTTGCTCGCGGGGTCGAAGCATGCTGTTGGATTTCGTCGGGCAACAGGGATTGCCGGTGGAAACTCCGGGGAAACTTGTCGTCGCCGCTACGGCGCAGGACTGCGAACGCCTGGATGAGATCGGGCGACGCGCGCAGGCCAACAACGTTCCGCAAGTCGAGCGTCTCGATGCGAACGGCCTGCGGCGAATCGAGCCGAACGTTCGAGGGATGGCCGGACTTTGGCTGCCGACGGCGGCCATCGTGGACTTCAACGCAATCGCGGGCCGGATCGCCGAAGACCTTTCGCACGAGGGGGTGGAGGTCCGGCTGGGGTGCTCCTTCGAGGAAGCGCGCGCTAGCGCGGACGGTGTCCACGTTCGATTCGACGCGGGCGTGACCGACGCGAGATTCTTGGTCAACTGTGCGGGACTCTTCTCCGACCAGGTCGCGTGGGCGAGCGGGAGCCGACCCCCGTTGCGGATCCTCCCGTTCCGCGGCGAGTACGTCCGACTCGGCGGTAGGTCACGGGACCTCGTTCGGGGCATGGTCTATCCGGTACCCGACCCGAGGCTGCCGTTTCTGGGCATCCATCTCACCCCGCGACTCGACGGGACGATGGAAGCGGGTCCGAACGCGGTGCTCGCACTAGCACGGGAGGGCTACCGACGGGGCGACGTCGATCTTCGGGAGGTGGCGACTACGGTCGGCTCGCTTCGGTTCCTCCGCTTTCTCCGTCGGTACGGCGCCGTGGGAATCCGCGAACTCCGACGATCGCTCAGCGCGGCGGAGTTCGCTCGCGCGATACTACGGGTCGTCCCCGAAGTCGATCCCGCTGACCTTACTCCGTCCAGGTCGGGAGTTCGCGCGCAGGCCGTTTCCGACCGAGGACAGCTGGTCGACGATTTCGTTCTCCTCGAGGAACGTCGAGCGCTCCACGTCCTGAACGCGCCGTCCCCCGCCGCCTCGTCTTCGTTCGCCATCGGCGAGGCAGTGGCCGAGCGAGTTCTCGCCGGCCTGTCGTGAGGGTGATCCCGTCGAGCGGCCGAATGACCGACGGCAGCCACGCTCCGAGGTTCGGACGGCCGGCCCTGCGGTCAATCCCCCGAGAAGGCTCATCCCTCCCGACGGGGTGGCCGGTCCCGTGGCGTTGACCAGCACCAGCCCGCGCCCTCCCGGGGGAGTCTCCCAGGAATGGCAGGACCAGGTGTACGAGGGAGACGCGCAGGATGTCCTCGCGACCCTACCCGCCGAGAGCGTGCATCTGGCGGTAACCTCCCCGCCGTACAACTTGGGCATCCAGTATGCCGGCTACTCCGACGACCTGGCCTACGAGAAGTACCTCGCCTGGCTTCGGGACGTCTGGACAGCGCTCTCCCGTGTCCTGGTCCCCGGGGGCCGCTTCGCCCTGAATGTCGCCCCGACCTCGATCAAGGACTTCCGCCCGATCCATCATGACCTCGCCCGAGGGCTGCGCGACCTCGGGTTGATCATGCGTACCGAGATCATCTGGTACAAGCAGACGATGGGACGCCGTACGGCGTGGGGAAGCTGGCGGAGCCCGTCCAATCCCCACATCGTACCGTCCTGGGAGTACGTCCTGGTTTTTTCGAAGGGAGGCTGGCATCTTCCCGGCGACCGAGCCCAGGCCGATATCTCGGGCCGCGAGTTCGAGCAGTTCTCCGACGGCTTCTGGGCGATCCCGCCCGAGCGCCGCCGGAACGGCCACCCGGCTCCGTTCCCCGAGGCGCTCATCGAGCGTTTGGTGAAGTTCTACACGTATCGGGGAAACGTCGTCCTCGACATGTTCGGAGGTACCGGCACAGTCGCGGTCGTCGCGAAGCGTTGGCATCGCCACTTCGTCTACATCGACCGTTCCCCGGAGTACTGTGCCGCCGCCCGGATCCGGATCAACGAAACGCGGGCGTCCTCGGCTCCGAGCGTCAAGCCCCGAATCGCCCCGAGCTCGACTCGACGAACACGAGCGAGCGGAACGACGGCGGCCGATGGACAAGGTCGCGTCGCCTCACGCTGACCGACGACCTCGGCCCCGAGCGCAGGGCGCTACTCGGGCAAGCGCGGACTCCGCTCGCGGAACAATCGGGAGTGGATCTGGGCGAACGCGAAATCCAGGATCGGCTCTAGGTTCATCGTGTCGGCGCGATTGTATTGGACCAGCCGTTCCAGCGACGCGGTCTGGCCACGCCGGAACTCCTCCCAGAGGCGGACGGCATCCCGGCCGTAGATCCCCTCGACCCCCGTCCGGTCGCCGACCCCGATCACCTGTTCGATCCGCTTGAGCCCCCCCGAGTATCCCAGCCGGTGCAGGAGGAACCGGAGGTCCGCGTGCGCCGGCGGCGGGCGAAGGTTCGGGAACCGGACCTCGAGGAACGGAACGTCGAACATCCGGCCGTTGAACGTGACGAGCAGCTGGAACCGTCCGAGGTACGCCGGCAGCTCCTCGAGGTCGTCGTCCGCGATGAACGTCCGGGTCCGACCTCCGCCGTGCACGGTAACGACCGTGACGATGCCCGAGTACGGCGAGAGTCCGGTCGTCTCGATGTCGAGGAACGCCGTCTCTCGGCGGAACTCCGGGTACATCCTCCAATGCTCCCCCGGAGGAAGGCGTTCGGCGAAGTGGACCCCGCGCCGGTCCGCCAACGCACTCTCGCTCGAAGCGATCTCACGTTTG
>JAKIWS010000035.1 GCA_022749895.1 Thermoplasmata archaeon
CGATCACCTCGCCGACGTCGGCCAAGGCACCGAACTCATCGACGGCTTGGCCGATCGAGGACTCGTCGTTGTACGCGGTGAGCACGACAGTGATCTTCTGGCCCTCGATCGGGAAGCGGTCGGGTTCCCGCCATCGATGGACGCTCACGGCCCGATAGCGATCCACGACGAACAGCAGCAGCAGTCCCAGGGGGACGATGATGTCGAAGTACCAGACGGAGGCGACGAGCCACGGGCCGTTCCACTGGAACGGGTGCGGCACGGGCGGGGGAAAGGGGAACAGCTGGGAATCGTGCGTCAAATCGCCGAGGACGACCCAGAGGTCCCTCGCGAGATGGATCACACCGAGGGCGACGGTGACGAACGCGAACCCGACGGAGCCGAGGAACAGCCAGACTAGGGGACGACCCACCGCGGTGCTCCTACCGGTCCGCCCCTAACCGGATTCCGGGCGACGGGGCCAGGCCCTCTCTCGTCCCCCAGTGGGGCCGCGGCCGGTAGCGGCGTGCCCCGCGCCAATGCCCGTGAGGCCCGGGGTCATCGTGGGTTTTGGGCGGCGCTGAAATTCGCTATTCAGGGGTTTCACGACCAACAGTACTTCACGACGGGTGGGCCTGATTGGGTACGAGACAGCGGTACGACCTATGCGCACCAGCACGTATTTGAGCTCGCGGATGGGTGGGGCCGGCGGGCTCGACCCGAACCGAAGGACTCGGTCCCATCGGCCACCGCGACGCCCCGGCCTCGGGTCGCCGAGCCGGAAGGAAGATCGTGGGATGGCATCGGATTCCCGTCGTAAGGACAAACGCCATTACCCTCTCAGCTGCCTTCTCGACCAGATAGCCGTGTTGGAAGAATGGAGCCTCGCCCCCCGGCGGGTCCCGACAGTCGAGGAGACTTGAATCCCCCCGGGAC
Organism: Thermoplasmata archaeon; assembly: GCA_022749895.1. Classification (GTDB taxonomy): domain Archaea; phylum Thermoplasmatota; class Thermoplasmata; order Lutacidiplasmatales; family UBA184; genus Lutacidiplasma. The sequence continues at coordinate 916 of JAKIWS010000035.1, forward strand.
CCCGACGCCGATAGCGCCGCCGTCGGGACAGCCCGAGGCCCCTCCCCCCCCGCGCAACTCAAATCGACTCGACCCCGCCCCCACTACGCGCCCGGCCGCGACGCCCGTGCGAGCGACCTCGCCCACCGGCCTTCCCGGGAAGATCTGGGCCTGGGTCCGGCGGCACCCGGCGGTCGTGATCACGCTTCTCGGCGTCATCGTGTTCACGGCGCTGTTCGGAGCGATCTGGGTGCGCCGGTTTTGGGCGTTCCAGACCTTTGCCTGGGACCTGGGCATCTACAACCAGGCCCTCTACGACACGACGTTCACCTCGCACTTTTTCTATTACACCGTGGACCTCCCTGCCGGCAACGGCGGGAACCTACTCGCGGTCCATTTCTCCCCGCTTCTGATCACGCTGGTTCCGTTCTACGCGCTCGACCCCGGCCCTGGCACGCTCCTGGTCCTTCAAGCGCTGGCGCTCGCCCTCGGGGCGATCCCGACTTTCCTGATCGCGCGCCGCCGCCTCAAATCCGAAACGCTGGCGGGGCTCTTCGCCGTCGCGTACCTTGCGTCCCCCCTCACTTACGGCACGGGATGGTACGATTTCCACTCGGAGGCCCTGATTCCCGTCTGCGTTCTCTTCGCCTTCTACTTCTACATCTCCGGACGATTCAAGTTGTTCCTCGTGGCCTGGGTCGTCTCGCTCGCGGTCATCGAGACGATCGCCCCGTTCCTGATCATCTTCGCCGTGGCCGGATTGGTGGGCGCTCTCGTCGCGCGGATGCGTCACAAGTTTACCGACAAATCCTGGGAGGAACTGGCCGTGGCGACGCTGGTCGCCGGAATCTGGTTCGGGGCAACCACACTCCTTCTGACCAGCATCAATCCGAACGGAGCGACGGCGGGACCCGGCTACGCCCAGCGATTTTCTCTACTCGGCGCGAGCGGGCTCTACGACGTCTTCCTTCAAGCCGCGCTCCAGCCGGGCAGCGCCGTCGCGGCCCTGGGCTTTCAGAGTGGGGAGAAGGTGCTGTACATCGCGCTCGTCCTCGGGGGGTTCGGCTTCCTCCCGATCTTCGGCGAGAAGAGGTACCTCGTCCCGGTCGCCGTATGGGTCGCCTTCGCGGTACTTTCGAACAGCCACGGGTACTACAAGATCGGCGACCAGTTCACCGCCTACGTTCTCCCATTCTTGGTCGTGGGCGCCATCGGTGGCTTCGCGCGCGTGCGGGGTTGGGTCCGACGGCTCACCCCGGTCCCCGCTGCCCCCCGGCGGGATTGGAGTCCGGGGATCCCATCCCTCCTGCTGATCCTCGCCGTCATCGTCTCCTCCGTCGCGAGCCCCCTCCTCCCCACCCCGGTCGGGAACTACACGTTCATTTCTCACGGGGTCCCCGTGGTCACCGCCGAAGAGCAGGCGCTCCACAAGGTCATCGCCCTCATTCCACCGGGAGCCTCGGTGCTGACGACGACCGACATCTTCCCGGAGGTCTCGTCGCGCCCGAACGCCTTCGTCTTTCCGCAATCGGCGTTTTTCCGATGGAATACGTCGCTGCCCCAGGCGCTGGGGAGCTACGCGAACCAGAGCGACTACGTTCTCTTCGATTACTCCCTACAGGAACTGGGCCGGTACCTCCTCCCCGGCTTCCTGAATCTCACGAGCTACACGCTTGTCGCCGAGGACCTGGGCGCCTGTCTCTACGCGAAACATTGGAGCGGTCCGCCCCTGCTCTTCGAGCCGTTCGTGATGACGATCGCCGGAGGCGACCTCAATGCGCTCTCGGGTACGGTGGACCTTCACGACGCGACCCCGGCCGGGCCGGCCCTCCGCTCCGGGTCGAATACGGTCGCCGGCGGTCACATGTGGTCGGGACCGGATTTGCCGACCATCCCGCCGGGGGTGTACACCGCGACGCTCTACCTCCGCATCACCAGCGCGACCCACGGTGCCCTCCTCAAGGTCGCCATCGGCGCCCTGCCGCTCGAAGTCGCCGCGCAGATCACCAATCCGACCTCACAGGGCCACGACTACTCGTACTCCACCTCGTCCGACCCCGCGGGACTCGTCACCGTCGCGGGCGCGACGATCAACGCGTCCGGCAACGCAGCGGTGACGGTGACGAACCTCACCCTGCAGTTCACGTGGACCCCGAACAACTACTTGGAGACGTCGGGCATCTTCGCGGTCTCGGGCGTGCACGTAATCCTCTACACGGTCACGTTGACGCAAACGGCGATCTGAGTCCGGAGGCTCAGCGGAGATGTCGGATCGCTCGCGCCCAGGGCGGACGTTCGGGGGGGGCGCGCTCTCCTGACGCCGCCGACCGCGTCGACCGCGGACTCGACATCGTACCACCCCCCGGACGCCCTGGTGATCGTCCTCGATTGTGTGCGCGCCGCCGACTTCCCCGGCGGCCGCTCCGAAGTCGCGGGCATGCCCCACACCCGCCGACTGATCCGCGAGGCGACGACGTACCGCGCGGTGAGCCCCGCGCCCTGGACGATTCCGTCGCACGTCAGCATTCTCACGGGCCTCTACCCGTGGGAGCATGGGGTCCACTGGAAGCATGACCTGCATCTCGACCCATCGACCCGATCGCTGCCGGCCTTCCTCCGCGAGCGAGGGTACCGTTCGGTGCTCCTCTCGGCAAATCCCCTCCTGAACGAGACGTTCGGGTTCTCCAACGGGTTCGACCGCTCCCGCACCGCCTCGTGGTGGGAACCGTACTTGCGCGTGAGCCCGTCGGGCCTGGCCCGGAAGGCCCCGCGTCGGTTTCTTCGGCCGCGCAACGCTGCCGGCCAAGGTCGGGAGTCGACCGTCGAGCTGCGCCACCGCGCTACCAAGACCCTCTACCGCTACGTCTTCCTGCTCACGGTCGCCAACCGACTCGTTCAGCGGTTCGTGGCCGACCCCCGGAATCGTGGATGGCCGGTCGCACCGTGGATCGAGCCGGACCTCGCCCAGGCGCTTCGGGACTCTCCGAGTTCGTCCATCTTCACGTTCATCAACCTCCTCGACGCCCACGAACCGTACTTCCCCGAGTCGGAGGTGGTCACCACGCTCAGAGATTGGATCCACTTCGTCCGGACCCGGCAGGATGGGATCGGGTTCGCGGCCGGGGAGTGGACCCCCTCCTCTTACGAGCTGAAGCTGCTGGAATCTCTCTACCGACAGACGCTCCAGACCCTCGACGAACGGATCGGCCGGATTCGCTCTACGCTCGAGGAAGCGGGACGATGGGAGAACACTCTTCTGTTCCTGACCAGCGATCACGGCCAAGCGTTCGGCGAGCACGGGACGATGTTCCACATGATGCGCGTGGATGATGAACTGGTCCGGGTGCCGATGGTCGTCAAGTACCCGGGAGCTCCGGACCGCGCTCGCGCGGCGGTGGGTTGGGCGAGCCTGATCGACATCGCCCCGACGATCCTGGAGGCGACCGGCGGCCCGTTCGAGAGCTTCCCCTCGGCGGTGCCGTTGCCCAGCCTCGACGACCGGGCGCGCCCGCTGCCCGTGGCGACGATCGCCGATGGGATCGTGTGGAGCCACCATGCGCGCCAGTTCTCCCGCGACCAGGCGGCGCGGTTCGACCGAGTGTACGGTGCGGCGTACGACGGATCACGGAAAGTTGTGGTTGACATGAGCTCGGGTGCGACGGTGGCGTACGACATCGACCTCGACCCCCGCGAGCGGCGGGACATCTGGCCCACCACCGGAGAAGCCCTCGCGGGACCCCGGCAGATCGCCTGGGAGGCGGGGCGGGGCGTCCTCGAAGCGAAGGCGGTACCGATGTCGGGTGAAGTCGAGGAGCGACTCCGCTCCTGGGGCTATCTTTAGGGAGGGACCGTCGTCGTGGACGGGGCTCCGGCGAACGCCCCAGAGCCCGTTGGCTCGCCAGACCCCGATCGTTCGGCGCTCCCGCGGGAACCCTTCACCCCTCCGTGGCTCCGCTGGCTCGAGCACGTGCGGAGGCCCGGGGCCCTCGGAGTCGGGTTGGCGCTCGTCGCCGGGATAGTCGCCTACGCGGTGCTGTTCGGCGAGTTCCAGTTCCTCAATTACTGGTCGTTCCGCACCGGTGCCTGGGATCTCGGAGTGTACAATCAGGCGCTCTACACCACCACCCACACCGGCCACCCGTTCTACTATACCGCGGACCTCCCGGCGGGGAACCGGGGGAACCTGTTCGCCGTCCATGTCGTTCCATCGATTTTCGTCCTCGCGCCGTTCTATTTCGTCGCCCCCGGACCGGTGACCGCGCTGCTCCTGGAACAGTTGGCCCTCGCCCTCGGGGCCATCCCGACGTACCTTCTCGCCGTGCGCCAGCTTCAGTCGAGGACGTGGGGGCTCGTCTTCGCCACCGCGTACCTGGTCGTTCCGCTCACGCAAGGCACGGGGTGGATCGACTTCAACCCCGAAGCGTTCCTTCCGGTGACGGCCCTCAGCGCGATCTACTTCCTCACGGTGCGACGAAAGTGGGCCTTCGTCGCCGCTTGGCTCCTCACGCTCGGTGTCATCGAGTCGATCGCCCCGTTCCTCGTGCTGTTCGCGGGGGCCGCCCTCTTGGGGACCTTCTGGCCGCGGACGAACGCGCCGACCGCCGACCGCCGCGACGAGCGACGGCTCCTCGCGATCGGAGCGGCGCTCGCTCTCGGCTGGCTGGGCGCGACGTTCGCCGTCGTGCACACGCTCAATCCGACCGGAAGCACGTTCGGTCCCGCCTACGCTTCCCAATGGGCGATTCTCGGGAGCTCGACGATCTACAACGTTCCCCTCGTGGCGTTGGAGCATCCCTCGGCCGCCGCCGCCGCTCTGGCGTTCGATGGATTCGCAAAACTGGTCTTCGTCCTCGTGGCCCTCGCCTGCCTGGCGTTCCTCCCCCTCGTTGGTCCGAAACGCTTTCTCCTACCGGCATCGGCGTGGCTCGCCCTCGCCGCCCTCTCGAACCAACCGACGTTCTACCACCTCGACACCCAGTACACCGGCTATCTGGATCCCTTCCTGGTGGCGGGCGCGATCGGGGGGGCCGTTCGTGTTCGCCGCTGGTGCGACCGGTTCGCCATCGAACGCGCGATCCGTGATCGGTTCCCCCGCTGGCGACCGTCGCACCTTCGGGCCGTGACGATCGCGAGCTTCCTCGTGGTGGTCCTAACGACCTCCGCGCTGGCGAGCCCGCTGAACCCCCGACCGTTCGCCGCGTTCCCCCGCGCCGGCTACGGCATCCCCGCCGTCACCTCCCACGCTGAAGCGCTCCACGAGCTCGTCGGGCTCGTCCCGGCGCAGGCGTCGATCCTGACGACGAACCGAGTCTTCCCGGAGCTATCGAATCGCGCCAACGCTTTCGAGGTACCCCGCATCGGGTTCTTCGTCGGGAATACCTCCTATCAATCCGTGATCGATGCCTACCTCAACCAATCGGAGTTCGTCCTCGTCGATTTCGTGATCGACCTGCACCTTTCGATCTTGCTGCTGACGTACGGCAACCTGACCGGATTCCCCCTCATGGCCCAGGCGGACGATGCCTTTCTCTTCCAACGCGGTTGGTCCGGGCCTCCTCTGCTGTGGACCCCGTCGGCGACGGTGGTCGACGGCGGACTTTCGTTCGTTCCGAAGGTGGTGCAGTCGAGTCGCCAACCGACGGGACCGTACGGACCGGCGCTCTATTACGCGGGCGGAGCCCCCAAAGGGACTCAGATCTGGACCAACCCGGGCTCGGCCGTCCTCGCCCCCGGGTTGTACGTTGCGAACCTGACGTTCGTGGCGCTCCCCGCGGCGGCGGGGCTTCAACTCCGGCTCGCGACCGTCGAGTTTCCCGAGGTCGGGACGGCAATCCCCGATTACGTCACCTCCTTCGGCCACCACTACAATCTCACCGTGAACGTCGACTACAAGGACGGCGAACTTCTCAACACCACGCTCTTCGCAACGAACGCGACCAACGGTTCGGTGGTCAGTGCCTACCTTCGGGTGCCGTTCCTCGTCCTCGAACCGGGCGTCGTCGAGTGCAACGGTTTCGTCCTGAGCCCCCCGGTCCAGGTGTGGGTCTTGGGCGTCACGTTCCAGCAAGTGGGGCCTCCGTAGTCCCGCGGTGTTCCCGGGGGGCCGCGTCGGCGCCCTTCGGCCGGCGACGAGAGATCGGCACCCGCGGTCGAGCACGGTCCACCCTTTAGTCCCCTAGAGCACACTCCGAGTCCCTAAATACCGGGGGCCGACTCGATAGAGGAGGCCCCAGGCTCGATGCGAATCTTCGTCGCCGGGGCGGTCCTCCAGGAGAGCTGGGCCGGCGGTGAACCGGAGATCGGACGGCTGCTCGTCGAATCGCTCCGTGGACGCGGTATCGAGGTCTCGAGGAGTGCGGAAACACGCCGCGGGGTCGCGTTGGCGAGCCTCGCCGCGACGCCGTGGGATGCCGACCCGGTCTCCGTCGGGCGGTACCGGACCCGCCTGCGGCGGGAGCAGCCCGATGTCGTCCTCGGGTTCTTCGACTACGACACGTCGTTGTGCGAGGCGGCGCACCGCGAGCGAATTCCGTTCATCTCCTGCGCCCACACGTACTGGCCGTTGTGTCCGATCGGTACCCTCTACCTCGAAGGGATCGGGATGTGCGACGGAGCGTCGTTCGGGAAATGTGTCCGCCACCTCGACCGGGGGACGCCCGCAAGCCGCCTTCCGTTCCTGAAGGACCATCTCTCCCCGGCGCTGGGGGCGCTCGTCATGAGCAAGTTCCGATCGCGGCACGGGAACTTGGGCCACGCCAACCGCATCGTGGTCCCGAGCCGATTCATGGGCCGGTTGCTCGAGTCGTATGGATATCGTGGGGTGATCGTCGTGCCGAACGGGATCGCGCTCGGCGAGATCGAGTCCACCCCTTGGGCCGGCGGTCCGAAGACGCTCACCTATCCGTCGGGGTCGTCGACCGAGCGTAAGGGACTCGGGGATTTCCTCGGGCTCGCCTCCTCCGTCTCGGAGCTCCGGCCCGGGACACGGTTCGCCGCGTCAGGGTTCGCCGGCAACGGCCTCGTTCCCCCTTTGCCCTACCTGAGTCGCGGCGAGCTCCTCGCCCTCCTTCGGGCTTCGTATGCGGTGGTGATCCCCATCCGATGGGACGAGCCGTTCGGCCTCATCGCGATCGAGGCGATGGCGAGCGGACGTCCGGTTGTGGCGTACAACCGAGGCGCGATGTCCGAGATCGTTGTGGACGGTGAGACGGGACTCTTGGTGCCCCCCGGGGATCGGCCGGCGCTCCTTCGAGCGGTCACCACCCTGCTCGACGACGAGGGGATGGCGACCCGCCTGGGCGCTGCCGGTCGCCGGCGCGTCGATGCCGTCTTCGGTACCGAGCGAATGGTGGACGGGTATCTCGAGGTCGTCCGTGCCGTACTGGACGAACGTCGGCCGGCGGCCAGCTGAGGCGCCCGAGACTTGAATACGAACGAGATTCCCTTCGACCCAAGCATGAGCGGGAGCCAGACGAGGTCCGAGGCGCGGGGGAACGATCCATCCGTCGCCGCTCCGCGGACGCCCCTCCGAGACGGTCGCGACCGAAGCGGATCGGGCGACGAGGTTCGAGCCGGCCACCACCCTCTGCGAACTCCCGGAAGCGGGATGTGACATGAGGGTGCTCATCACCGGCGGGGCCGGCTTCATCGGCGCCAACCTGGTACGCTCCTGGTCGGCGGGCCACCCGGCGGACGCGATCACCGTCCTCGATGCGTTGACCTACGCCGGGGTCCGCGCTTCGATCCGGGATCTCGAGGAAGCGGAGAAGATCCGGTTCGTCCACGGCGACGTGACCAACCCCGGCACCGTCCACCCCCTCGTCAAGGAGGTCGACCTCATCGTGCATCTCGCCGCGGAGAGCCACGTCGACCGGTCGATCGCCGACGCCCGCCCGTTCCTGAACACGAACGTCCTCGGTACCTACGTTCTGCTCGAAGCGGCCCGCCAGAACGACACGACCCGGTTCCACCACGTCTCGACGGACGAGGTCTTCGGGAGCCTCCGGCTCGAGGACACTCGGACGCGGTTCACCCGAGAATCGCCGTACGACCCCCGGAGTCCGTACGCCGCGAGCAAGGCCGCGAGCGACCACCTCGTCCGGGCTTACATCCACACCTACGGACTCGCCGCCACGATTTCGAACTGCGGCAACAACTACGGCCCCTACCAACACCCGGAGAAACTAATCCCGAACTTCATCACGCGGCTCATGAGCGGTCTCCGACTCCCGCTATACGGGGACGGGCGCAACGTTCGGGACTGGATCCACGTTGAGGATCATTGTCGCGCGCTCGAAGCGATCGCCTTGCGCGGCCGGGTCGGAGAGACGTACCTGGTCGGGGCGAATACCGAACGGTCCAACCTTGAGGTCGTTCGCCAGCTCCTGGCGGCGTTCGGCGCGGACGAGTCGCGCATTGAACGCGTTCCGGACCGGCCGGGGCACGACGCACGGTACTCGTTGGACCCGAGCTTCTTGGTCGCTTCGTTGGGCTGGAGGGCGGAGACCCCGTTCGAGGACGGGATCGCGCGGACCGTGGCGTGGTACCGCGCGAACGAATCGTGGTGGCGTCCGCTCCTTCCGCCCTCCCCCCGCTCCACGTGACGACGAGGAACTCCGGAATTCCATGCTCCCTTCGGCGGCGACCGACCCCGACTTCGGGTCGTCCGCGCGCGGCCCCCCATCCAAGATTTTATCACCCCGCCTGGGCGGCGATGAGCCGGTGCGGAGGGGAGGGCGCATCGGACACTCCCGCAGGGCCGGGATCACGGGCCGGCGCCTGCTCGCCGTAGTCGCGATCGCCCTCCTCGTGGGAACGGCGACCTACACGGTGGGCCTGACCCAGCTCCCGTCGACGACGACCGCCAACGTCGGTTTCGACCGGATCCAGCACATCGTGTTCGTAATCATGGAGAACCACGCCTACGACAATTACTTCGGCACCTACTGCGGGACGACCTCCGCCGTCTGTCCGATGTCCGCCAACGGTCTCCCCGCCGGGACCTGCATCCCCCGGAACCTCACCGAGCCGTCCGACGGATGCGTGGCGCCGTTCCGTTTCTCGTCCCTCTCCACGCCCGACCTTCCCCACTTCTGGATCGCCTCGCACACGGCGTACGATGGCGGTCGGATGGACGGCTTCGTCCAGGTCGCCAACAACTCGTCCGAGCCGCTCGGCCACTACGACGGTGCGACGATCCCGGTCTACTGGGACATGGCGCAACAGTTCGGCATGAGCGATGCGTTCTTCTCGTCGACGCTCTCCTACAGTCTCCCGAACCACTGGTACATCGTCGCCGGCCAGTCCCCGACCGCCGTGCTGAAAACGCTGATCGGACCGAACGAAACGTTCCAGCAGCGGCACGAGTACCTCAACGAATCCAACGCCACGCCGACGATCGAGGAGGAGCTCGCCGCCCATCCGTCGGTGAGCTGGACGTACTTCGAGTGGCCTCTCGTACCCTACCAGACCGCGATCAACACCGTGAATTATTCCACCCCGGGCACAGCGTACGGGCTCTGGAACCCGCTGGCGGCCCGGGCCCAATCGTACCAACGCACAGCCCACTTTGCTCCCCGCACCCAATTCTTTGCCGACGTGGCCGGAGGCAGCCTCCCCAACCTCTCGTGGATCATCCCTCCGGGGAACGCCTCCGACCATCCGGCTAACAATCTGTCCCACGGCGAGAACCTCGTGGCTTCGATCGTCAACTCCGTGGCGAACTCCAGCTCCTGGAACTCCACCGCGATTTTCGTCACCTGGGACGACTTTGGGGGGTTCTACGACCACGTTGCCCCTCCGATGGTCGACCAGTTGGGTCTGTCGTTCCGGGTTCCGCTCCTCGTGATCAGCCCGTGGACCCGGGCCGGGTACGTCAGCCATGCGACCGAGAGCTTCGATTCGATCCTGCATCTCATGGAGGCCCGCTTCCGGCTGGGCTGCCTCACCGAGCGGGACTGCCGAGCGCCGCTCCCGCTCGACTATTTCGATTGGAGCCTCCACCGATCGCCCGTGCCGTTCGAGAACGCGGCGCAGGCCCAGTACCCCTACGTGCCGCCGGCCGGGGGGGTCTTCTTCCTGGCGAATCCCCAGCAGTACTTCGCCGACAACTTCACGAGCCTCGCGGCGACCGATTGAGCTCGCGTCGTTCCCCCCGCTGCGGGAATGCCGGGATCAGCTCGGCGCGGTCCTCGCGTGCCGGGCCAGGTCGGCCTGGACCATTCGGTGGACCAGTTCAGGAAAGCGGACCTTCGCTTCCCATCCCAAGCGTTCCTTGGCCTTCGTGGCGTCCCCGCAGAGATGATCGACATCGGCCGGCCGTGCGAACCGTCGGTCGGTCACAATATACCGGGACCAATCGTCGATCCCGGCGGCGCGGAACGCTTCCCGCGCGAATTCCTCCACGCTGTGGGTCTCTCCGGTGGCCCCCACGTAATCCTCCGCGACCGTGGGTTGGAGGATCCTCCACATGAGGTCGGTGTACTCGGGGGCGTAGCCCCAGTCCCGCTGGGAGGTCAACGACCCGAGGTGGAGATCGGAAGCGAGGCCGTGGCGGATCCGCGCCACGCCGTCGGAGATCTTCCGGGTAACGAATTCGAGACCCCGCCGCTCGCTCTCGTGGTTGAAGAGGATGCCGTTCGCGATGTACAACCCGTAGCTCTCCCGGTAGTTCACGCACGCCCAGTAGGCGAATACCTTCGCGACGCCGTACGGGCTCCGCGGGTGGAATCCGTTGCCCTCGTTGAGGCGTTCGGCGACGCCCTGCCCGAACATCTCGCTGGAAGACGCCTGGTACAGCCGCGCCTTGTCCGCTCGACTTCGCATCGCCTCCAGGAGGCGGAGTGCACCCAACCCCGTGACCTCCCCCGTGACGACCGGTTGATTGAACGAAACGCCTACGAAGCTCTGGGCAGCGAGATTGTAGATCTCGTCCGGTTCGGAAAATCGGATCGCGGTCTCGAGCGAGGCCTGGTCGTGGAGGTCGCCGTCGAGCAAATGCACGGTCCCGAGGAGGTGACGGATATTCTGCGGATTGGGCGTGGAGAGGCGCCGAACGATCCCGTACACCTCGTACCCCTTCGCGAGAAGCTGTTCCGCGAGGAAACTACCGTCCTGGCCGGTGATCCCGGTGATCAGGGCCCTCTTCTCGGCCGGTGCGCTTGGCATCCCGGGGAGCGCGGGACCTCGGAACCCAAGTAGTTTGTCCTCGAGACTTCCCGCCTTCGATGGGCCGAGCTGCGGCCGCATGCGCACGCAAACTCCCGGGTCTGTGCTTCAGCATGTTGCCCGGAGCGGGCCCCCGGCAGGACCTGGAACACCGGTAGGCCCGCCCGCCGAGGCACGTATAAATACGCGGCCGATGAGACGCTTGGACGTGAACCCGACCGGCCCCCTCACGACGATCGATCCCAGCGCGTCACGGATCCAGGACGTCGTCGTTCTACCTCGAACCGTCCACCACGACCCGCGGGGATTCCTCCTCGAAACGATGCGGTCCGACGACACATCGGTCCGAGGGAACCAGTTCGCGATGAGCTACTCGTCGGTCACGATCCCTGGGGAACGCCGCGACCGCGACCGTTGGCATGTCCATCACTCGCAGGAGGACCGGTTCGTCGTCCCGCTGGGGGAAATGATCCTGGCCCTCTACGATCCGCGACCCTCGAGCCCGACGCACGGCCGCATCGAAGCGATCCGGATGGTGGGAGCTTCGAGCCGGTCCCCCGCGAGTCCGGAGGGCCGTCGGGATCTGGCGACGGCCATGGTCACGATTCCCCGCGAGGTATTCCATTGCATCGGCAACCTCCACCCGGTGGAGCCGTTCCTGCTCCAGAACTACCCGACGGCCCTCTACAACGCTGCCGATGAAGGGAGGGTCCTCTTCCGCGATACGCCGATCGCCTCGCTGGGTGGACGACCGTTCTCGTGGGACCTCGTGGAGGTCGTCCGAACATGAAGGGGTTGCTCCTCGCCGGCGGTCACGGGACCCGACTCCGGCCGCTCACGTTCAGCGGCAATAAGCACATGATCCCGATCGCCAATCAGCCGATGCTCTTCTACGGCCTCCAGCACCTGCGCGACGCCGGCGTCACCGAGACCGCGGTGATCCTCGGACCGATCAAGGAGGGAATCGAGGAACAAGTCGGCGACGGAAGTCGATTCGGCTTGCGCGTGACGTACGTGCCGCAAGCGGAGCCGCGGGGGCTCGCCCACGCGGTCCTCTGCGCGCGCGAGTTTCTGGCCGACGACCCGTTCCTGATGTACCTCGGCGATAACCTGCTGGAACACGGCGCACGCCCGTTCGCGGACAGGTTCGGCGCGGGGGATGCGCGGGGCGTCGTGGGCGTCGTCCCCGTGAAAGAGCCGTCCCACTACGGAGTGGCCGAGCTCGACGCCAACGACCGCATCGTCTCTGTGGAGGAGAAACCTCCCGCGCCCCGCAGCAATCTTGCACTGGTGGGCGTCTACCTGTTCGATCCCACCATCCACGACATCATTGCACGTCTCACCCCCTCGAGGCGGGGGGAGCTCGAGATCACCGACGCCATCCGGGCCCTGCACCAGGAGACCGGCCAAGTCCGCGTCATCCGGCTCGACGGATGGTGGAAGGATACGGGACGGCCGGAAGATCTCCTCGAGGCGAACGAGCGCGTGCTCGCGAGCCGCGCCCGCAACCTGTTCCGAATCCAGGGCCAGATCGACCCCCATGCGTCGGTGAGCGGGCCCATCGAACTCGGAGAGGGCAGCACGATCGGCGCCGGGACGGGAGTTCGTGGTCCCGTCGCCATCGGAAAAGATGTCCATCTCGAGGACGGAGCGTTCCTTGGGCCGTACACGTCCGTGGGGGACCACAGCGTGATCCGCAAGGCGGAGGTCGACCGAAGCATCCTCATGGAGGGGGTCGAGATCGACGCGCGGATCCGCATCGTCGACAGTATCGTGGGGCGAGGTGCGAATCTCTCGTCGAGAACCCATCCGCCGTCCGGCCAGTCGTTCATCATCGGGGACGCCTGCAAGATCGTCCTCTGACGTCTCGAAGGGCTCCGTCCAGCGCCCCGGCGTCCCAGATCGGGGCCCAGCTTCCCACCCCGCGTCTTTTCCGCAACCTCGCCGTTGGAGGAGTGCCACTTCGTGGAGGATAGCGAAATTTCATAACAGAGCGGCCGTCGGCCGAGCCGTATGACCATCTCTCGGACGCTCCCTCGGCGGAGGCGGGGCGCGAGCGTCGGGGTGACCGCCCCGCTGGCGATCCTGGCCGCCCTCATCGTCATCGGGGCGAGTCTCACCCTGATCCGGGCGCCCACCGTCACGACGCACTTGGTTCCCGGGCTGTTCACCCACCTCAACCACATCGTCATGGTCGTGATGGAGAATCATGCATACGACAACTACTTTGGAACGTATTGCCTCGTCACGTCCGCCGCTTGCCCCACGGTCGCGAACGGATTACCGTCGGGCGTCTGCCTTCCGCGCAATCTCACCAACGCGACCCAGGGCTGCGTCCGTCCCTTCAGCCAGACCGCGCTCTCTACCGGCGACATCCCGCACACGTGGGTGCCGTCCCACATCGCGTACGATTCCGGCCGCATGGACGGCTTCCTACCCGCCGAGAATAACACCACGACGCTCGGCTACTACAACGGCACGACGATCCCGGTGTACTGGGACATGGCACAACAGTTCGGCCTCGGCGACGCGTTCTTCTCCTCGGCACTGACGTACAGCCTTCCGAACCACTGGTACATTGTGGCCGCCGCCTCGCCCGCCTCCGTGTTGCATCTCGCTCCCGGTGGGTTCAAGACGTTCAACCTGCGGCACCTCTACCTGAACCAGTCGAACGCGACCCCCACGATCACGGAGGAGCTGGCGACCCACCCGGCGGTCTCGTGGAAGTACTATGAGTGGCCGCTCGTGACGTACCCTGCGGCCATCAACATCTTGGGCGATGCAATGCCGGGGAGCGCCTACGCGATCTGGAACCCTCTCGCCGCCCGGAGCGAGTCGTACGAGCTCGGGTCGCACTTCGCGAGCCGTCCGCAATTCTTCTCGGACGTCGCCAACGGGTCGCTGCCCAACCTCGCCTGGATCGTTCCCCCGGGCAGCTCCTCGGACCACCCTCCCGCCAACTTGACCGACGGGCAGGACTTCGTCGCGTCGATCGTCAACAGCGTCGCCCAGTCCGAATACTGGAACTCCACGGCGATCTTCGTCACCTGGGACGACTACGGAGGCTTCTACGACCATGTGGCACCACCGCAACTCGACAACAACGGACTATCGTTCCGGGTGCCGTTGATCGTGATCAGTCCCTGGACGCACGCGGGCTTCGTCAGCCACGCGACGACGACGTTCGAGAGCATCCTCCACCTGATGGAGGTGCGGTTCGGACTCGGTTGCCTCACGGCCCGCGACTGTAACGCGGCCCTTCCAACCGACTTCTTCGATTGGCACCTCGGGCGGGCCCCGGTCTTTTTCGGGAGCTCGGCGACGTCTGTCTACCCGTTCGCGAAGCCCGCTCCGGGAAGCGCCCCGTACCGGGCCAATCCCGGCCAGTACCTCTTGGACAACTATTCGAGCCCGTCGCAGGAAGACTAGTCCGGCCGCTCGCGCCACCACGACAGGACGGAGGCCAAGGTCTCTTCCCACGAACAGCGGGCTCGCCAGCCGAGCCGGCGCAGTCGAGTGATGTCCCCCTCGTGTATGGGTTCATCGGCCGGGCGGTGAAGCCGGCTCGTGTCCACGACCCGTATCCGCGCTAGGGATTGGGCGCGCAGTCCTTGGAGGACCGAGCGAATCGAGCGGGCCGTCCCCGAGCCGATGTTGTAAGCTTCCCCGGGAGTCCCGCGTTCCACGATCGTGACCATCGCCCGCACCGCATCGCGCACGTCGGAGATGTCCCGGCGGGGGGCGAGCGAGCCGACCCGAACGGTGCCCGAGCCCCCGTTCGATTCCGCCGCGACGATCTGGCGCGCGAAATCGTTGCACGCATCCCCCAGCTTGCCCGGCCCCGTCGTTCCGAAGATGCGGAACCGGTAGGTTGGGATTCCCCACGAGACGAAGTACTGGTGGCATAGAAGGTCCGCGCACGCCTTGCTCACGGCGTACGGGCTCGCGGGGCGGAGCTCGGCAGTTTCGGGCGTGGGGACCTCCTTCGGCGCCCCGTACTCTGTTCCGCTCCCGGCAAAACCTAGCGACGTTCGCGGTCGATGGGCGAGCGCGTCCAAGACGTTCCGGGTCCCATCGAAGTTCGTCCTAAAAGTGGACGCTGGATCCTTCCATGACGGAGGAATGTAGGCTTGGCCAGCAAGGTGGTAGACGACATCCGGCCGCCACCGTTCGACCGCGCGCTTCACCGCCGATGAATCGACGACATCGAGACGGATCGACCGGGTTCCCGGCACCGTCGCGGACGGCACCGGCTTACCGAGGTGACCGACGGTAACCTCCCAACCCTGCCCCGCGAGGTATTGAGTGAGGTGTCCCCCGAGAAATCCGGTTCCCCCCGTAATGAGCGCTCGCTGCGCATCCGGGGCCATAGTGGACGCCGCCCCGGAACACAGGTAGCATTAGAGGGGAGCGGTGGTCCGAGACATAGCGGACCGTTCGGCGCCGTGCCTTACCCTCTGGACGCGTGTCGTCAGGCGGGCGCGTTCCGTGTCCTCCCGGCGGATGACGTCAACCCGGTCGTGCATCTGGGGCGAGGTGCCGCACTCCGAGGAGCTGGAACGCGGACGACGGGTGGGCCCAGACGATCGGCGAGGTAAGGGTCGACATCGCGTAGCCGAACGGGAGAGGTCGCAGCACCAGCTGATTGTGCGAGGTCCGCAACCGCCGGATACCTCGAAGTCCCCGAACCGCGAACCCCTCCCGGCGCAGATCGGCCGCAGTCCACCCCGAGAGGTGCTCCTGGTGGGGGTTCGAATCGCCCGCCTGCGGTAGGAAGCCGTTCGGGGTGAAGACCAGCAGGAGACCCCGCGACACGCGCTCCATCTCCCGAAGGAGGCGCAACCCGTCCGGCCTTGGAAGGTGCTCGATGACATCGAG
>JAKIWS010000036.1 GCA_022749895.1 Thermoplasmata archaeon
ACTCCGCTCGGCGATTCCCCACGCCGACGTCGCGACCGCCTCGGTGCCCGACGGCGGGCCGTACCCCTGGGACCCTGAGATGCTCCCGGTGCTCACGAGCGCGACCCCGGGGCTGGAGCCCCCGGTCGAGGTCCTCCTGCCGCCGACCAGCGGGGGGAGGTACCGCGAGTACCTCATCGGCATACCCCGCACCCAACGGTTCGTCCGCTTGTGGGATCCGAAAGGGGCGGGCGCTTCTCCTGAGTTTGGCCCAGATGCGGAGAGCGTCGCGCTTCCGGGATTCCGTCGGGAGCGGCTGCCTGTGGGCGCTCTCGCGGCGTTGTTCATCTTGAGCGCGACGATCGAGCCGTCATGGCGGCAACGCGAACTCGCGATGCTCGCCGCCAACGCCACGCCGGCCCGGGTGCGAATTTTCCGTCGGGTCGCCCCCCGGGCGCCCCGGCCCCCCCGCGGGGTCGGCCCCCTCATGCTGCGCCTCGGTCGCATTCGAGGGCAGGGAGGTAGGTAAGGAACCATGAGCTTGGGGGCGATACCGCCGTCGTCGGAAACGACCCGGCCGGACTCAGTGCCGCGTCTGTTCGGAACCGATGGGATTCGCCTCGTCGTGGGGCGCGAAATGACTCCGCGGTTCGTCGCCGAAGTGGCGTCGGCCCTCGCCGGCTACCTCGATGGGCGGGGCACGGTGCTCATCGCCCGCGACTTCCGAACGAGCTCGGAAGCGATGGTGAAGATCCTCGCCGGCACCCTGCTGATGCACGGCGTCGACGTTCGGGACATGGGGGTGATGCCCACCCCGTGCCTCCAGTTCAACACCCAGGGTGTCGCGGGGGCGATGGGCCTCACCGTCACCGCGTCGCACAATCCGAACGAATTCAACGGCATCAAGTTCACCGGGCCCCAGGGGATGGAGATCCCCCGCGAGGCCGAGGAGATCATCGAACGGGCGTTGCATTACGGGAGGTACCCGGAGGCGGTCTGGGAGAAGATCGGGACCTTCCGCCAGGACCCGGACGGCGTCGACCGGTACGTCGGGTCGATCCTCGACCACGTCGACGTCGCCGCGATCCGTGCGTGGGCGCCGACGGTCGTCCTCGACTGTGGGAACGGAACGAGCCTGATGACGAGCCCGCAGTTGCTCCGGGAGCTGGGGTGCCGCGTGATCACGCTGAACGCCAATCCCGATGGCCACTTCACCGGCCGGCCCTCCGAGCCGAACGAGGCGAACCTCGCGGACCTGCGCAAGGCAGTCGTCGACTTCGGCGCCCAGCTGGGCGTCGCGCACGACGGCGACTCGGACCGCGTCGCCTTCATCGACGAACACGGAGCGTTCGTTCCCGGCGAGGTCACGTTGGCCGTTTTCGCCAGGTATCGGTTGCAGCAGGAGCCCGGGGCGACGATCGTGACCAGCGTCACGAGCTCGACCGCGGTCACCGAGGTCGTGCGGGACTCCGGCGGTCGGCTCGCCGTGACGAAGTCCGGTTCGCTCCCGGTGGCGGAGGGGGTCTACGAGCACCGTGGGAGCTTCGCCGGGGAAGAGAACGGCGGATACTATTGGCCCGAGCACCAGGTCGCCCGCGACGGGCCGATGAGCTCGGCGAAGATGCTCGAGCTCCTCGCGCGGAGCCGCCGCCCGTTGAGCGAGCTCGTCGCTGAGGTGCCGTCGTTCCATCTGATCAAGACCAAGGTTCGTCTCGCCCAAGAAGCGCTCGCGGCACGGGAGATCAAGCCGTTCCTTGTGCGCGAGGCCGGGGCGATCCTGGAGCACGAGGCGGTGAGCCTCGACCTTCGCGACGGCGTCAAGGCCGTCTACGACGACGGTTGGCTGCTCGTCCGTCCG
The DNA here is from genome assembly GCA_022749895.1 of Thermoplasmata archaeon. GTDB lineage: Archaea > Thermoplasmatota > Thermoplasmata > Lutacidiplasmatales > UBA184 > Lutacidiplasma. Next base: position 1,838 of record JAKIWS010000036.1, read on the forward strand.
TCGGGCACCGAGCCGATCTGCCGTGTCTTCGCGGAGAGCCGCGACCGCGGCCGCGCCGAAGCGATCTTGCAGCAAGGGATCGAACTCGTCGAACGACTTCTCCATGAATGGCAAGCGGAGCACCCCGAGACGGCTGCGGCGACTCCGGGCGCGTAACGGATCCGTGGGCGCTCTGGTCTTCCGAGGAGCATCCGCCGCGTCGCTCCCTTTCGCCCGGCCCCGTCACCTGCCTGACGCCGCTTCCTCGTCAACGGGCGTTTCGAGCCCGGGGAACCGGACCTGATGCTTCGGCGGTCCCCGGCGCTCCTGGCCCCAACCGTGGATCCTCGTCCGCCGCCGGGGCAGCCTGATCTGAGCGCCTTGCGATCCGCCCTCACGGTCGAGACGCTGGAGAGCCCCGCGATCTGCATCTGGCTCAGCTCGGAGAACGCTTCCCTTTTGGCCCGGGTCACGCCCGAACTCCGCCGCCAACTCGCCCACCAGGTGGGGGAGGTCGCCCTCGTCCACCCCCCCGGAGCGCGGGGCATGGATCGGGAGTGCTCGGGCTGCTGGGCCCGCCAGCTCGAAGTCGGAGCGATCGCGCGCGTGGCGAGTTGCCTGACCCGTTCCGGGGTCCCGGTGCTCGTGGCGCACCACCTTGCTGACGCCGCCGAGCGTTCGATCGCGCGTCACGAACTCGATCGGATGCTTGAGATCTTTCTCGGTCAGGGGGAGAACTTCGCGCCTCCGCCTCCCATCGCGACCGAGGACCGGACCGTCCAGGCGGGACGTGTCGTCGATCGGGAGCTCCCGAGGCACCCTGACGACAGTTCGGCGCGTCCCGAGGTGGTCGTCGACGCCAGCCGGGTGCCGGCCGAGGGCATCGCGCTCCGGCTGGTCGACATCCTGACCCGGGCGGGGTGGCTCGGCGCCAACGACCGGGACACTTGATTCGGTTCCTCGGTTCCCCCCACCGACTGAGGGTCAGGCTCGGTTGGCGTCGGGTGGGCACGATTTAGGTTCGATCCAAGGTGCGCCGGCGCGCCGCGGCTCCCTGAAGCGGGGAGACGCGTTCGAGTTCCGCCTGTGCCCAAAGTGCGTCGAAGTCGATTTTATCGTCGGCCTCCGGCGGCCTCCACGGCGGGATCGCCTTGGACGAAGGGCCGCTCGCCGAGGCGGCGACGACGGTCGCCCCGGGCGGCGCCGAAGGGTTCCCGTCGCCCGGAGAGTTGTCCGACGGTTCGATCGGGGGGACCACCGGCCGTGGACGGGGGCGGGCGACGACGTAGACCACCAGGAGAACGACGGCGACGGCCACCCCGATCAATACCCCCATCGTAGGCGTGAATACCGTCGCCCCGAGCCGGCCCGTGTGCCCGCCGGGCGGCTGACTCGGAGGTTTCAATCCGCTCCCGTTCCCCGAGCCGTTGCCGGGCGGGCTACCGCTACCGTTTCCGCCGGGGGGACTCCCGCCGCCCCCTCCCCCGCCACCGCCCGGAGCGGCCTGAACAGAGATCACGACGGAGCTGTTGCCCTGGCTCTGCAAGGTATCGACGGCCGTGCACGTGGCGGTGAAGTTCCCGACCCGAGGGTACACGTGCGTGGTATGCGCCCCGGCGGCCGTGTTCCCGTCGCCGAAGTCCCAGGTGTACCGGTACGGGGGTAGACCGCCCGACGCCGCGCACGTGAAGTTGTCGCCCTGCCCCAGAGTGACGGACTTGGAACTGGCGCTGGCAGTTGTATGGAGAGGGAGGGGAGTGAACACCCGCGAGCCCGACGAATTCGAGGTCGACATCGGGGTGCTCCCTCCGCAGTTCGCCGCCCCGGAACATTTGTCGGCGGTCTCGACTAGGAAGAGATACGAACTGGCGGGCGCGAGGGCCGATGTCCCGTACGTCCGATCGGCAGCCTGGGGGATGACGGCGAGGGTCGCGAGGGGACCCCCGGCGATCGCGTACTCGACGGTGTACGACGCGAACGCGATCGCACCACCGTAGACGGCGAAATTCGTCCAGGTGAGTCGCGCCGAGGTCGGCGCGGTGAGCGCCGCACTGAGGTGCGCGACGGCCGGCTGGCTCGCATTCACGATGTTGGACGCCGTCGTCGCACCCACGGAGTTGTACTCGACGATCTGCCACCAGTACGTGGCGCTCGCCATCATATGGTCCCGGTAGTACGTAGTCGCGGTCACCGATCGGAAGGTGGCGGCCGTCGTCCAAGGACCCGAGGCCCCGGTCACCGAGAACTGTACGTCGTAATGGTCGAAGAGAAGGTCCGTAGACGCGGGCCAGGCGAGACTTACCGAACGCGGACTCTGCCCCGTGATCTGGAGCCCGCCGGTCGAACCCGCGAGCACGCGAATGGCCCGGGATCCCGGGGGCCCGCCGGAGTTCGTGGGTACCGGAAGGCTTCCGACAACGACGAAGACCGCCGCAAGGACTAGCACCATGGCCGGGGAGAGTCGGCCAAGCATGCGCCGACGATCCCCCCCGTATCCGTCGCGGTTTCGACGACCCATGCTCCCCATAGGCTCACCGGGTAGATGGTCCGCCGCCAGTTTACAAACCGTATGTATGCGACCGAGAACGACCTTACGCCCTCCCGAGCCAACACGCACGCGTGCGCACAGGTCGGTTCCCGATTCGGCCGGGACCTAACGCCATCGAGACCTGAGCGCGCCCGGCTCTTCAAAACGTCGCGAAAAGCGGAAATTCTCGAGGATAGCACGTAACTTTGTAATTTACTAATACGAGCCCCACTCAGTGACCAAGTGGTTACGACGTTCAGGAATGACCGTCGAACGCGAGGGTAGGTTGAGCAGATCGCGGCGGGGAACGGAGAGGAATCCGCGAGCCCCCCCGGGAGTCGTTTTCCGGCCCCTCGCCATGATCGCAATCCTGTTCGTGATCGGAACGATAGCAACGGGCACGTGGCTTTCCGCTCCGACGCCCCACGCCCCGCTAACTCTCCGGACCGGCGGCGCGAGCGGACAACTCGTCAATCTCTCGGGCCTCGTCGGGACGTTGCTTGCCGGGAAGACCGTGGGGTCGGTCCCGCCGGGCTTTTGGGCTGTCGATCTCCAGACTGCCAGTAGCACGGGTATCTCCTCCAATCCCGCGGTCGGGCAATTCGTTAACGCGACCCCGTTCACCTGGATGCGCTACGGGCAGGGGAACGACGAGTGCAACATCTCCGCCAACGCCCAGTACGGGTCGGACGGGAGCGTCACCGGCGGATGCGGGTTCAATCTCGTCTCCTACAAGCAGTGGTGCTCGAGCCGGGGCCCGGCCTGCCACACCGTCCTCAGCCTTCCTGGCGAGAACAACAACAGCGCCGAGGACGCCGCGATCGCGAAATGGATCGTGCATACGGTGGGCTTCCAGCCGGATTTCTGGTCGATCGGCAATGAGCCGATGCTCTGGAAGCATTACGGGATCCCGTGGACCAAATGGGCGGTCACCGACCACAAAGCCCCGACGCCCCTAGGCTACGCGCTCGACGTCAAGGCGGCGATCGCGGCGGTCAAGGCCGTCGATCCCGCCGGAAAGTTCATCGGGATCCAGGCGGACTGCGAGTGCTCCCCGACCTGGTTCAAGGACGTGGTCAAGCTCAATGGCCCCAACCTCGCCGCGATCGCCTACCACACCTATCCGTCCACCGCTCTCACCACGACGGAGACGCTCGCCCAGTTCTACGGTCCGCTCGCAAGTGCCGCGAACATCACGACGAGCTACGCGACGGTCCGCGCCGATATCCGGGGGCAGTGTGCCTCCTGCGGGAAGATGCCGATCTTCGTCGGGGAGTACAATGGAGGCCCGGGGTGGGCGGCCTCCAACTGGGGAGGGTCGTACGCCAACGCGGTGTTCCTCGCCGCCTCGACCGTCCAGGCGCTGCAGGCGGGCGTCTCGATGCTCACCATCTTCAATCTGCAGACGTACGCGACCTCGAGCTACGGCTTCTCGATGATGAACGGCTCGAGCACCGTCGGCCCGACGGGGTTGCTCTACAGCACGCTCTTGCGCCATCTGGTCGGCGGCACGGTCTATGCGGTGCCCATCAAGGGGGCCGCGAACCATGCTTGGGCCATCGTCGAATCGAACGGCCTGCAGGAGAGCCTCCTCGTCGTCAATACCGACCTCGGGCACAAGCTGACCCTTTCCCTCGGCGGCGTCCTCCCGTCCCTCGCGCCGGAAACGACGTACCTGTGGAAGCCCGGCCAGGCCAAGCCCACCTCCTCGAGCGGCCTCCTAGGGTCGAGCATCGCCGTCCCCAGCCAAGGGATCGTACTCGTGGACCTGAGTCTCGCAATCCTCGGACCCGCGGTTCCGCTCGACTCGGGCGCCTCGTCCGCCGCCAACCCGCCCCTGACCGCCGGGGTTTCCGGGGGCGGTCCCCCGTTGGTCGCGCCCTCGGGGATGGTCGCGGTAGCCTTCGGGACAAGGCCCGGGCTCGGGGGCGGGATTCGGAGCGTCTCGCACCGGGCGTCGGTGATCTCCGGCTGACCGCACAACTCTGTCGGGCGCCCCCACCGTTCGGCTCCCTCACGGGAATCGTGCTCCGGCCCAGTGACTCTATTCCCGAGTGAGCGCCCTGGGATCGAGCTGCGCATTCGGCGGGGCGGGCCGTTAGGTCGTATCCGGCCGACTTATCGCTCGCGGCGGCCCGACTCGATTGGAACCGGAGTGTGGGTCGAGCCGGGCGGGCGAACCGGAAGGCGAAATCATGCGAGGGAAACGCGCGATGCTCGGACTCGGCATCGTCGTTGCCATGGTGCTCGCGTCGGTAGGCCCGAGCGCGGTTCCTCACTCGCGGCACGTGGCCGTCGCCGCGCCGGCCCTGGACTCCGAGTCCCCGCAGAGCCTGTTCGCGGGGCCGATCCACCACGTCGTGGTCGTCGTCCTCGAGAACGCCGAAGCGTCCAACGTCCTCCGGAAAGGACCGTACTTGGAAACGCTCTCGGACTCCTACGCGTACGCGTCGATGGACTACGCGGTCTGCCACCCGTCGGCCCCGAACTACCTCGCGATGACCAGCGGGGGGACCTTCACGCAGTGCGGCAGCGACACCCACCACGTCTTCGCGGGCTCGAATCTGGGGGACCTCCTGGGCCGGAAGCACGAGAGTTGGGCCGCCTTCGCCCAGAGCATGCCGGTTCCGTGCGACACGACGAACAGCTACCCGTACGCCGTCAAGCACAACCCGTTCGTCTTCTACTCGGACATCGTCAAGAACAAGTCCCGATGCGGCCTCCACGACCTGCCGCTGACGGCGTGGAACGCCGACGTGCTCGCCGGGACGATCCCCAACTTCGCCTTGATCGTCCCGAACCTGAAGAACGACGGGCACGACACCGGGATCGCGTACGCCGACACCTGGCTCAAGGGGTGGCTGAGCCCCTACCTCAAGGCCTCCTGGTTCAACAGCACGGTGTTCTTCATCACCTTCGACGAAGGAACGACGAACGCCGGGTACAACCACCTGGCCGGCGGGCACATCTACCTGGTCGCTGTGAGCTCCCACAGCACCGCGGGGACGGCAATCACCTCCAACTCGAGCCACTATAGCCTCCTCACGACGATCGAGTGGCTCCTCGGCCTGGGTTCCAATGGCCGCAACGACAAGGCGACGTTGAACTCGCCGCTCCAGGAGCTCTTCACCTTCGCGTAAGGCGCCGGGACCGATGTGGCCGGTCCAGCCTCCGATCGGGGCACTCGGACGAACCCGCCGATCGCACGGAGGCGGGCTGCGGTCGCAGCCGGGGCGGTCCGGGGCGAACCCTGATAGCCGACGACGTTCGCACTCGGGGCCTGGGGACCCGGGTGGCTTTGGCGCTCCGCGAGGAAACGAAGGAGGTTGCCTTCGTCACCAGCTCGCAGTTCGCCGACGGAACACCGGATGATCTCCTCGCGGTCCCTGAGCTCGCTCGCCGATCGATCTCGGTCCGACCGGCTGTCTGGGATTCGCCGACGGTCGACTGGTCGTCGTTCGACCTGATCGTGATCCGGTCGCCGTGGGACTATCCGCCCCGGGTCGAGGAGTTCCTGCGCTGGGTCGGCGACGCGGCCCGGAAGGCGCCGATGTGGAATCCGCCCGGGATGGTCGCATGGAACGCCCACAAGAGCTACCTTCACGACCTCGAGCTCCGGGGGGTCCCTGTCGTTCCGACGGAGCTCGCGCGCAAGCGCACGCGCATTTCGCTCGGCGAGATCCTCCAACGCCGCGGCTGGAACGACGTGGTGGTGAAACCGGCCGTGAGCTCGAGTTCGAACGGGCTCCTGCGCGTCGGGTCGGACCAAATCCGCGAGGGGGACCGCCACCTGAACCACCTCCTCCAAACCGGGGATGCCCTCGTTCAGCCGTTCCTGGCCCTCGCGAAAGAGCGCGGCGAACGCTCGCTCGTCTTCTTCAACGGAGAGTTTGCCTTCGCCGTCGGCTACGCCTTTGTGTTGGAGAACGACCCACGCGTTGCACAACCGGTGACGCCGACGCCTGCCGAGATCGCGGACGCCGGAAGGATTCTCGCCACGCTCGAGACGCCCCCGCTCTACGCCCGCGTCGATTACCTCCCGGCCGCCGACGGCGGCTGGCTCCTGGGGGAGCTCGAGCTCATCGAACCCGAGCTCCTCCTCCGGGGAAGTCCCACGGCCCCGTCGAAATTCGCGGACGCGATCGAGGCGAAGCTCGAATCGCTCCGGCCCCGCTCGGCGGCCTAGAGCGGCAAAGTTTTCGTCCGACGGGCCTCCACGCGCGCGTGACGACGACCTCGCGCACCGACCCGAAGGTCGATCGAGCGATCGCGAATCTCCCGCCCGACCTCCGTGCGATCGCGAGCGCGCTCCGCATCATGGTGCGGCGGAGTGCGCCCGACCTTCGCGAGAGCCTAAAGTGGCAGAATCCGGTCTGGAGCGGTCGCGGGAACGTGATCTGCCTCATGCTGTTCACGAACCACGTCAATCTAGGATTCTTTCGGGGGGCCGAGCTGACCTCGCGCTACCCGGGGCTCGAAGGAACCGGGAAGGGGATGCGGCATGTCAAAGTCCCGACTATGGGCGCCGCCCGCGCTCCGGTCCTCGCGAAGATCGTCCGGGACGCGGCCGCCCAGGACGCGGCAGGGCGCTAGCGAGACGTCGTTCCCGCAGGGTCCACCGGGCGGCGGTCCGCGATCTGGTTCGCACGGACCAGGTCTCCCACGCGCACGACCCCCTCCCGGAGGACTCGGGCGTACCACCCTCGACGGACCAACGTGGCGCGAAGGAATTCCGGACCTCGGGCATCGCCTATGTACGGTAGGGCGAAGAGATTGCGACAGGGGTCGCACCGTCGGGAGACCTGCACCTCGGCCGCGCCCATGCCGAGACGAAGTCCGGGCGTGAAGAGCGAAGGGTCGAGCCCTCCGAGGGTGAAGTTCTCCCCGAGATCCCCCGGAGCGACCGGCCAACCTTCTTGCTGGAGCTCGCGGAGGGTCTCTTCCGCGATCAGAAGGACCGCGCTATCCGGGTCGCCGTGCAACTCCTCTTGTCGGTACCGGTTGTAGTCGCCGTCGAGGCCTCGGACCGTCACGAGCGCCTGGGGCACCGAGGGCTTCGGTAGACCCCGCTCCTGCGCGATTTCCCCCTTGACCCCCACGCGTCGGATCGTCGCGACCACGAATCGGGGAGACATCGCGCGCACATCTGGGTTGCGCGGCGCCCACCGCGGCGGAGCACGACGCGAGGTCCGTCGCTCGCGGTCGGCCCTCGCCGGACCGGGGGCGGTCGCGAGGACCGCTCAGAACCGCGCGATGCTACCGGTGGCGAGCGCCCGGCGCTCGAAGACCTTCCAGAGCAGGATGGCGATTGCGTAGCTCACGAGACCCGCGAGCGCCAGCTCGCCCCACAGGAGGCCGAGGGTCGACAGCGGGGCACCCGCGAGCGAGGCGCGGACGGCCGAGACCGCGTAGGTGAGCGGGAGCCCGTACCCCAGGAACTGAAGGGGGAGCGGGAGGTTTGCGACCGGGAAGTTGGTCCCCGAGACCAAAAGTCCGAGGAACAGGAAGATGTTCCCGAGGATGATCGACGTGCGGAGGTAGAGGGCGACCCCTCCCAGCAGGAGGCCGAACCCGACCATCGAGAACGCCGCCAGGACGACCGAGATGGCGACCGGGCCCGCGGCTCCCGGCGCAAACGGCGCCCCGAAGACGTACACGGCGTACGTGAGCCCGACCGCCACCGTCGCGAGCGAGACGAGGATCGGGATCAGCCCCCGGCCGAAATAGAGCGCGAAGCGGCTCGTCGGAGAGACGAGCAGGTGCTCCATCGTTCCGTTGTTCTTCTCGGAGTCGGTCGTCTGGCAGACCGAGAAGATCGACGAGTACGTCACCGTCGCGACGGCGTTGCCGACCGCGACGTACGCGACCGAGTTCGCGACGTTGTTCGCGAGGTTCGCAACGTAGGCGAAGAACAACATCTGGGTGAACGGGATGATGAACACCGTTCCGAGCACGAAGTCGAGTCGCATGAAGCCAAGGCTCGTGCGGGGGGCGAAGATTGCGTTCACCCAGAGGGTGCGCCAAAACGAGGCCCGGTTGGCGAGGGGGCCCGACGACGCGACGACGGCGGCCACGTTCACCACTCCGAAAGGTTGCCGGTTTCGAGCACGTGCTTCTCCACCCGGTGGAACACCGTCCCCGCGACCGCGAGATAGACCGCGGTGGTTGCGAGCGCGCCCGCTACGTCCCCCCAGAAGCCCCAGCTCAAGCCCTGGTACCCCGGGATGCTCACGTACCGCAGCGCATCGACGGCCAACGTCGGCGGGAAGGCCAGGGAGACCGGGTTGGTCCAGAACGGGAGCAGGATCACCGGGAACATGCAGCCGGTCCCGACGTAGAACGCGAACTCTCCGACGTTCTGAACAAAACCGGCGTAGCGCGTGTACACGTACCACGCTGCGAAAACGATCCCGACCGCGGCGAGCGTGACGATCACGAACACGAACATGAGCACAAACCCGACCGGGTTGGGCACCGACAGCGGCCGCCCGTACGACGCGACTACCACGACGTAGACGATCGCTCCCCCGATGAGCCCCGAGACGGTGTTCCAGACGACGCGGCCCATGACGACCCAGAGGTACGGCGTCGGCGCGGAGAGCGTCGGTTCGAGCGTGCCGAGCTCGCGGTCCTGTCCGGTCGCCCAACCGCTGCCGTACAGGGTCTGGCCCCACATGCTCATCATCCCCGCCCCGAGGACGGCGTAGAGCGCGAAGTTCGCGCCCGAGCCGCGGAACAGCTCGTAGGCGACGAGGCCGAAGACGACGGGGGCGATCATGCTCGGCACGAGCCACTGTGGGTCGGCGAGGAACTGCAGCACCGCAAGACGGACCGACGCGAGGAGCGTCCGTCCCCGGGAGACCTCGCTCGGCGCCACTAGTTCGCCTCCTCCTCCACGAGGTCGAGATAGATGTCCTCGAGACTGGTGCGGCGTTCCCGGATCGTGAGCTCGGGGTGGCCGGGAAGCTGGCGCAGGAGTTCGTCGGGGAGGAGCTCATTCGTCCGGAGCCGCAGCGTCAGGCGAAGTCGCGGCCCGAACTCTTCCGCAACGAGCCGGGAGACTCCCGGCATTCCTTTGATCCGACCGATCTCCGCGTCCTCGAACCCGTACGCCTCGAGCTCCATGGTCCGGTCGCCCCCCACGAGCCGACGGAGCCCCGCGACGGTGTCCCGCGCGACGATGCGGCCCTTCGAGAGGACCGCGATCTGGCGACAGAGCTCCTCGGCCTCGAACATGTAGTGGGTCGTCAGGAAGATCGTGACGCCTTCGGCGACCAAACCGCGAATGAGCTTCCGGGTCTCTCGGGCGCTCTTCGGGTCGAGCCCGATCGTCGGCTCGTCGAGGAAGAGTACCCGCGGCTCGTGGAGGATCCCCCGGGCAATGTGCAGTTTCTGCTTCATCCCCCGAGAGAACTCCTCGACCCGGCGATCCGCCGCATCCGAGAGACCTACGCGAGCGAGCACCTCGTCGATCCGCCCGGTCCGCCGTGCCAACGGGAGACCGTACAGGTCGGCGAAGTACCGCAGGTTCTCCCGGGCGCTGATTCGATTGTACAGGCCCCGCTCCCCCCCGAGCACCAAGCCGATCTTCGGCCGGAGGGCGAGCGCCTCCGTTGCTACGTTGTGACCCAGAACCAACGCCTGACCGGAGGTGGGGAGGAGGAGCGTCGCCAAGATCTTCGTAAGCGTGGTCTTCCCGGCGCCGTTCGGCCCAAGCAGGCCGAAGATCTCGCCGGCCGGCACCTGGAGATCGACGCCCCGGAGCGCTTCCGTCGCAACGACCTCGTTGAAGAGGAAGCCTTTCCGGGACGAGAAGGAGCGGTGAACTCCGCGCGTCTCGATCGCGATGCCGTTCGACATAGTCTGGGGGCCGCCGCGACTCCAGCAGCCCTACAAATGGTTTCACTAGACGCACTCGAGGTAGTCTCCGGAGGTGAGGTGGAGAAACGGCTAGGACGTCGAGAACGCCGCGGCTGCCGGGTCCCGATTGGACGCCGAGCTCTCGGCCCCGATTGCTCCCCAGGGAGGACCGGTCGCGTCTGGATCCGGCGGCCCTTCCGTGTAGGCTCTGCCTATAGGGCACCTGGGGGCGGGGTCCGGCCCGAACCATGGGCGGGAGGCGGAACCATCGGTCCGGTGTCCGAATCCCCACTGCGTTGCACGGCCTTCTTCCCGCGCATCTTCACGAAGGCCAACGCAACCGCAGCAATCGCAATCCCGACGATCAGGTAGAGCAGGAGGTTCGAGCTACTCGTGAACGCGGAGGAGGCGGGCGGATGGTGGACCGCGGGCGACGGTTGGGTGGCGGCCGTGGACTGGGTGCTGGGGTTGGAGGCGCCGACCGAATTCGAGGCGATCACGATCACCGTGTAGTTCGTGGAAGGGCTCAGGCCAGTGATCAAGGTGGCGAGCACCGCGCCTTCGCGGATCGTCGTCCACGCAAGGCTGCCGGCGACGGCCCACTTTAGCGAGTAGAACCCTACCGGAGCGCCTTCCGTCGTCGCCGGCGGCGCCCATGTCACGTTGATCGAGGTGCTGCTCACCCCGATCGCGAGCACCGCGGTTGGCGGGAAGGGAACACCAAGCGGGGTCGCGTTGGCGACGGCGGAGTGAGGGCTCGTTCCGACGACGGTGGTCGCTGTCACCGTGACGAAGTACCGGGTACCATCCGTGAGGCCGGTGTACGTGTAGTTCGTCGCGGTCACATCGTGGGGACTTCCCCAAGGTCCGGCCGCTGCGGTCGCGAGCGCCACCGTGTAATTCGAGATGGCGACGCCGATCGTGGGGGGGGCCGACCATTGCGCTTGGATTGTGCCGTTTCCGGCGGTGGCGGTGAGCGAGGTCGGCGCCGCCGGGGCGGTCAGCTCCCGCAGCTCGAAAGTCTGCCCCGGGGTGTAGAGAGGGGCGATGAAGACCGTGCTCGCCGAATCGAAGGTGATCGCCCAGCTGCTCGTATGGACGATCAGGAACCCCAGGTGTGTGCCGTTTTGCGGATCCACGAGCTCGATCGTCTCGGCTTGGAGGCTCGTGAGGGCCAAGATGCCATCGCGCGCGTCGATGGCGATGTCGCGGGGAAGGTAGCCGCCCAGCGCGAGCGGCGGCAGGACGGTACCGCTCGAGGTATTGATCCGCGTGACGGTCCCCGCGCCGAGGTCGGCGGTGTAGATGATCCCGCTCGGGTCGAGGGTGATCCCGGAGGGGTCGCTTCCGGTGGTATACGTCGACCCCCGGGCCAACGCGGGACCCTTGATCGTGGTCACATGACCGATGGGGGCGCAGTCAGTGAAGTACGCCTCGTGGCGCGACGTGCTCGCGGCGGCGGCGCACGGGACGAACCCGGGCGTCGGGACGTTCGCCAGGAGGGTCCGCGTCGAGGTCGACCAGATGGAGACGCTCCCGTTCGTCTGGCCGACGTACAGTTGCTGGGCTGCAGGGTCGACAGCGATCGTGGTGGCGTTGACCGTGGCCGGCAGGGCGATCTGGCCGACCATAGCCCCCGTGGTCTCGTTGAACACTCCGACGAGACCGACCCCCGCGATGGCGACGTAGAGCGTCCCCGTCGAGGGATCGACGACGGCCTCGTTGGAGATTTCGTTGAAGTAGCCGCGGCTCAGGTAGTCGGTCCAAAGGGTCGTCCCGGACACCTCCGACGAGGCCCGGATGCTGTGCGGGAACAATCCCAGGGTGAACACCGTGCCGGTCGTGGGATCGACCGCGACGCCGACCTGGTGATAGGGGAACGAGGCATAGCGCACTACCGGTGTGAGCGCCGGCAAATTGAAGGCGATCGAACTGTTGTTGGTGAGTCCGCAGGCGAGGACCACATTCGCGGGCGGGTCGAGGGCCAGGGAGAAGAAGCTCCCGCTTCCGGGCCCCGCCTGGTAGAAGCCGTCGACGGCGCCGGTCCCCTGGTTGACGGCCACGATCCGCAGGCTCCCGTTCTCGCCCGTGGCCACGATGTCCTGGTGGGCGGTGTCGAAGACGACGTCGACTACGTATGCCGGGTCGTGCGGCAGGGTACCTAGATAGGCCCGAGAGCTGAGGTTCCACTCGAAAAACACGCCCGAGTTGGAGCCGCTCACGTTGCCCGCGACGAGCACCTGTGGGCCCGGGAGGTACGCGATCCCGAACGTCTTGGCCCCCGGGGGCGCCGCGACCATCGCCACGGACGTGTCGGTGGTGGTGTTGTAGATGACGAGGTTCGGGCCGTACGTCGTGGCGACGAGCTCGCCCAAGGGCGCGGCCACCGCGATTGGGGCGCCGATGCACCCGATGGCGGGGCAGAGGACGTACGTCGCCCGGTTGGTCGCGACGTGGATCGCGAGAAGGATTCCGTTCGAATAGTTGGTGAAGAAGACCTGGTTCGAGGATGGGTCGTAAGCCCCCGAATCGTACGCGGGCTCGAAGATGCCGGTCGGGGCGCCCGACATCGAGAGATTGGCCCGCACGCCCAGCGTAGTCCCGTCGAGCACGAGGATGAACCCGGTCGTCGGGGCCACCATACCTACATAGACCGCGTTGGACGCAGGTACGGCCACGAGGCTGGTCGGATAGAATCCCGAGAAGAAGCTCCCGACGATCGCGCTGCGAAGGACGCGGCCGTCGGATTCCGAAGCGGCCGTGATCGTGCCCGCACCATAATTGGCCGTGTAGAAAGTCTGGGTCACGGGGTTCACGACGACCGACGTCGCGGCAGCGGCCGGTCCGAAGGGGAGACTCGTGTTCCCGAGAAAGTACTTCCCCTGGATCGGGCCGATCACGGTACTGGGGTACGCAGCGGTACCCGCGTCTCGCTGGAGGGTGCTATCGCTCGACACCAACGGGGTGGGATGCGCCGTCGCGCGGGGTGGCACCGCTGGGCCTTGCGAGGGTAGCGGGGATCCGATCGAAGCGACCAACGCGACGGCGAGGAGCATCGTTCCGAATGCGAGACCGTGGGTGCGACTCACGCGACGTCCGGCCCGCATCCCGATCATGCGCCACAGGCTCCAGGAGGCCTATAAGCGCGTGCGAACGAACAACGACCGACGGTGTCGACCACGCTAAGGGGGGCGCTCTCGGAGGTACGGTGGCCTCGGTGCTGGAGGCTCGGGGCGGCGGTCCGTGCTCCACTCCGCTAGCCGTGCAACGGTAGTTCGGAATCTCCGTGCCGAGGGGACGGCGGCCCCGAGCCTTTGCGGATCGGCCGACGTCTTCGCCCCAAGGGCCCTGATCGCGACCTTCGGCTAGGGGCACCAGCCCCTCCCCCAGCTGAGAGGGGGCGGGGACGATACGCGGGGATTCTGAGCGTCTACTGGGCGCCGGGGGGCGGGCTAGGCCCCGAGTCCTCGGTCCAGGGGGAGGCCCCGCTGCCGGCCGGAGGTTGCGGGGGACTGCTGGGTGCCGGAGGCACCGGACCGCTTGGGCCAGGGTACGGTGCAATGCCGGCGGTCGCCGGCTTCTTGCGCCGCATCATCATCAGCGCGACCGCGGCAAGGACCGCCGCGATGATCACACCCAGGATCACGTAGAGTAGCAGGTTGTTGCTGGAGCTGGATCCCGACGACGCCGGGGGGTGCACGACATGGGTCGCCTTCGTCTCGGCCGTCACCTTCGCGCTCGCGTTGGAGGACCCTACTTTGTTCCACGCCACTACGAAGACCGTGTAGTTGGTGACCGGCTTGAGGCCCGTGATAGTCGTGGCGAGGGAGGTTCCCTCGCTGACACTCGTCCAGATGCTCGAAGTCGCGAGCGACCACTTGAGGGTGTAGTTCGTCACCGGAGCGCCGCCGGTCGAGGTCGGGGCGGCCCACGAAACGTTGAGCGTCGTGTTGCTCGCGCCGACCGCCGTGACGGAGATCGGTGGGTACGGGATCCCGAGCGGGGTCGCGTTGACGGGGGAGGCGGCGGGCCCTTGGCCCACCACGTTGCTCGCGACGACCGTCACGAAGTACTTCGTTCCGTCGGTGAGTCCGCTGTAGGTGTACGCGGTCCCCGCCAAGGTATGGTTGTTTCCCCACGGCCCGGTGAGCGCGGTGGCGATGGAGACCGTGTAGTTCACGCCCGCACCGGTCGAGGCGACCGGGCTCCAGCCAACTTGAAGGGTCGTGTTCCCCGCGGTGGCGAGCAGCCCGGTGGGGGCCGAAGGAACGGAGAGCGGGCGGAGCTCGAAGGTCTGGCCCGTGATGATCTC
>JAKIWS010000037.1 GCA_022749895.1 Thermoplasmata archaeon
AGCTCACCGGGCCCGAGGCGGTGGCGCTTGATCCCGTCGCCGTTCGGGTCGTACATGTCGAGTACCGGGAAGCGGCGGCGGCCGTCCGGACCGGCGACCTCGAGCTCGGCCTCGACGACGCCGAGCGCCGGGGCCAGGTCCCCGCTGAACGTCGCGTAGCACTTCTCTTTCTGCGGGACCACGTGGCACTTGTCGCCGTCGGCCTTGAGGCAGAACCCCAAGCTTTGCCGCCAGAAGTAGCTCTGATTGAAGAAGAAGCAGCGAGTTTCGACGAGAAGGTTCCCCCCGATCGTCCCGCCGGCGCGCACGAGGGGGGTCGCGATCTCTCCGACCGCGGCGACCACGCCCGGGAACGCGTGCCGGATCTCGGGGTCCCGCTCGACGTCGGCGAGCCGGGCCATCGCGCCCAGCCGTTCGGGGGAGACACCGGTAAGTTCCCCCACACGGTCGAGGGCGATCAGGTGGGGTCGCACGTTGAGGTGCATCTTGTAGTTGGGCAGCAGGTCGGTGCCGCCCGCGAGGTAGTCGGATTGTCCGGCGAATTCCCGGGCGAGTTTCACGGTCTCGTCGACGGTCGTCGGGCGATGGAGTTCGAACGGGTCGAGGTGCATCGACGGTTCACGCCCCCTTCCAGGCCCGCCCTTCGCGCTCGCGGTCCTCGATCCCCTTGACGACCTTGTCCGGCGTGATCGGTAGGTCGTAGAACCGGACGCCGATGGCATCGTAGAGCGCGTTCGCGACCGCGGGGAGCGTGGCGATCAAGGGGCCTTCCCCCGCCTCCTTCGCTCCGAAGGGGCCCTCGGGGTCGTCGTCCCCCACCAGGAGGCACTCGACCTCGGGCATCTGGAACGGCATCGGGATCTTGTACTCCAGCAGCGCGGGATTGAGCAGGCGAGCGCCGCGGTAGTTCATCGATTCCCCCATCAGCTGCCCGAGCCCCATGTGGATCGACCCTTCGATCTGCCCCTCCACGGCGAGCCGGTTGAGCGCGCGTCCGCAGTCGAACGCCGCCCAGACCTTCGATACGCGGAACTCGCCGGTGTCGGTATCGACCTTCACCTGGGCAACGTACGCCGCGAACGAATAGGCGGGTGCGGTCCCCGCGCGCGCCCCTTTGAACGATCCCCCCATCGGCGGCGAGGAGTACGCGCCGGTGGCGGTGAGCGCGCCCGCGGTTTCCATCGCTTTGTGCAGCGCCTCGATGAACGTCACGCCGACGTCGTCGCGGTGACGGACGTGGATGCGTTCGTGGGCCACCTGGAGCTGTTCGGGAGGGTATCCGGTCAGCTGCGACGCGGCGTGGACCAGCTTTTCTTTGAGCTGCTCCGCGGCACGGCGGGCCGCGTTGCCCATCATGAACGTCACGCGGCTCGAGTAGCTGCCGAGGTCGATCGGGCTCACGTCGGTGTCGACGCGGACGACGTGGACGCGATCGAGGTCCACACCCACGACCTCCGCGATGATCGCGGCGAGGAGCGTGTTCGACCCCTGCCCGATGTCCGCCTGCATCGAGTGGACGGCGATGCCGCCGTCCATGTCGACTTTGAGGTGGACCGTCGATTGCGGCATCTTCGGGGTGAAATGGATCGGGCTGTTGGAGCCCGAGATGTAGAACCCGCACCCGAGCCCGACGCCCTCGCCGTACGGGAGCTTCCGCCACTTCGTCACAAAGTCGCTCTTCTCGCGGGAGGCGGCGAGGCATTGGCGGAACGACGTCGACGTGATACGGAAATCGTTGATCGTCTTCGAGTTCGGCGGAAGTGCGTTCAGCTCCCGCAATGCGAACGGGTCCATGCCGATCTTCTCCGCGAGCTCGTCGAGCGCGACCTCGATCGTGTACCGGATGTTCGTTCCCCCGTGGGCCCGCATGGCGCCGCTGGGGGGGCGGTTCGTGTAGACCCGCCGACCCTTGTACCGGAAGTTCGGGACCTGGTACGGTCCCATCGAGAGGACGCCGTTGTAGTACGTCGTGACGGTACCGAAGGAGCTCCACGCGCCGCCGTCGATCAACGCCTCGATGTCGTAGGCGAGCAGGTGCCCCTCCGCGTCGGCCGCGATCCGGACATCGTTCTGCGTCGGGTGGCGCCCGTGGTTGGTCAGGAAGACGTCCTCGCGGTCGAACAGGATCTTGACCGGGCGACCGGTCTCGATCGCGAGGGCGGCGCAGACGATCTCGTGCGGGAGAGGGTCGGACTTCCCCCCGAAACCCCCGCCGACCTCGGGTTTGATCACCCGGATCCGGTGCATCGGGATCCCCAGGACCTCGCTCAGCGAACGGTGCAGGTAGTGGGGGACCTGCGTCGCGCTCCAGACGGTGAGCCGACCGTCGGGCGTCGCGTCCGCGATCGTCGCCATCGGCTCGGTGAACGCATGCGTCACGCCGGCGAAGTTCCCGCGGACGCGCACCTGGACCGCGGCCTTCACGAACGCCGCGTCGACGTCGCCGAAGTGCTGGACGACCTCCTTCTGGATGTTGGTGCCGGCGAGGCCGCGCGCATGGATCGGCTCCGCAACCGGGGCGAGGCCGACGCGCGGGTCCGTGTACTCCGGAAGCACCTCCACGTCGACCTGGATCGTGGCGAGGGCGCGCTCCGCGGTGAGTTCGTCCTGGGCGGCGACGGCGGCGATGATGTCGCCGATGTACCGCGCCTTGTCGACGGCGATCGCGGTCTCGTCGTGGGTGATCGGCAGCACCCCGAACGGGGTCGGGTACTTTTCCCCCGTGAGCACCGCGAAGACGCCCGGCATCGCGCGCGCCGCCCGGGTATCGATCGAGCGGAGCCGGGCATGCGGCCACGGGCTTCGAAGGAGTCGGCCCACGAGCATCCCGGGACGCTTGATGTCGTCCGTGTACTCCGCGCGGCCCGTGACCTTGAGCGGTCCTTCGACGTACGGGATGCGCGTGCCCAGCAGTCGCATCTCGTCGCGCGGCGGCTGGACCGCGCTCACGGCGACTCCGCGGCCGCGAGGATCGCCTCGATGATCTTGGTGTAGCCGGTGCACCGGCAGAGATTGCCGCTGACGGCGCGCTCCACCTCGTCGCGCGTCGGATGGGGATTCTCCTTGAGCAGCGCCGTGCCGGTGACGATGAACCCCGGCGTGCAGAAGCCGCACTGGGTCGCCCCGTGCTCGACGAACGCCCTCTGGACAGGATTCAGACCCTGCGCCGGCGAGACCCCTTCGATCGTGGTGATCGCGTGGCCCTCGGCGAGGTGCGCGAGCGTCAGACAGGAGAGGGTCGGTCGACCATCGAGCAGCACGGTGCAGCACCCGCAGGTCCCGAGGTCGCACCCCCGCTTGGTCCCCGTCAGGTTCAGGTCCTCCCGGAGGAGGTCGAGCAGGATCCGCTCGGGGGGGCAGGTGACCTCGACCGGATGGCCGTTGATCGCGAGGCGTAGACGCGCGGGCGTCATCGCGACGGTACCTCGACCGCGGCTTCCTCGGGGGGCTCGGCCCCCGGCGCCTTGTCCGGGTGCTGTTGGAGGACGAGCTCGGCGACGATGCTGACGGCGATCTCTGCCGGGCTCTCGGCGCCGACCGGCAGACCGACCGGCGAGTGGACCCGCGCTAGGAGGGCCCGGTCGACCCCCGACGATCGGAGCTTGGCGAACATCCGCTCCCGCTTCGCCGCGCTCGCGATCACGCCGATCCACCCGGGAAACTTCGCCAGCGACCCTGCGACGAGCTGGGTATCCTTGCCGGCGTCGTAGCCCAGAAGGTAGAGGTGCGTGAACGTCGCCGGGTCGAAGCGATCCCAGACCGCCTCGGGCGATACGACCTCGCGGCGGTCGGCCTCGGGAAACCGCTCGGTCCCGATCCACTCCGGCCGGTCGTCCGCGACACTGTAGTCGTATTCCAGCGTCGGGAGGACCTTCGCGAGGGCATGGGCGACGTGGCCCCCGCCCCAGAGGAGCAGGTTCGGCCGCGCGGGGACGTACTCGACGGCGATATCCACCGACCCCCCGCACCAGCTCGGGAGTCCGCCCTCCTTCCACTGCTGGAGGTCGAAGTGGAAGAGGTCGCCCCGCTGAGTACGCATCGCGTGGGCGGCGTGCTCCTTAACCTTTTCTTCGAGCGCGGCGCCTCCGACCGTGCCGACCGTGCTGAGGTCCGCCCGGACCAGCATCGACGCTCCGAGCTTCCCGGGAACCGACCCCGTTGTGCGCACCACCGTCGCCCGAACGAACGGCGCGTGCACCTCCATCAGGCGGAGCGCTTCCCGCGTCAGGCGCCGGTCCATCGTTCTCCCTGGCGCGAGCTCCACAACGCGAGGTGACGGTCGTACTCCGCCCACGAGTCGACATTGGCCACGACGCCCGGATCCTCGACCGCCAAGTGGCCCACCTGCGGACCAAAATGCGCGATCAAGTTTCGGAGTGGCTCCCCGCGGCCCATCTGCCGTACCATCGCCAGGACCGGAGGACGGAGGATGACCGGATGGCCGCTCCGGCCGCGATACGTCGGAATCACCCAGACGGCCATGGCATCCTTGGCCGACCGACGACCGAGGTCGATAACGGTGGCGGACTCAACGAACGGGTGGTCCGCGGGCCAGACGACGACGCTCTGCGCGGGGTCGAGGGTTTCGAGGGCGACCTGCAACGTCCCCGTGCGTCCGTCCGCCCATCGAGGGTTGTCGAGGACGGAAACCGGCACGCCGCGCAGGTGCGCCCGCGTCGCGTCCGCGTGCGGGCCGACGACGACGATCACCGGGTCCAGCTCCGCCTCCACCGCGAGCCGCGCGATCCGCGCGACGCCCGCCTCCGCACCGATGCGCACGGTCGCTTTGGGGTACCCACCCATACGGCGCGAGGCCCCGGCGGCGAGGACCACGCCGGCGGCCCAGGCCGGACGACGCCGGTCAGGGTCGGTCGTCGGATTCTCCCACATGCGCGGCGATTTCGAGGAGGACCGTGCTTACGTTTAAATAAGCCCGCCCGCTCGCCGCGCCGTTCAAGATGACACGCGCGACGGACGTACCGACCTCCGCCCTCCTGCCCCGCTTGGCGCAGGAGCTCCGCGGGCGGCCGGCGATTCGGCCGCCGACCTGGGCCCAGTTCGCGAAGACCGGCGTCAACCGGCAACGCGCCCCGGCGCAGCCGGACTGGTGGTACCTCCGGAGCGCGTCGGTCCTCCGCAAGTTCTACCTCCGGGGCCCGACGGGCGTCGCCCGCATGGCCACCGAGTACGGGGGGAAGAAGGACCGAGGTTCCGCACCGTACCACGCCCGGAGCGGGTCACGGTCGGTCGTCCGGGAGATCGTCCAACAGCTCGAGCACGCGGGGCTCGTCGAGCCGCTCAAGAAGCGCGGTCGGCGGCTCAGCGCCGACGGTCAGCGGTTGATCGCGACGGTCGCGCGCGACACCTTGAAGCAGCTCTCGGAGAAGCAACCGGAGCTCGCCAAGTACCTCTAACGCCGCCGGGACGGAGGACGGCGATCTCGATGGACGGGGACGCGGAACTCGCCGAACTTCGGCGCCGGCGCATGCAGCAACTTCAGGATATGCAGAATCAACAGATGTACGGCAACCAGGTCGCCGCCGTCCAGCAGCAGGCGGAGGCCGAACGGCGGGACGCGGAGCGGGCCGAGGCCCTGCGCCGGGTGTTCACGCCGGAAGCGCGGGAGCGATTGGCGCGGATCCGGATGGCGAAGCCCGAGGTCGCCCAGGCGGCGGAACAGCAGGTGCTGACGCTCGCCGCGCAGGGTCGCCTGCAGCGGATGGTCGACGATGCGACGCTCCGTCTCCTCCTCGAGCGGCTCAATCCCGAACGACGGGAAATCAATATCACCCGTCGTTAGGTCGGTCGGGTCAGCGAAAGGTGCACTCGTGGCGAATCGGAGGAAGTCGCTCGCGCGGAAGACCCGTCTGTTCCGGGCGGTACGCCGGAACCGGAGGGTGCCGGCGTGGGTCATCCAGCGGACGAACCGCCAGGTGACGAAGCACCCGAAGCGCCGCAGCTGGAAGCGCGGGCACCTCCACCTGTAACCGAGGACGATCGATGGCGAGGGAAGCGAAGAAGAGCCGCACGGAAGAGCTCGAGCGCGAGTACACGATCCCGCTCCGGCCGAGCCAGCACCAGCCGTCCCGCCGTCGGCGCGCCGGCCATGCCCTGGAGACGGTCCGCCGGTTCGTAATGCGCCACATGAAAGGCGCCCGCGCGGACGTGTGGATCGACCCGCGCCTGAACGAGTTCATCTGGGAACGCGGCATCCAACATCTCCCGCGCCAGGTCCGCGTCAAGGCGATCCGGTTCGAGGACGGCCTCATCGAGGTCGACCTCCTGGAGCACCGGGCGTCGGCCTAACGCCGGGAGGGACGGGTTGCCGGTCGGGCGGGCCACCTTCACGGGAAGCCCGTTCCTCGGCGTCCATCTCAAGGTCGGAGAGAAGTCGGCGGTGGTCCCGCCGTCGATCCCCGCGAGCCTTCTGCACGACATCGAGCGGCTCTTCGGCGTCATCCCGGTCAAGACACGGGTGTTCGATACCGACGTCGTGGGCTCGTTCGTGACGTTCAACACCCAAGGTCTCGTCGTAGGGTCGTACATCGGCGAGCACGAGTTCGCCGTGCTCGAGTCGGTGGCGCCGGTGCACGTGATCCGGGGCCGGTTCAACGCATTGGGCAACAACGTGCTCGCCAACGACCACGGCGCGATCGTCCACCCGGATTTCTCCGACGAGTCGGTCGCGGCGATCGGCCGGGCCCTGAAGGTGCCGTCGCGTCGCGGCACCGTGGCCGGCCTCGGTACCGTCGGCATGGCGGGGATCGCCACGAACGCCGGCGCGGTCGTGCATCCGAAGGTCACGGTGACCGAGGCCCGCGCGATCGAGGAGACCCTGGGCGTGCCGGTCCACCGTTCGACCGCGAACTTCGGGGTTCCCGTCGTCGGCGCGTGTCTCGTCGCCAACACGCGGGCGATCCTTACGGGACGACCTACGACCTCGGTCGAGATCGCCCACCTGCAGGAAGGTCTCCGGGTCTTCGATTAGCCGGCGGCCCCCCGGCGCTCGAGGGCGGTGCCGGGGGCACGAATCCCTCCAGCAGGAACCATCGAAAACGTGGTGCGGTGACGGGCCTCTCGCCCCACGTGCCCGTCCCACCGGCCCCGGCGATCCGACCGACGTGGTACGCCGGTCGGGACAGTTGGTCGGGCGAGGCGTGGACGATGCTCCACCCGCCGTACACGCTGATGGTCCTCGGCTTCGTGATCGTTGGCGCGGCGATCGCCCCGCGCTACGCGCCGGGCATCCTCGCTTGGACGTTGGTGGCGTATGTTCTCGCGTTGGGCATCGGTGCCCATTTTCTCGACCAGGTTCCCGGAATGGGTTCGCGGTACGTCCGCCATTGGCCGGCGCGCGCGCTCTGGGCCGTGGGGCTTTCCGGTGTCGGCGCCGGAGTCGCGATCGGCGTCGCGGGCGCCGCGCTCGTGCTCGGTCCCTGGTTCCTGGGGCTCGTGGCGGTCCAGGGTATCTGCGCCATCGGCTACCCGATCGCGACGTTGTTTCGCGGCGTCCTCCACCGGGACAGCGTCTTTGCGGTCTCGTGGGGGAGTCTGCCGTTCCTCACGAGCTTCTACGCTCAATCGCGCGGGATCACGCTCGCGTCGCTCGTGATCGCGGCCGTGTTCGCCGCCGTGGCCGTTCTGGAGATCCGGCTCTCGCGGCGCTCCCGGGAGCTTCGACGGGATAAGGGGGCGGTCCACGAGGATGCCCGACCCGACGTGCTCGCGCCGTTCGCGGCCCCGGAACGTCTTCTTCGCGGACTCTCCGTCGGGACCGTGGTCGTCGCACTGGGGCTTCTGGCCGCGCGGGTCCTCTCGGGGGGGTGAGTCCGCCGGTGGGGGCGGCCGGCGTCGATCCTCACGCCGAGGCGACCGGCCCACTCCCGCCGGATCGCTCGTTCGTCCGCGGGATCTTCCGCGGGTTGGCGCCGCGATACGACGCCGTGCTCCACACCTACACTCTGGCGCAGGACCTTCGGTGGAAACACGTCTTGGTGGAGCGGCTCGCCCCGGTGCGCGGGGAGCGTTCGCTCGATCTCGCGTGTGGGACCGGGCTCCTTCTCGAGCGCTGCGCCCGCCTCCTCGGGCCCGACGCGGCCGTAGGGGCCGACATCAACCGCTCGATGCTGCTCGAGCTCGCCCGACGCGCCGGCCCGCATTGTGTCCTGCAGGCGGACGCCCAGCGCCTCCCGCTCGCTTCCGGCACCTTCGATGTCGTCACCGCGGGTTACCTCCTGAAGTACGTCGACCTCGACCGGTTCTTCCGAGAAGTCGCGCGAATCCTTCGTCCGGGCGGGCGGTTCGGAGGGTACGATTTCTCTCGACCCCTCCCCGGGACCGTTTGGGGCACGGCCTACGCGGTCTACCTCCACCACGTGCTGCCCGTCCTCGGCGGTGCCATTACGCGGCTCCCGGTAGAGGCCGAGGCGCTGTTCCGTTTCCTCCCCCGCATCGCCGAGACCTCCGGGTGGGAGGCACGGGCGCCGGCGGCCCTGAGGCGGGCCGGCTTCGAAGGGACGGAGACCAGCCCGTCGATGGGCGGGGCCATCACCTGGCTCTGGTCCAGGAAGCCGCTCGCCTGAGCCGACTCGCCGACCCCTCGCGGATCCCCGCTACTCGGAACCTTGACGCGGTGTCCCATCGCGGTTTGCCATCCTTTAAGGGGAGGAGACCATCCGGCCCATCATGCCGAAGTACATCGATACCCACCCCATGGGCTCACTGACGGCCGAGCAACTCAAGCACCTCCAGACCGCCGCAAAGGACCAGTTCGGGGTCACGCACCACGACATCCTGTTCAACGCGGCCGAGGACCGGGTGTACTGTGTCCTCGATGCTCCGGACCGAGCCTCGGTCGAGAAGCACCACCACCACGCGGGAATCAAGCCCGAATGGGTCCGCGAAGTCCAGTCGACCCGGTCGTAGATCGGCCTCTCGGCTCGCAGGCCCCTACGCGACCGGACTAGGTGGGGAGAGTCCGGGCCTCACCGCCCACCGCACGAAGCCGATGGGGGGCGGAGCCGGCGCTTTCCGGGTCGGTTGCGATCGACCGCTCGGGAGGAGGGGGACGGTGTCACGGATGCGCCAGTCTCATGGCACTCCGGGCGTACCTTCTCGGGACACGTCCTCCCGCCGGCAAAACGCATGGTAGCGGCCGATAGCTCGCAACGGCTCGATCACGTCGTCGTGATCATGTTCGAGAACCGCTCGTTCGACAATCTGCTCGGGTACCTCTACGCTCCCGGCGAGGTCCCCGCGTTCGAGGGCGTAATCGGTCGAACCCTCACGAACCCCGTCCCCCCGGAGGTCCAGGGCGCGCCCTCGGCCGGCGCGTCGGTGCATCCGGCGGTCAATACGGATTCGCCGGACCCGGACCCCGGTGAGGAGTACCCGCACATCAACACGCAGATGTTCGGCCACTCGAATCCGCTCGAGAACCGGTACCGCAAGGTCGACGAGATGGTCGCGCCGTTCAACGTCCCGACGGATCCGGCGGCGATTCCGACGATGACGGGGTTCGTCGAGAACTACGTGGAGAACTTCCGGGCCGAGATGGGCTGGACCCCGAGCTTCGAGCAGTGCAATCAGATCATGGCCTGCCACACCCCCGAGCAGCTGCCCGTGCTGACGACGCTCGCGCGCAACTTCGCCTGCTTCGACCACTGGTTCTGCGAGGTCCCGTCGCAGACGTACCCCAACCGTTCGTTCTTCCACGCGGCGACCTCCTCCGGATTCCTCCTCAACGGACCCCCCGGAAAGTTTGCGAGCGGCAACAACGCGCCGACGATCTTCGAGCGGCTCAACGACGCCGGGCTCCGATGGCGCGTCTACTTCGACCCCGAGCAGATCCTGTCGGCGACCGCGCTCATCCATGCGCGTCGCTTGGGACCGTTCCTGCCGACGCATTTCGGGAGCCACGCGGAGTTCTTCGAGGATGCCCGGAACGGGACGCTCCCGGAGTACGCGTTCATCGAGCCGAACCTGTTCCACCCGCACACCGACATGCACCCGCCCGGGGCCGGGCGTGTTCGCCACCTTCTCCACCTGCCTCCCCCCGATTCGATCATCGGCGGCGAGCAGCTGCTGGCGCACGTGTACAACGCGGTGCGAAGTTCGAGCGCCGCGACCGGGTCCAACTGGTCGAACACCTTGCTCCTGATCACGTTCGACGAGCACGGGGGCACGTTCGACCACGTGCCGCCCCCTCCCGCGGTCCCGCCCGACTCTTCCGCGCCGGCCGGCGAGATGGGGTTCCGTTTCGACCGCTCGGGAATCCGGATCCCGACGATTGCGGTGTCCGCGTGGATCGATCCGAAGACGGTGGTTCACGAGACGTTCCGGAGCACGTCGATGATCCAGACCCTCCGTACGCGCTGGGGCCTCCACGGACCCTTGACCCAACGCGACGCCTCGGCCCCCGACATCGCCCCGGTCCTCGCGCGTTCCTCCCCCCGTCCGCCGGACGAATGGCCTTCGGTTGCGGCCGGGCACATTCCCCTGAGTCGTCGGATCATCGGTGCCGTACTCCGACCCCTCGCGGGTCTGGAGCGCGACCTCCTGGGTGAGGCGCTGGCCTTCGAGGCGGGGGGCCCGGGGAAATCGCGCCTTCGATTCGAAGAGCTCTCCCACGGCGCGGCCCACCACCACATGAAGCGCGTGGGGAGCGGGATGTTCCCTCAGATCCACCGCCCACGACCGTAACGACCTCGGCGGTCGCACCCCGGACGTTGGGCCGACCGTGACGGTACCCGCTATCCCCGCTCCCGACCCGACTCGGTTAGAAGTCGGAGCGACGACGGATCGAGGCGTAAAGTCGTCCCCGCGATGAGCTCCTCGAGCTGACCGACCGACGTCGCGCTCGCGATCGGGGCCGTGACCGTCGGCCGGGTGAGCAACCACGCGATCGCGACGGCGGCCGGGGACGCGTCGAGCCCCGCCGCCACCTCATCCAGCGCCGCGAGGATCCGCCGGCCGCGTGCGTCGAGACGGCTCGTCCCGCGCGCCCCGCGCGGGCTCTTGCCGGCGTCCGCCGACGACCGGTACTTCCCGGACAGGAAACCGCTCGCCAGGGAGGAGTACGTGATGACGCCCAGCCCGGACCGGCGGCAGACGTCCTCGACCGCCCCCTCGTAGTCGCCGCGGTCGAGGAGATTGTACCGAGGCTGCAAGGTCTGGTACGCCGGAAGCCCGTGCTCCCGGGCGGCGGCGAGAGCCGCCCCGAGTCGCTCCGCGGAGAAGTTGGAGGCCCCGATCGCGCGGATTTTCCCGGCCCGCAGGAGCCGATCGTAGCTCCCCAGGGTCGCCACGAACGGTGTGTTCGGGTCGTCGGTATGCGACTGGTACAGATCGACCCGGTCGGTCTGGAGACGTCGCAGCGATCCCTCGATCGAGGTGGCGATGTGCTCGGGCGAGAGCCCCTGCTCGCCCGAACCCATCTCCATGCCGACCTTGGTGGCGAGGACGACCTCCTCCCGTCGCCCGCGGGTCGCGATCCACCGGCCGATGATGCTCTCCGATTCCCCCCCGACGTGGCCGTCGACCCAGGTGGAGTAGGTGTCCGCGGTATCGATGGCGTTGAACCCGGCGTCGACGAACGCGTCGAGGATCTTGAAGCCGGTCGGCTCGTCGACGGTCCAGCCAAAGACGTTCCCCCCCAGGACCAGCGGCGCGATCGAGAGTCCGGTCGAGCCCAGCGGACGTCGGTGCATGGTTCGAGGTTCGGCCTCCTCAATCCGGGGGGTGCGCCGGCGGGACCGGCGAATCGACTACGTGCCCCGCTTGCGCTTGACGTAGCGGGTGACGTACCCCGCGATGCGGTTCGCGAGCTTCTTGTACGTGACCGTCGGGACGCCGTCGACCATGACCGTGAGGTCGGTGAGCTCGAGCACTTTCTTCTTGTTCGCGGCGAAATCCCCCTTGAACTCCTCGGGGTAGTGGCGCACCAGCTCGATCGCGACCCGCTTGATATACGTCTGGCGAATGTTGCCCATGCGAGCGCCGCCGACCGAGGTGGCGGTTATAACCGTTCCCGAACCGCCCGCCGAGGCCGGCGATTCCGGAACGCCGGATAACCGAGGGCCGGCGTTTCCACCGTCAGGAAGGCACAAATAGGCCACCCGAGCTAATTTACACCCGTGTCGGCGACGTCCCCGGGGTCGTTTCGCGCACTCCGCGCGGAGTTCAGGACCTAGTTCCTCTGCGTGAGCCCCGGGACGAACTACGCATGGAGGACGCGGAGTCAACCGACGCGCCGGCCCCCCCGACGCCGCACGAGCGGCATGTGCTCGTCCTCGACCTCTCGAAAAGCATGCTCGCCCCCCTTCCGGAACCGGAGATCCTGGGTGCCGAGAAGCAGAAGATCGAGGTCGCCCGCACGGCGGTCTACCGGATCGTGGAGAACTCGTCCAAGGTCGGGGCGTCGTTCGGGATCGTCACGTTCACCGAGACCGTGCGGATCGCGGTCCCGCTCAGCGAGATCCGCGCCGAGAACCTGCCCTACCTGGAGAGCCTGATCGCCATGCTGAACCCGAGCGGTCGCTCGGCGATCTGGGACGCTCTTGCGGTCGGGGCGGACCTCCTTCGGAGCGGCCCCGGAGGCGTTCGAGGCAACCTCGTGCTCGTCACCGACGGGTGGGACAACGCTTCCACGCGGTACGAGGTCCGCGACCCGGCCGACACCCGGCCCCCGGGAACGAAGGGCGACCTCGTCCCCCACCTCTTGCCGCCGGGCTCCGAGCTTTCGTTCCGCATCATCGGCATCGGCAGCGGGCAGGAGCGGGACAAGGGCGTCGACTCCGTCGCCATGAACCGGCTCCTCGACCAGCTGCGGGCCCGCGCGACCGAGCTCGGGCTCGCCGGCGGATTCGCCTACCAGGAAGTGGTCACGGGATCCCAGCTGTTCGCCCAGATGGTCCATGCGTTCCTCGATGTCGATTACGAAGGCTCCCAGTCGCTCGACCAGCTCCATCCGGAGGAGCTCGCCCGCCACGCGGCCGGTGCGGCGCGGGCGCTGAAGGAGCCGCAGCAGCACGTGGTCGTGACGCGCCTCTCCGATCATCTCTCGGCCGCCCCCTCCGCCCCCGTGCCCAACGGCGGCTCCGCCGCCGCTTCCCCCCTGATGGAGGTCGACGTCCTGAGCGCCCCGGGCGGCGTCGCGCCGGCGTACCTGCGGGAGCGGTACGGACCCTTGGGGGTCGTCATCGAGGCGTACCTCCAGCAGGATTACGATGGTGCCTTGGCACGGCTCGCGAAGGCGAAGCCGCTCCTCCCGACGGTGACCGGCTCGTACTGGGAGGCCCGGATCCGGTTCGCGCGCGGGGAGGTCGTCGACGCGGCCCGCCACCTGCTCGAGGCGTGGAACGAGGCCGAAAAGCTCCCGCCCGACAACCGGATCCGTATCGTGCGTCGGCTCGCCCTGCTCCAAGCCCGGATGCAGAACGACAAGGAGACCGAGACGCTCGTGCAGTTCATCGACGAGACCGACCACAAGCTCGCCCGCGCCGACCCGGCGATGAAGGTGCGCCTCCACGACCTGTTCAGCCGCCTCATGGAGCTCCGGGGCACGTACCGACTGACCCGGCTCGAGGGCGAGGGCGATTCCGCCAAGGCGGCGCAGGACCACGAGGCCGCGGTCGAGTCGATCTTCGGCCTCCTGCAGGATACCCGGCTCGAGAACACGTCCGGGGAAGCGACGGTCGACGGCGCGCTCGATTTCATTGAGATCTGCCTCGCGGAGATGCGGTAAGGAAGCACAGCAGCATGCCCGAAGCGAAATCCACGACCCGAACCAAGTCCAAGACGGCGCGCAAGGAGCCGAAGGCGCTCCCGCCGGACACGGCGCGCGTCGCCGTCGTCGGGATACCGGCCTCCGGGAAGACGACCTACTTCCGGTACCTCTCCGGCCACTTCGGCCTGAACCTCCCGATCCTCTACGTGCCGACCCGGCCGGACGGCCAGACGCTGCCGTTGTACGGCAACCTCGAGAGCGAGATCGTCCTCGAAGAGACGACGTACGAGACGACCGATCCCACGGACCCCGAGGGCTCGCTCGAGACCACGACCCGCTTCTACGTGAACCGCCCGATGACCGACCGGAAACGTCTCTGGGTCGAGCTCGCGGCCGGCCGCGAAGAGCAAGGGGTGCTCACGAAGTACCCGCTCCCGACGAAGTTCAACCAGTTCGTCGAGATGCAGATGAACTTCCGGTACGGCAGTCTTAACGGCGCCGACGGCCGTTCTCGGCCGATGGTGCTTCGCACCATCGACGAGGCCGGCGGGATCATCTCGGACTACTTCACCTACGACCGGATGTGGATCGACAGCGCCGACGGCGAGGTCGACGAGAAGAGCTGCCGCGTCATCCCCCACTTCGATTCGTGGCGGCCCGACCGGCGGGACCTCTGGCGCCGGGGGCTCACGCTGCTCGGCCGGTTCGTCCACGAGGCGGAGGGGATCATCCTCCTCCTGTCGCCGTCGCTCCCGTCGCTCCGGGACCAGGCGCAGCAGATCAACCTCGCGCGGGGCGTCTTCCGGTACGTTCGCCAGAAGAACATCCCGCTCGTCATCGCGATCTCGAAGGCCGACAAGCTCCGCGACTTCTTCGGAGAGATCGACCACGCCGTCCGGGACCGGACGTACCAGAGCCAGTTCGATACCGCGGACTTCCTGCTCCGGCGCGACGGCGCCGGGATGGGCACGATCCTGGTCGCCCAGGACGGCCGCGGCTTCTCCTCGAAGGAGGACGTCTTCCTCGTCTCCTCGGCCGTCTCGACCGGGGAGGGCCACCCCCTCCTGCTGATGGATACCGGGCTCGAGGCTCCGCACAACGGCGGCGAGACCCAGGGCGTCCCCGTGATGGTGAACACGACGCTCCCGCTCGCACGTATCTGCGAGCGCGTGCTGGAGCGGCGCCAGACCAAGGGCAGTTGATGGCTACGGAAGGGGCGACCCCGGCGGTGCGGAGCGAGCCCGAAGCGGGGCCGTTCACCCGCGCGGCGTCGACCTCCCCGGTCGCCGTCGTCTGGTGCCGCCAGGTCGACAACGAGGCCGAGAGCCCCGGCTACACGACCGTCCCCGAAGAGTTCCCGGGGCACCGGGAGACCCTCGACCTCATCCGGGTCGTCGGCAACCTGACCGTCAACATCGCGGACACCCACGATTACTGGGACCCGGACCCGACGCAGCCGCTCTCGTACTACCCGAACCTGTTCCTCTACCCGGCCTACGGCGGCCGCTACACCTGCGTCGGCCGGATGTTCCTCTCGACCGAGGACCGCCCCCGCTTGGGGATGAAGACGCTCGTACTGGATACGCGCCAGCTCCTCGCGACGGGGGAGTTCGGGGCGACGGTCCTCCGGTGGCACGCCTCGATGGGCGGGGCACGGCGGGACAGCGGTCGCCCACCCCCGATGCCGGACCCGAACCTGTACGTCGCCCTCGGCGAGGGGTTCCTCTTCCACCGCGGCGCGACCGACCCGCTCGTCGTCGTCGCGAGCTCGGAGTGGGAAGCCGGGATGCAGGTGATCTTCGACCTCGTTCGGACGCTCCCCGCCTCGCTCGTCGCGCTCGGCGCGATCCTGGCGTTCCCGTACTTCCTTCCGCAGCCGAAAACGAACCTCCATGAGTTCGCGGAGCAGATCCCGCTCGCGCTCGCCATGATGCGGGTGGGCAAGGGCGAGGCCGGCACCGAACGGCATGCGCGACGGATCGTGAGCTGGGAAGGATCCTCGGTCGCGGTCCGCGATGTCACGGAGGGCGCCCCGTCGCCGACCGGGCGCGGCAAGGACACCGTCCCTCTCGTCCTCCAGTTCGTCCGCGACCACAACGAGGCGAAGCTCGCCCCGATCGTGCAGCGGGTCGACGCCGTCGAGCTCCCCCGCCTCCTCCCGCACCTGACCGATCCCGAGCGCCAGGGCGGGCGCGATCGACGCAAGGAGATGTGGCGGATCGCGACCGCGATGGAGAGCGCCGCCCTCCTGCTGCAGAAGTCCCGCGGCCGCCACGTGCCCGTGAGCCAAGAGACGGCCAAGCGGGCCCAGGAATACCTCCAAGCCCGCGTCCCAGCTCCCGATACCGAAGGTCCACCGGAAGCGGCGGTGGTGTCGACGCCGATGCCGGCCCCCGCCGCCGCCACGGCCGCACCGAGCTCCTCGCCCGCCCCCGGAATCCCTCCCTGGCTCCAGCGCGGTCCGGAACCGATGACCTCCCCGGGCCGTGGGGAGGCGGTGCCCGTATCCACCAGCGACGACCCGTCGTTGCTCAAGTCCGCCCCTCCGGCGCCGACCCCACCTCCCAGTTCGACCTCGTCCCCCTCGGCGTCGCCGTCGTCGGCCGTTTCCGGGGATCCGCGCCCCGCCCCACCCCCGCGCGCGGCGCCCGCTCCGCTCCCGGCCACGAGACCG